>CAZPUJ010000414.1:0-7338 GCA_964589725.1 uncultured Planctomycetaceae bacterium
CCTCAAACAAGCGACCCCACTGAGCTTGCCTCAGTGGCTCGTGGGTTTTTGCACTACTTGAACTCCACTCGAAATCGACTGCCACGTAGTGCAGAAACCCGTAAACCGCCGACGCAAGGTCGGCGGGGTGGCTTGTTTGAGGGTTAATCGGGAGCGGTAGCAGACCGAATCCGCCGAACACCGGCAAGGGACCAAGGGACAAATGACAAACGACCACTGACAAATCGACGTTGCTTGAGTTCACCCTGCCCACCGATATCATGCTCGCCGCCGCTAAATTTCGCGTGGTGTCGTCGTAACCTGCCAGCGATTTGCTGGAGAAAGTTTCCGAATGTCTCCTGCTTCTCCGCGGCCAGAGCTCTCCGGGCCACGAGCGATTCCGTTTCAACCGCCCCAGGGCGATCTGGCGTTGCTCGCCGGATCGGCCAATCCGGTGTTGGCCCAAGCGGTCGCAAATCATCTGGGCGTTCCGCTAGTTCCGGCGCGAGCTCACATCTTCAGCGAGGGAAACGTCTTCGTCCGCATTCGCGAGAACGTGCGCGGCCGCGACGTGTACGTCATCCAGGGAGTACATTTCCCGGTCAACGACAACTTCATGGAGTTGCTGTTCTGGATCGACGCCCTCAAGCGAGCCAGTGCTCAGCACGTGACGGCCGTGATCCCGTTCTTCAGCTATTCGAAAGCTGACAAAAAGGACGAGCCGCGTGTCTCAATTCGCGCCCGTGTCTGCGCCGACTGCATGGAAGCCGCCGGTTGTGATCGCGTGCTGACGATGGATTTGCACAGCCCGCAGATTCAAGGTTTCTTCAGCATCCCGGTCGATCACCTTTATGGCCGACACGTGCTGTGCGATTACATCCGGCAGTTGAACATCCCGGACTTGGTCGTGTGCAGCCCGGACGTCGGCTTCGCGAAGAGTGCTTCGCAGTATGCCAAGATTCTGGGCGTCCCCGTGGTGATCGGTAACAAGTATCGCGCGGACCACAGCGAAACGGTCGAGGTCTTGGAAATTATCGGCGATGTTTCGGGAAAAAACGTTGTGTTGGTGGACGACTTCACAATCACCGGTCACACGCTCATCAACGTGGCCGATGAACTCAAGCAGCGCGGGGCCAAGGATGTCTATGCCGCGGTCACTCACGCCGTCTTATCCAAGGGGGCGGCTCCTCGCATCGGCGACAGCCAAATCAAGCAGATGCTCATCACCGACACTGTCGAAGCCGCCTTCGATCCGCTGCCCTCGAACATCAAGGTCGTCTCGGTCGCCCCGTTCTTCGCCGAGGCCATCCGTTCAATCCACGACCGCACGAGCGTCAGTATGCTCTTCCCGGAGCAATGATCGCCATGTCGCGCACGCGATCGCTGGTGCGACATCGAGAAAACGTCATGAATCAGCCATCCGATGCACCGACAAATCCCGCGCCACACAATCTCACGCCGGTGATGGAACGGTATCTTGAAGTCAAGCGGCAGAATCCCGGATCGATTCTGCTGTTTCGGATGGGGGACTTCTACGAGTTGTTCTTCGAGGACGCTCAAGTCGCGGCAAAGTCGCTGGGGCTGACGCTGACCAGTCGTGACAAAGGCTCGGCCAATCCGATTCCGATGGCCGGGTTTCCGTTTCACGCGCTGGAAGGTTATTTGCGAAAGCTGATCACCGCCGGGCATCGGGTCGCGGTGTGCGATCAGATGGAAGACCCAAAGCTCGCCAAGGGCATGGTCAAGCGCGAGGTGACGCAAGTCGTCACTCCTGGCACGCTGACGGACGAGGCGTTACTCGACCCGCGCGAAAGCAATTTCCTCGCCAGTGTTTGGCCGATCCGTTCCGGACTGGTCGGCCTCGCTTGGTTGGAGGTCTCGACGGGACGGTTTTTCATGTCCGACCTCAGCAGCTCCGGCCCTTGTGTCCGGATTGATTCCGACTCGTCCTCACCGCAAAACCCCATCGGCACGGCCACAAGGGCCGGGGCTACGGGGCTAGCGGATGAACTCGCGCGCATTCGGCCAGCCGAATGCCTCTTCCCCGAACATCTCAAAGCTGACGAGCGGCTGCGTCCGATCATCGAGCGGCAGGGAATGCTGGCTACTCCGCGACCGGCGTGGTGTTGGGCCGAAGAGGCGTGTCGGCAGACGTTGCTCAAGCACTTTGAGACGAACACTCTCGAAGGCTTCGACGTTGACTCGGCCTCGCCAGGCGTGACGGCGGCCGGAGCATTGCTCGAATACGTGCAGGAGATGCAGAAGTCATCGTTGTCTCACGTCAGCCGGCTGGAGCCGTATCGTCGCGGCATGTCGTTGATCATCGACGAAGCCACGCGAGCGAGTTTGGAACTCACGCGAACGATGCGCGATGGCAAGCGAGAAAACAGCCTGCTGGCGAACCTCGACGAAACCGTATCGCCGATGGGAGCAAGATTGTTGGCCGAATGGCTGTCGAATCCGCTCACCGACATCGTCGCGATCAATCGTCGGCTCGATTCTGTCGAAGAGTTGACGGGCGACTCGATCTTTTGTCGCGATCTGCGCGAGTTGCTGGCGGAGACCTATGACCTGCAACGTCTCACGGCGAAAATCGCCATTGGCCGAGCATCGCCGCGAGACCTCGGCAGCCTCACGCGGTCGCTGGCCTTGTTGCCGAAGTTGAAAGCCAAACTCGCGGGTCGACAGAGCGACGGACTGCGAACGCTCGAAGCGAATCTCGACCTGTGTGCCGAAGTCCGAGCCGACATCGACGGCGTGTTGGTCGAAGAGCCGCCGCTGCTGACGACCGATGGCGGCGTGATTCGTTCGGGCTTTCATCCCGATCTCGATGAACTGCGCGAGCTGGCACGCGGCGGCAAAGAGTGGATCGCCAAGTATCAAGCCAAGGAATCCGAACGGCTCGGTCTGCCGAACTTAAAGGTCGGCTTCAACAAGGTCTTCGGCTACTACCTGGAAGTCACCGCCGCTCAAGCCGCGAAGATTCCCGCCGACTATATCCGCAAGCAAACGCTGAAAAACCAAGAACGCTTCATCACGCCGGAGCTGAAGGAATACGAAGACAAAGTGCTGCGTGCCGAAGAACGAGCGATCTCGCTCGAACAAGAACTCTTCGCCGCGCTGCGCGAGCGCGTCGCCCGCGCGACCACTCGACTCAAGCAAACCGCCGACGTGCTTGCCGAAGTCGACGTGTTGGCCTCGCTCGCGACGCTCGCCGTCAAGCAAGGTTACTCGCGCCCCGAACTGACCGAAGAACCGATCCTCGACATCCGCGAAGGCCGACACCCGGTCCTCGATAAACTGATGCCGTCGGGATCGTTCGTGCCGAATGATGTGCGGTTGGGAACAAGTCAACAGGCGAGCGGGGGGCGTCAGCCCCCTGATGGGTCCGAAACGGCAACACTCGATGTCGACAATCAGACCGGTGCAGCTCCGACGACAAATGCCGCTGGCATTGAATGCATCAGGAGGCGAACGCCCCCCGCTCGCCAGGGCGGTACGGCCGCCGGCCGCGTGCAGCTCATCACCGGCCCGAACATGGCCGGCAAGAGCACGTACATCCGGCAAGCCGCGTTGCTGACCATCATGGCTCAGATCGGGTCGTTCATTCCGGCCAGTGCAGCTCGCATCGGCATCGCCGATCGTATCTTCGCCCGTGTCGGCGCAAGCGACGAGCTTTCCAAGGGCCAAAGCACGTTCATGGTCGAGATGATCGAGACCGCTCGCATTCTGAACTCGGCGTCGGAACGGAGCCTCGTGATCCTCGACGAGATCGGCCGCGGCACGAGCACCTATGACGGTATCTCGCTGGCCTGGGCCGTCACCGAGTTTCTGCACGATACCATCCGTTGCCGTACGCTTTTCGCCACGCACTACCACGAATTAACCGAGCTGACCAAGACGCTGCAACACGCCAGCAACTGGAACGTGGCAATTCGCGAGCAAGGAGACGAGATTATCTTCTTGCACAAGATCGTCGAAGGCCCGGCCGACAAGAGCTACGGCATCCATGTCGCCAAGATCGCCGGCTTGCCGCGCGACGTCATCGAGCGTGCTCAAGTGATTCTCGAACAACTCGAAGCGGACCACATGGACGAATCAGGACGCGTGAAAATCCCGCCACGCCAGCACAAGTCGCGGTCGCGCCAGTTGTCGCTGTTCGTTGAGCCGGATCATCCGGTGATCGAAAAGCTCAAGTCGCTGGATTTGGAGCAGCTCACACCGATCGCCGCGCTGCAAAAGCTGAATGAATTCCGGCAGGAGCTGTCGAAATGACGGCTCAAGCATTTCCTGCCGGCTGCCGACTCACGGCGCGATCTGTTGCCGCACCCATTCGCGGAACGATTTCAGCAGGCTCGTTTCGTCCGTCTGAGTTCGCTGCCCAATAAAGCGGAGCAAATCGGCGACGGGAATCTTCGGAAAGTAGCGGCTGCGGTCGCTGACGACATAGTTTCCATCCGTGCTCAATTGGTTCACCGTCAACTGTTGGCCGTCGAAACGCCAGACTTCGGGAACGCGCAGCGCCGCGTAGATGCCCATACGGCTACGGCGAGACTTCGTCAACTCGATTTCGATCGCCAAGTCCGGCGGTGGATCGACCGACAGGTCGATGTCGTCCTTGCCGCGCACGAGCGGCTCGTGGTCGAGATAAAAACACTCGTCCGGCTCCAGGCCGCGCATCGCCGATTCGCTGTCGCAGGTCATGTCGCCGAAGGATCGCCGCGGAATGCCAAGCTCATCCGCCATCGCGGCGATCAACTGGCCGAACAACCGACTGAGGTTTCCGTGCTTGCCCGAGATGGTCATGAATTCGAGCCTTCCGCGATCGTATGTCAAACGGACATGCCTTCCGGTCAGCGCCTGGGCGATGGCTTGGTACGTTTCCCATTCGACAGCTCCCAGCGAGAACCGTTGCTCGACGGGAATCGGCTCGACGTGTTCGCGAGGCCGAGTGGCCAGAGCGGTCATGGCGGTCTCCTGAGAAATCAATTGTCCGGGAGTCAAGTTGGAAGCCCCTGTTACGGCGTCAACACCAACCGGAGTTCTTTAAGGTCCAGCAGATGATTCTTCAACCGTTCGGTCGCGCGGGCGGTCAGACGCTGTTCGCCGACGTTGAGGGTGAGGTCCCCCAGGATGAAGGTTTGGTAGTTCTCCCACAAGGCGGTACCGGTGACTTTGTAGGTCAGGCGTTGGTCGGCGACCGTGATCACCAATTCGTTGCCGGCGGTGTTGTTGTCGCAGGCATAGTTCAGACGCAGGTTGTATCTGCCCGGCTTCGGGACGTTGATCGTCCAAACGGCTCGGTCGTCCACGCTGCCCCAGTAGCCCAGGTTTTTGAACTGCGACTCGAAGACCAGCGTCTGGCCATAGATCTCGGCGTTGGTCGCAGCGAGTCGCAGGCTGCCGTCGGGGGACGGTTGCACAACTTCGGGTGCGTTGCCGTCGAATTTCTTCGGGGGCGGACCGGACGACTGCACGAAGGCGATGACATCCGCCAGTTCGCTCGGCGAGACGTCCTTCTCCAGTCCTTCGGGCATGAACGATTTGTTCGAGCTGACGAATTCGTCGAGGTCCGCTCGCAACAGTGTGTACTGTTTGCCGTCGGCGGCGGTGAGCGTGATGCTGTTTCCGGTCTCGGCCGCGATCAGGCCGGAGACGACTTGCCCCTGCTTGTTGACCGCTGTGTACGCCAGGAATTTCGCCTCGACCGCCTTGTTCGGATCGAGGATCGCCGTAAGCAGCGCGGCGATCGATTTGTCCGTCAGCGAGATCAAGTCCGAGCCGACCGACGTGCCGATGTCCATTAGTTTGTGACACGTCGCACAGCGTTTCTTGAAGACTTCCACCCCCTTGCCCGCATCACCTGTGGTGTTGAGTTCTTTCAGCTTCTCCGCGAACTCGGCCACGATCTTTTGCCGATCCGCGTTGGCAAAGAATTGCAATAGCTTTGCCGCTCGCGTGCGGATGGCTTCGTTTGAGTGAGCGATCAATCGTTGTGTCCGCGCGGCGTCGATGTCGGACGGTGAAATCGTCTTGGTGGCGATCTCCTCCAGCAGCTTATCGGTCCAAGTCGCACGACTGAGCAACGCGTCGAGCACTTGAGCTCGCAGCGACGGCGTGAAGGTCCGCCAACCGGACAGCAGTGCGGCGGCCGAGTCGGCATGATTGATTCGCGCGAGCGTCGTCACGGCGGCCGTCTGCACTGGCACGGAGGTCTGCGGAACCAGAAGCGTGCCGATCAATTGAGCGTCGTCCGCGCGACGTGGCGGTTCTCGCCCAAGCAACGAAAGCGCGGCGATCGCTTCGTCGGATGGCGAATTTGAAATTTCGGATTTGAGATTCGAGATTTGCTTCCGCGCAGCGTCGATGCATTCGGCCAATTGTTGCTGAGCTCGCGCGAGCCGCTGCGGACTGACGTCTTTCAACTGGCTTAATGACGTTCCACGCCGGTCCAAACTTTCAAGCATCTGAGCCAGCACGACCGGCTGTGACTCGCTGGTCGCCGTGCCGCTCAAGACGGACTCGATCAAGCTGAGCAACGCCTGATCGCTGCCCAGCGTCGAAGCCAAGCCGAGCAACGTGCTCGCCAACTGCGGCGGCAACGGTTCTTTGCCGGCCGACTCGAACACGCTGGCCACGATGCTGGCGACGTTCCTCACATGAATCGAACTCATCGCCGCCGCGACGACGTATTTGTCATCCCGCTCGCGATACAGCAGCTTGCCGAGTTCATGGCCGAGCAACGCGAACTTCGGATGCCCCAGCGTGTACGCGAACTGCATCCGCACGAACGGATCGGGGTCGCGGCCCATTCCCGAAAGCTGGTTGATGAGCGGGTCGGGAAGTTCGCCGCCGAAGGTTTCGACAGCCTGCAACGCGCGGCGACGCACGAAAGGGTCTGCATCGCCGATCCCTTTGGCGAGGTCTGTCCAAGTGAGTTGTTTCAGACCGTCGAGCAGCGATAGCGAGTGCAATCGTCCCAATGTCGATAGTCCCTTTGCGACGACAGCTTGCAGCTCTTCGATCACGCTTGGCCACGCCTTAACCTGCATCCGCCACAGCAAGAGTCGATGAGCTGTGTCTCGTCGCCAACCATTCGGCGAACTGAGTTCCTTGACGAGATCGGGGTACGACATCTTGTCCAATTGGAGGCGGTTCCGATCATCCAATTGCTTTTGAAGTTGCTCGACCAACTTTTGGCGCTCCGCATCCGTCGGACGACGCCGGTAGTCGAACGGCCGAACGCCCCTGGCTTCAACTTCGGGACTGCTCCGTACATTCGTCGTCGAAACGACTCGATAAATCCGCCCCTTGTCGTGGCCCGCTCGCAGGTCGAGCTTTTCTTGCTGGGCGGGGGGG
>CAZPUJ010000415.1:0-16709 GCA_964589725.1 uncultured Planctomycetaceae bacterium
ACTTCACAGAAGTCGGAAGTCGCGTGGGATGGTGCATCGGCTTAGCGATACGTCGGCAGCGCTTCCATCGGGCCGAGCGAAACCGCGGGAGCTGCCACCGCCACCGGCTGATAGGCCGTCGTGGTCGGCAACTGCAAGCCCGTCACCGCGTCGTACGATTGATACGCGCCCTGGGGCGCATAAGCCGGACCGCCGCCCGGATAGCCGCCCGGAAAGCTAGGTCCACAACCGGTATTACAGGAGTTGCCAGACCACGGGCACAAGCAGCAGCAGCCTGTCAAGCTCGACAGCATCGCCGCGACGGCCAACAGAGTCGTCAGACGTTTCATGAAGAGATCCTTTCCGAGGAGAGTCGAAGGGCAGACGCCACCCGCCGGAAATCATGCCAGCGGTTTGGCTCGTGGGGGGGAGGGGAGATAGAGGAAGTGAAAGGTCGTCTGCAGAATTCCATCCAGACTAGGGCGGACTTTCTGCAAACGGGGCGGGAACATTAGGACTCGTTGCAAGACAGGTCAAGAGGGATTATGGGCTTTTCCATATCTTGACACACTCATCGGGATTGCCGAAGGTTCGTCCCGCTTTTGTGTGGCCGAGCCGCACACTCAGGAAAGGATTCCGACATGAGCGTCGCCGCGGATCAAGCAGGCTCCGTCGCAGGTCCGCGTCCGTTGTCGTTGAAAAAGAACGTCGCGTGGACGTTCGCCGGAAACGTCGTGAACGCGATGTGCCAATGGGGCATCTTGGTCGTGCTGGCGAAGCTCGGAACGGCGGAGATCGTTGGTCAATATGCGATGGGCTTGGCGGTGGCGGGACCGATTTTGATGTTCGCCTCGCTGCAACTTCGCAGGTTTCAAGCGACCGACAGCCGGCACGAGTTCCGCTTCGGTGACTATCTTGGCCTGATCCTGTTTAGCAGCCTCGCCGGTTGGTTGACGGTGACGAGTGTGGCGTGGTGGGACAGCAACAGCGTCGAGGATCTGTGGGTCATCAGCGCGGTCGGCTTGTGCAAGGCGTTCGAAATGATCGCCGACACATTTTATGGTTTGCTGCAACAGCACGAACGCTTGGATCGCATCACGAAGTCGAGGATCTTACACGGTGTGTCGTCGATGGTGGCGCTGTGCCTGGGAGTGTGGCTCACGGGCAGCGTGTTGTGGGGTACGGTCGGCTATGCGGCCATGCGACTGCTCGTCATCGTGACTTATGACGTGCCCGGTGCCTTGTGGATTTTGCAGTCCGCGGGCCAGACGTCGGGAACGTCATTCCGGCGACGTCTGACGGCCGCGCTGTCGGAGATTCGTCCGCGGTGGGAATTGTCGCGGTTGCGACCGTTGGCAATGCTCGGATTGCCGATGGGAGTCATCAGCCTACTGATGTCGTTGCAAACCAACATCCCGCGGTATTTCGTCGAAGAGCACTTGGGCAAGGCGGAACTGGGAATGTTTTGCGCCATCGCCGCTCTAATGACCGTGGGAGTCACCGTGGTGCGTGCGATCGACCAGAGCTGCATTCCGCGATTGGCCAAGTTACACGCCAGCGGGCAAGGGCGCGAGTTCTGTTGGTTGTTCCTGAAGATGGTGACGATCTACTTGCTGTTGGGCCTCGTGGGGGTGTGGAGCGTCCGCTGGGGCGGCCGGACGCTGCTGATGTGGTTGTTCCAACCCGAATATGCGATCCACACGGATGTGTTCGAGACGGTTATGCAGTTGGCCGTAACGGCGTACGTGACGGGTGCGCTTTCGTCGGCATTGGTGGCGGCACGCTACATCACCGGACAGTTGCCGCTGTTGTGCGTTTCGCTGGTGACGGCGTTCGCGTCGTCCTATTGGCTGGTTCCCGAATACGGCCTGTGGGGCGCGTCGATGTCGCTGGTCCTGAGCAAGCTGCCGTTCATTGTCATCGGAACGGTGCTGCTGTTTCGAGCGATACGCATGATCCGTCCTTCGGAGACTTCGTTGGAGTTGCCGGAGACTCCGTGTTTGAGGAGGGCCGCGTGATGTGCGGTATCACAGGACTTTCGTTAGCGCAGCCGACGGCTTGGGCGGAGCGCCGTCTGGCCGCCATGACCGCCTCGATTCGGCATCGCGGTCCCGATTCGGACGGGCGGTTCGCCGACCTGCGCGGGACGACGTGGCTGGGATTTCGCCGATTGGCGATCCGCGATCTCGACCCGCGCGCGAACCAGCCGATGGTGTCGGCCAGCGGTCGCACGGCCATCGCCTTCAATGGTGAGATTTACAATACCGACGAGCTCACGGCGAGATTCTTGGGTGGGTTTTCGCTGCGCACGACCGGCGACACGGAGGTCTTCCTGGAAGCCTTCGAACGACATGGGTCGGCGGTCTTCTCCGAGTGCAACGGGATGTTCGCTGCCGCGTTCCTCGACACGCACAGCGGCCGGCTCACGCTGGTTCGCGACCGGATGGGAAAGAAGCCACTGTTTCTGCACGAGGGGCCTGATTGCGTCGCCTTCGGTTCGGAACTGCGAGCTCTGCGGCCGTTCGGTCTGGAGCCGGACCCCCAACAACTACCGTACTTTTTTCGTTGGGGTTACTTTCCCGCGCCGCGCACGTTTTTCCGGCGGACCACGCAAGTGCGACCGGGTGAGTTTGTCGAGGTCGCTGGCGGCCGAATCCTCGCGCGGCGGCAATACCATGACTTCGCGGATTGGGCCTGGGGGACGCAACACGAGTTGGACATCGAAGCACTCGACCGCTTGGTGGCGGATGCCGTCGCACGGCGGACGTTAAGCGACGTCCCGATCGGGGCCTTTCTGAGCGGCGGTATCGATTCCTCGCTGGTCGCCGCATATCTCCAAAAGACGGGACATGGCGACCTGCCGATGTTCACCGTCGCGATTTCCGACAAGAACGAAGCTCCGCACGCCGCGGCGATCGCGCGACATCTCGGACTTCGGCACACGTCGCTGCCGTTCGATGCCGATCGGTTGTTGGGCCTGCGAGAGGCCTTTTTCGAGAGCTACGAGCAGCCGTACTCGGACAGTTCGGGTCTGCCGTCGCTGCTGTTGTGCGAAGCCGTTCAGAAACACGTCACGGTCGCGCTGTGCGGTGATGGCGGAGACGAGTTCTTCGGTGGTTATCAGCGTTATGACTGGTTCCGTCAGGCGCTGCTCGGCCAACGGATTCCGTCACTCGCGCGGACGTGGCTGCGGCGACTGGCACCGTGGATCGATCGTCGCCGCGGGCTTCGTTTGCAACGCTTGCTGGAGACGCGCGACGAAGCCGGCCTGTATGCGACATTGATCGACGGCTGGACGTGCGGAGGTCCGCTCCCGTTGGCCGGCATTCCGGGGGCGGACGCAGACGCCCCGGAACAGCTCATCCGTGATCTGTTTGCACGGCTGAGATGCGACCCGTTATCGAAGGCCGCGTGCTTCGATGCGACGTACTACATCCCGGAAGACTTGCAGGTGAAGCTGGACCGCGCGTCCATGCGAGTGTCCCTCGAAGTCCGCAGCCCGTTGTTGGACATTCGCGTGGCCCGCTACGGCGCCGAACTGGCGTCGTCCATCAAATATCGGAACGGCCTCAAAAGCGTGCTCAAGGAATTGCTCGCTCGGCACGTTCCCAGACCGCTGTTCGAACGGCCGAAGCAAGGCTTTTCGATCCCGGTGCATTCCTGGTTGCGTGGCCCGCTGCGCGACACCATTCACGAAACACTGCGACAACGCCATCTCCGTGAATGCGGCTGGCTCGATCCCGAACGGGTCGCCGCAATCGAGACCCAATTCCAGCGCGGTCAGGATGAATTCGCCGTTCCACTGTGGAGTCTCTTCGTTCTCGGTCACACGCTGCGGCGACATGCCGAGGCTCAGGAGACCGTCACGATTCACGAACCGGCCGCTCCACTGGCAGTGCTGCGAGCCGCATGACGAATGGAGGCTGTCGGTGACGAACTCCTTGCCCGTGGCGCAGTCTGGATGCGGAATCACGCTGAACTCCCAAGTCACTCGATCTTCGCACGCTATCGCAGTGATTTGGATGACTTGGTCGAGTTTCCCGATGGCTACAACTGCGCGCTGGGGATTTCACGATGGAAGTCAAGCGGCTTGACGACGTCTTACTGCGACGACGGTTTCCAAGTGGGCGGGGGGTTCGGAAAAATGCGCCGGCAACGGCTTGATGTCGTACACGTGCTCGTCGGGGTTGTCGGTGATCGTGAGCCGGTCCAGAACCGTGCGGGTTGCCACGTCGAACAAAATCAAATCTTGGCTGTCGCCTACCACCAACCGCTGATCGTCGAGCCACGTACCACCCCGGAGAAACCGTTCGGTCACCTGTGTCGAAGAGATCAAACGTCCGTCGCTCGGGTCGAAGTGCATCACACTGCCGCTGGTACTGTTCATAAAGCAGACGGTGCCATCCGATCGTGGCACCAACGAATGGGACGGGGCCGTCGCGCCTGGGATCGTCCAACACAGGGTCCGCTCGCCATTAGTGGCAATGCGGACGACGGCCGACTGGGAATGCGCGACTGGCAGCAGCAAAGCGGTGTGGGCCGACCTTTTCAGCCCCAGTACGGATCGCAACCCGCGATTGACGGCGACAATCGCCCGCAAAAGGCCGGCCTTTTCCAACCAGCGTTTGGCGAAAAACTTATTGGCGAACCGCGCATTCCATAAAAGTCCCAACGAAACCAGCAGATCGCCATTCGGTAGGAAGCACACGCTGTTGACATGGCCGCCATCGAACGATTCGAGTTGGTGCGTGCGTGGATCGCGGAAGTCGATCGCACCATCGGCGATCGCTTCCGGACTCAGCCACAGCCGCGGCTGCCAGCCTAATTGGGTGTTCGCGGCGGACGATTTGCGAAGGTCGAGCACCTGGCGCGCGCCGCCGTCGAGAGCGAACTCGAACACCAAATCGTTGCGTGCCGAGGTCGCCCACAGCGAATCGTCACGGTAGACGATGTCGTGCAGGCTGGCGCAGTGCGGATGGGAGATCGTTCCCAACGACCGCCACCGCTGATCAAAACGAAAGATAGTTTCGAAGTTGCAAACAGCGACTTCGTGCTCGCCGAACGCCAAGCCACGCACGCCACGCAACCCGCCGCGGGAGTTGGGATCGAACCAGAGGAACTCAGGCTCCGGAATGAGCGTGCGGCGAGAGGTCCGGTCCCTCCAATCGACGGTCCACAGGCACCCCGACGGAGCCGGCGCCACTGAATGACGGCAAACAGTCGACACGAGAAATCTCATGTGCAGGTTCTCCCAAAGTTTAGGCAGCCCGAAGTCCACTGTGGCGGCCGAGTCCACTGTGGCGGCCATCACACGAGCGAGCCGAACCCGCCCGTGATGAATCGTGCCTTCGCGTCCCCCCTAAAGCGCGCGGAGTCTAGCGGCTGGTCGAAGTCTTCAATTGCGAGGGTGATTGAAGTCGCCGAGAAGGTCAATAGGAGAATCTCACGGTCCAATGATGCGCGCCGCCAAGCGGTCTTGACAAGAATTTGGTGAAGTCCGAGACTCAACTTTCTCTTGGCAGCAGCCGAGGCGCGCAACGAGGTATGGAGACCGCGATGACCGCCGCAAAGAGCGCATTGACCGCGTCACAGTTTTGGGACGTGAAGCCGATGGCCCAGCGTTCTCCTGCGATCAATCACGTGTATCGCGGACTGACGGCGGGCTGGAACGCGCTGGCCGCAGTGGTTCCGGGCAACTTCCCCTGGGCCTACCAGAATTGGGGAATCGGCCGCGTGGCCGGCTGAAAAGGCGGCAACATCTTGGCGCGAATCGCGGACGCTCACAATCTCGAACCACTTGGCACACTCCCACCGGCCGCGCTGCCGAAGATTCGTCCGCGCTGGGATTGGTCACGGCTGCGACCGTTGGCGATGCTCGGACTGCCCATGGGGGTGGTCGGCCTGCGGATGTTGTTGCAAACGAAAATCCGCGAACACTCCGCGCAACCGATCGTGCGGCGTGCAGCATAACCCTTTGTCGAAGGACGCCGAGTCACCTCGCCACCGCTTATAACTGTCCCACCATGGGTGACCCGCCGGGGCGAGGCAGCGACCCACGTAACAGGCACCCGCCGTGACTCCGCACCGTTCTCAACCGACAAAGCCAGTCCCCTTCGCACGGGCCTTTCCCGCCGCACGATCCCGGGATCAACCGGCCGCACCGCGAGGAAGTGTCTTGCAGTCATTCTGCGCCCAGGCCGCTTTGTTCCTGTTACCGTTACCTGCCCTGAAGTACACGGCCACAAGTCTCACGTTGGCCGACTTGTTCCTCGTTCTGGCCGTCTTGATGAATCTGGACTACGTGCTGCGGCGAATTCACGCGTTTCAGATTCCGTTACTGTTGGCGTTCCCACTGTTCCTGCTGTCGCACCTGTTTGACGCGGACTGCGAACTGGTCTCCATTTTCCAGGTTTGCTATGTGTGGGGCTTGCTGGTTCCGTTCGGCTGGTGCGCGTTCGTGAATGTGCCGTTACGCCGGATCGCTCTGTTGGTGCTGACCGCGAATGTGTTGAGTGCGTGGATCGGAGCCGGTCAGTTCATGGGTTTCGTTCCCGCCTTGCCGGCACAGCGCATCATTGAAGTTGGGTCGACAATGCGGCGTGCCGCCGGGCTGTCGTTGCAGTGCAATGCGCTGGCGATGACGCTGACTCCGTGCTTTTTGCTGCTGCCGTATCTGCCGCGTATCTCGCCTCGAATCCTGACTTGCCTGTCGCTGTTGGCTGGCTTCATTGCAACCGTTTCCAAGTCGGCGATCCTCGCAACGCCGGGAATACTGTTGTACTTCTTCTGGCGCGAGCCAGAAAAAGGCAAACTGTTGAAGTCGATGGCCGTCTTAATCGGACTGGGCCTGTTTGCGCTGATTCTAGGTGGGAACGACGGCCTGTTCGACGTGTGGGAATTCGCCAAAAATGCCGTCCATCACCGGTTGGAATATGCGGACCACTCGGTTGACGAGCGCGCGAATGTGATCAACATCGCGCTGGATTATTCACAGGAATGTCTGCTGTTCGGTTTCGGCACGAGTGGGTGCGGGGTGCGGCTCGCTCTGTCCGAAGGCAACACGGTGCATGTCTTCTATCTCGGTCTGGTGATGATTGGCGGCTATCTCGCGAGCGCGCTGATCGTTACCGGGTTTTTATTGATCGTGGGAGGCTTGTGGAGGCAGTGCGAGGTCAACGTCGCGATCTTTCTGCTCGCACACATGCTGGCGATTTGCGTGACGACCGTTTTGTACCTCAGCTTTCAGTACCAGCCCATCCTGATCGCCGCCAGCGTGCTAGTCGCGAACAACCTGCGAGCCGGCGCTGCCAGGTCGGTCCCTTAACGGGATCCCGGCCCCAACAAACGGGGCGGCGATGTAACCAGCCAACGAGAATTTGCCACGAGCAAGTCCCCCACCCGATCCCGTGTCGGTGGTCCAATGCCATTCGAGCTACCGCAATGGCACGACGTCATGTCGCCGAGAAAGTATTGCTCCACCAACACGGGGTCGGTGGGGAGCGAGCTTGCCAATGCGCCAACCGTAGCCGAAGAACAGCAACATCCAGCCGGCGGTCAGCCAAGCGACGGCTCGGTCGCGCGACGACAGACGCTCCATCCAGTCCCAATCGGGCTTCAACCGAACGCTGCCACTCATGCGCATGCGATTCCCCGCGATCGGGTGCTCGACCCGAATCGCGCCGCCATTGAGCAGAACTTGAATCGTGGCCGAGTAATCCAAACCGCAAACGCGGCTAAGTCGTTCCATCTGCGGCTGCGGTTCGCAGACGAAATCTTCGTATCGCAGTCGCAGTGCATTCTGCCAGCGGAACAAGCAAACGATCATCGACAGAAGGTTAATGAACGCCCAATAGCTGACGGAGTACCACGCGGGTCGCGGCTTGATCGCCGTCTGCACGCCTGCCTTTTTGTCGGCCTCGAGCGCCTTCTTGCGAGACCACACGACCGCTCGGGCGTCGCGGACCAAATGCACCAATCGCAGGTCGAGTCCGCGAATGTGCGCGAGCAATGCTCCACGGATCGGCCCTTTCGAGGAGTCGACCACAATCGACCTGCCACTCGCTTCCGCGATTGCCCGGTAGAGAGCTTCGGTCTGACGCAGATAGGCCTGAAAGTCTGTCGTCGGCGCGATCCGCTGACGCAGCATGCGTGCGATCTGCACCAAACCGAACCACTGAAAGAATTCAAACTTCTTTTGCAGCGCGACATAGCCTGCGACCGTCGCGTCGGGACAGCGGCGCTGCCACCCCTCGCGAACCCGCGTCCAAAAATCGCACTCGGTTCCCAACTTGCCGCACGCGCAGATTTCGTTCGCCGTCCAGCCGGCACTGTGGAGATTCGCCAACTCGCCGACGCCGACTGCGTCCGGATGACTGGCCAGCACCGTGTCCATCAACGTCGAGCCACTACGGCCAGCTCCCATGATGTAGAGCACTCGCACGGGACGATTCCCCGCGGAAATCGATTCGCCGAATTCCGGATGAACGGTCACGCTGCCAGCGGCGCGATGGTCGCAGATCATGAGAGTCTCCTTCGCGTCCTTTGACCGGACAGAGTGCCCCCCCAACAGAGTGCCCCCCCACTCGGACCTGTCGGAATTATCGGCGCGAAGCTGGCTAAACGGTGATGATTTTTCGGCGCGCGACAGATTTCCGAATGCGGCTGAACCGTGAAGCCTTGCGGTCTTCGTTCCGGCAATAGTTGCTGATCGCGCGTGCCGTTTTCCGGTATGAACATGTAGAAACCAACCTCGACTCAGCCTCACGATTCCTGATATCACACCGCCCCTTCACGAGCTGGTTCCTTGTCGGCTCATGCGTCACGTCAACTTTCCGAGCACGTCTTCGGAGGCCTGGATGCCGCCGCTCACCGTTCGTCAGCGAACGTGGTTACACGATTCCCGCGGGTTGATTTTCCCCGTGTTGATCGTGACGTCCGTGCTGGCGCTGGTCACACCGCTTCCCCCCGTGCTGATGGACCTGTTGCTCGCGGGCAATCTGACACTCTCGGTGCTGATTCTGCTGACGACGGTTTTCGTCAGTCGGCCGTTGGAGTTCAGTTCGTTCCCGACGCTCTTGTTGGGCACGACGCTCGCGCGACTGGTGTTGAACGTCGCATCCACACGATTGGTTCTGACGCGCGGAGGCAGTGACGGCACGCAAGCTGCCGGAAAAGTGATCGAGGCCTTCGGGCAATTCGTCGCGGGAGATCAAATCGCGGTCGGCCTGGTCATGTTTCTGATCATCGTGGCGACTCAGTTCCTGGTGATCACGCAGGGAGCGACACGCATCAGCGAGGTGGCCGCGCGATTTGCACTCGATGGCTTGCCGGGCAAGCAGATGGCAATCGACGCCGACGTGGCCGCGAACGCGATGACTCACGAGCAAGCTCGACAGCGGCGCGAGGAACTCGTTCGACAAGCCGACTTCTATGCGGCGATGGACGGAGCCAGCAAATTCGTGCGCGGCGATGCCGTGGCTGGGTTGGTCATCATGTCGGTGAATATTGTCGGCGGCCTGTACATGGGCGTGTTCGAGCACGGCCTGCCGATCGGCGAAGCGGCCGATATCTTCACGCGACTGACGATCGGCGATGGACTGGTATCGCAAGTTCCGGCGTTCTTGATCTCGCTCGCTGCCGGCTTGATCGTGACGCGATCTTCAGTCGAGAGCGACTTGCGTGGCGATGTCGTCAGCCAGACATTTCGGCATCCGCAGGCGTTGTTCCTCGCGGCGGGATTCTTGGGAGCGATGTCTTTCACCGGACTTCCTGCCATGCCGCTGCTGGCGATGGCCACCGGATGTGCGAGTGCTGGCTGGATGCTTCGCTCGCAAAGCCGTCAAGCGGTCGAAGCGGCTGCGACCTCGGTGGCCACTGAACCGAGGCCGCAAACGAAGCTCGAAGATCAGTTGCGCGTCGACCCGATGGAACTGACGATTGGCAGCAGCTTGATCGCTCTCGCGCAGAGCGGCGACTTGCTCCCAGGGATTTCGGACGTGCGCAGCCGCATCGCTCAAGAGCTTGGCTTGCTGTTGCCCAAGATTCGCGTCAAAGACGATCTGCAGCTCGAACCGTTCGCGTACCAATTGAAGATTCGTGGCGTGCCGGTCGCATGGGGCGAGGCTCCCTCCGAACGACTACTCGCGATTCGTACGTCGTTCACGACGGGCGAGATCAACGGCACACGGACCGTTGATCCGGCGTCCGGGCGCGAGGCGCTTTGGATCGAGCCGACTCAGCGCGACCACGTGGAACTGCTGGGCTATCTGGTGCAAGATTCCGCGACGGTGCTCTTCACGCATCTGCACGATGTCGTGCGCGAGCACGCGGCCGAACTGCTCACTCGACAGCAAATGCATCAATTACTCGACCACCTGCGGCAGACATCGCCCAGGGTCGTGGATGAGCTGATCCCCACACTGCTCAAACCGGCGCAAGTACATCAGGTTCTTGAAAACTTGCTGCGCGAACGAGTGCCGATCCGCGATTTGGAAACAATTCTCGAAACCCTGGCCGACTACGCAGAACACACGCAAAACAGTGTGCTGTTGGCCGAGTACGTTCGCTCGGCACTCGCGCGGACGATTTGTCAGCGAATCCGCGACGAGCAGCGCGTGCTGCGAGTTCTCACGCTCGATCCCGATTTGGAAGACGTCATCGCCGCCGGAGTCGACTTCAGCGACACCGGCCTGATTGTGAAGTTGTCACCCCCTGTGATCGACGCCGTCCGCCAAGAACTTTCCGAAGCCATTGCAGCGTTCGTGGCACCCCCTCCTGGCCCGCCCCTGGGAAGGGCAGAAATCCGGGCGCAGCCGATCGTGCTCGCCACGACGTCGGCTATTCGGATTGGTCTGCGACACATCACGTCCATCAGCTTGCCTCGATTGATGATTCTCAGTTTGAACGATATCTCGCGCGACACACACGTCGAAGCGGTTGGCCAAGTCGGTCTCCATCGGCTGACCGAACTGGCCGCCTCGCGCGGTGTGCGAGTTGGAAAAGAAACAAGTGTGAAGTGTGAATGGTGAAAGATGGTCCGCGAGAAATCGCCCTGGCCTTTCACACTTCTCATTTCACCTTTCCCGAAGGAATTCTCATGCAACAAGTGCGAACATTCCGAGCCTCATCGGTGACAGAGGCCATGCGGATCGTCCGCCGCGAATTGGGCGAAGACGCGGTCATCTTGAACACTCGCTCGATCACGCATCGTCGCCTGTTGCCTTGGTTAAAGGCCAAACAAGAGGTCGAAGTGACCGTCCGCGCCGGACGGCCGGCGCGCGGCAAGCGAAGTCGGTCGATCGTTAACTCCAATATTGATGAATCGAGAGTTCTCTCGCCGCAGCAATTGGCCGAACAACTTGAACGCGAGCTGCTCGACCGCCGGTCATTCGTGCCCAACGACAGCGGCGTGGAACTCAGCCCCAGCCTCGAACGCCTGATCGCCACGCCGCGATCGACGTCGCACGACACGCCCCGCAATTCGTCCTCGAAGCCACCGTCAAACACGCGCTCCTTGCCAAACAGTCCTGGTTCGATCGAGCTGACTGAGCGGCTCGATTCAATCCAGCGCATGCTCGAAAACCTGAACAAGGCCCGACATCTTGGTGACGACAGCGAGGTACCTTCGGAGCTGTTCCAGCTCTACACCGAACTGCTGGATGCGGACGTCGAGGAAGACGTCGCCCGCGACATGATCTCCCGCCTGCGACGGCACGTCCGTCCGGAACAGCTTCACGAACATGAGATCTGCAATTCGTTGCTGACCGGACTGGTTGAGTCCGATTTCCGCATCGCTTCGCCGATCAAAGCCACGCCCGGCCGTCGTCGAGTCGTTGCGCTCGTGGGACCGACGGGTGTGGGCAAGACAACCACAATCGCGAAACTTGCCGCGAATTTTCGGCTGCGCGACGGCATCAAGCTGGGGCTGGTGACGGTCGACACATACCGCGTCGCCGCCGTCGAGCAACTGCGCACGTATGCCGAGATCATCGACCTGCCGATGAAAGTCGTCACCAGCCCACAGGAGATGCGGCGAGCGCTCGACGAACTTGTCGGCCTCGACCTGGTGTTGATCGATACCGGCGGACGCAGCCCCCGCGACGAACTGAAGATCCAAGAACTGAAAAGCCTGCTCGCGGAAGCTCAAGTCGATGAAGTCCATCTGGTGCTCAGCCTGGCCGCCAGCACGGGCAGTCTGCGAGCCACGGTGGACAAGTTTTCCACCACGAGCACGACGGCCCTGATCCTGACGAAACTGGATGAAGCCGCCGGGATGGGTTCACTGCTGACAGCGGCTCGCAAGCTGCAGCTTCCCGTGAGTTATCTCACTACCGGGCAGGACGTGCCCGACGATATCGAAGCCGCGAATGCGTCTCGCATGGCGCGACTCGTTCTCGGACAAGAACGGTTGGGTTCGTAACCGCAGACTCCCCTGACCACTGACCCCTCATTCTCGATGCGCGACCAAGCCTCCACTCTTCGCAATCTCATTCAACACCACACCGATTCGGGGCCGATACCGTCGGCTGCCGAATGTCGGCGCGCGTGTGTGATCGCCTTTACCAGCGGCAAGGGAGGCGTCGGCAAGTCGAATCTCGCCCTCAACGTGGCGGTCGCGTTGGCTCAGCAGAAAGCGCGTGTCTGCGTGCTGGATGCGAATCAAGGGCTCAGCAGTCTTGAGCTGTTGTGCGGCTTGAATTGCTACTGGAATCTGAGTCATGTGCTCACGGGTGCGAAGTCGCTGCAGAATGTGATCCTCAAAGGCCCGGCGGGGATCAACGTCGTGCCCGGTGCCGGCGGGTTGATCGAGTTCGCCGATGTGGCTGACCGCGCGCCACACGAACTCGCCACGCAGTTCGGCACGTTCGAAGCGGCGTTTGACTTCTTGATCCTCGACACGTCCGCCGGCCCGCAGCGCGCGGCGCGGCAGTTCGCCGCGGCGGCGGACTTCGTCTTCCTGGTCGCGACGCCGGAGCCAACCGCGATCGCCGATGCCTACGCGACACTCAAGGCTTGGTATCCGGACTTGCCGACCTGTCCGGAAGTTCTCGTCAATCGAGCCGAATCGCCGTCGCAAGCCCGACAAATCCTCACTCGTTTCGCTCAAACGGCGGAGCTGTTTCTGCGCTGCGAAGTCCCCGCCGGCAGCTTCGTTGCCGAAGACCCAAACGTTTCGCGAGCCATCTTCCAGCGACAACCATTCCTCTGTACATTCCCCGACTCCCCCGCGTCGCAAGACGTCCAGCAGATCGCCAAGCGACTCCTCGCCGGTTCAATTCCCACCCACAACGAACCCTTCCTCAGCCGGCTGATCACCCGCCCCGTTCCACTCTCCTAGGGTGCTCGCCTCGTCACGGCATTGCCTTAACACCCCGCTTTCTTGGTTCCGACTTTTCCGATCAGGGAATCTGTAACGAATGGACTCAAGTTTCTCCGCACCTCTTGCCGATTTCTCCTCAAGAGAGGAAAGCCATTTTTTTGCCTTGACGTCGCGTCTGTGACGCAAGCTTGATGGCCAACTCTCTCTCCCTCTCCCACCTCACAGGCGACGTACGAGCAACTGCGGTCATTCGCATCAGGCGGCATGTGCCGGAGCAATGACGCTTGACGTTGCAACGTCATCCCACCTCAACACACCAACCGGAATCTGATCGACCGACCACGGAGGGTTTTCTCATGGCTGTCGCAAGGCTCACCGAAGAACAAGTCGCCGAACTGTGGCAGGAATACAAAAAGGACCAAACCAATCAGGAGCACCGCAATGCGCTCATGGAGCGTTACCTGCCGCTGGTGCGGTACAATGCCGAGCGCGTGTGGGCCAAGCTGCCCGACGGTGTCGACCTGAATGATCTGATCTCCGCCGGTGTGTTCGGCTTAATGGATGCCATCGAGGCGTTCGACATGGAACGCGGCGTGAAGTTCGAAACGTACTGCGTGCCGCGCATCCGCGGAGCCATGCTTGACGAGCTGCGCACGATGGACTGGGTGCCGCGCTTGGTTCGCAGCAAGGCCAGCAAGGTGGAGGCCGCACGCAAACGAGCGGAACTGGAAATCGGTCATCCACCCAGTGACGTGGACATCGCCAAACGACTCGAGATTTCTCTCGAGGAGTACCACAAGATGAAAGCCGAGGCGAGCGCGGTGAATCTCGTCAGCCTCAACAAGAAGTGGTACGAAACTGACAGCTACAAAGACGTCCGCGAGGTCGACATTCTGGAAGACTCCAAAGGGGAAGACCCCACGCGCGGCATCCAAAAACGCGACTTGCTGCGGCTGGTCACGAAAGGCCTCAGTCGCAACGAGCGGTTGATCATCATTTTGTATTACTACGAAGAACTGACGATGAAGGAGATCGGCAACACGCTGGGCCTGTCCGAGTCGCGCGTCAGCCAAATGCACTCCAGCATCGTCCTGCGATTGAAGGATCAGCTCTGCCGCCGCCGGCCGGAGTTCGGGTAAGCCACGTTGGAGGTCATTGGTCTATCGTTCGGCCTTAACGGATCAAAGACGATCCACAACTGCTCGAAGGGTATGCCCTCGTGAACCAGGTCCGACGACTGCTGACGATCGCCGCCATGCTCGTCCTGTTGCCCGGCTGCGTGGGGCTGTCGAATCCGTTCCCGTTCTCGCGGCGAGCCTCACGCTTGGTTCTGCACCGGCAGCCACCCAGCCTCGCGCAAGCACAGATTGCACGTTTGCATCGCCCGTGTGACGAATCGTGCGCGACGGCGACGGCTAACGAGCCGAAAGAGCTTGACGCTTCTCGGCGATGAATAGCATGTGATGCGGATCGCCGCCAAACAATGTTGGCTCGTTCTCCGCCAAGATGCGCTTCATACGATCCGCGTAGATCGGCTCAAAGTCGGCGAGGTGAGCGACAAGTTCCAGCGTGCTCCACTTACCGGGAACCGGGCGAGCAAGCAGTTGCTCGTGCGTCATCCCGGTGATTGCCTGCCGAAGCAATTGCGGGCTCCTCAGGTATTCGTCGATCAATCCGGAGATGCTCAGATCAGAATGATTCATCCGTTGTTCCTCAATTTCGTCTTTACCATTTCGCGAGCCGTTGCTTCCGCACTGCGCATTACGCGCAGCACATTTCCGCTCATGATGCGGTGAATCTGCTCCGCCGAGTACCCACGGTTGAGCAACTCTTGCGTGATGACCGGATAGGTCGAGACATCTTCAAGTTGACGCGGACAGGTCGTGATGCCGTCGAAGTCCGAGCCGAGGCCGACGTGCTCGATGCCGGCTATTTTCACGATGTGATCGATGTGATCGACGACGTCTTGCACCGTTCCCGGTTCGATGGGGTTGTCGAGTTCCCACTTCTTCTTGGCCTTCTTGAAGTCGGCGTCCTTCGGGAACTGCAGCTGTAGGTCGCGGTTGACCTGAAACATGTTGGCTCGCCGCTTTGCCGACTCCGGATGAACGAAGCCGGAGAAGAAATTGACCATCACCACGCCACCGTTTTCGCGTGTGAGCCGGAGCACGTCGTCCGGCACGTTCCGCGGATGATCGGCGATCGCGCGCGCGGACGAGTGCGAAAAGATGATCGGCGCGAGAGTCACCTTCAGGGTGTCTTTCATCGTCTCCGGCGAGACATGCGACAAATCGACTAACATCCCTAGCCGATTCATCTCGCGCACGACCTCGTCGCCGAACGCCGTCAGCCCGCCGTGCTTCGCGCCGTCGGTCGCCGAGTCGGCCCAGTTGAGCGTGTCGGAATGGGTGAGCGTCATGTACCGCACGCCAAGCTCGTACAGTCGTCGCAGGTTTTCGATCGAGTTGTCGATCGAGTGGCCTCCCTCGACCCCGATCAGCGACGCGATCTTGCCCGATTTCTGGATGCGATTCACGTCGTCCGCCGTCGTCGCGAACTCGAAGACGTCCGGATATTGCCTGACCATCGAGCGAATGATCTCGATCTGTTCGAGCGTCATCGCGAACGCTTTTCCAGGCTGCTTGGCCGTCTCCGCCGGGACATACGCGGCCCAGAATTGAGCCCCGACGTTGCCCGATCGCAGTCGCGGGATGTCCGTGTGAAACCTTGGCACGCCACGAGCGATGTCCGCTTTGTCGAACGACCCGCCGGCTTGCTTCCGCACCTCCCACGGCAAGTCGTTGTGTCCGTCGAACACGAACCCCGCCACATGCACCTTGCGAGCTTCATCGGTCACGACGACGAGCGGCCGGTCGGCGGCATCGGCTCTCATCGCGAGCCAGAAATTCAACGCTGCAGCGAAAAGAATCAGCCCGCTCCGCACGCTCGTTCTCAAGCTCTGCTTGGGAACGCATGTCTTCGAAGCTCTGCTTCGAGCATTCGCGAAGCGGTGCTTCGGGCGAGTGCGTTCCCAAGCGGAACTTGGGAACGAGGGTTGCTTCTTGTCCTTCGACATGGGTCATTCCTTGGCAAAGGCAAACGGGTCAGGAGTCGTTGTTTGCCTGTTCATTGTGGAATCTGACTTGCGGCCGGCCGCGGGGCTGGAGGGTGGAGGAAAGACCGAGTCGCTGGGCAGTCGATGCGATCCAGGACGACTCACCGAAAGGGCTGCCGCGCTGGGCCGACCGTCGCACAGCGGCCAACTCCCGTTCCGTCAGACGCTGGTTGACTCTCACAACCCAATTGGACAAACGTCGAATTGGCCAGGGCGACAACAAGGCCGGACGAGGCTCGACTGTCTGCTGCCAACGCCACAGCGATCCCCTGCGCCAGTCTTACGACCGCGGCACGA
>CAZPUJ010000416.1:0-5483 GCA_964589725.1 uncultured Planctomycetaceae bacterium
ATTTCGCGTTTTCCGAAGTCGAGGATTTCAGCGAGTTGCGCGACGAAGTGATCGTGCTGCTGCGATTTGTGGCGGTGTATTGTTTTTTCGACGCCACCGGCATCGTGTTTGGCTTCGCGATCCGCGGCGCCGGAGACACGCGCTTCGCACTCGTGTTTTCGTGCATCGCCGCTTGGTCGCTGATGGTCGTACCCACCGTCATCAGCGTGACTTGGTACGGCGGCGGTCTGTTCGCGAGTTGGTGTTCTTGCACGGTCTACATCATCGTGTTGGGGCTGGGCTTCATGGCCCGCTTCCAAACGGGACAATGGAAGTCGATGCGCATCATCGAAGCCATATCTGAAGTGAGGGACGGGGACGCGGAGAAGTGAAGACGAAGAGGGGAGACTCAGAGATGATTTTCCCCGTCTTCCCCTCTGTCCGTATCAAAGATGTCACTCGTCGCCGCGCTCGTCGTGGCTGTGCTCGTCGTGGCTGTGCTCGTCATCGCCAACCTGAGCGAGAATCAAGTCGCCCTCGTCTTCGTCGCTGTCGAAGGCAGCGTGGAAGGCTGCGGCTGCCGACTCTTCGCCATCGTCCGACGATTCGGGCCGAGTCGTTGCCCAAGCGGGAGTCTTGCCAGCTTGATACGGTTGCTTGGGGTCATCCAGTAGCAAGAAGCAGCCGGCGGCGATCGGTTCGAAGAACTGCGTGAACCACAACATGCGTTGCACGTGCGGTTGCGGATGGAACACCAGAATGCGGACACCTCGTTCAAGCCAGTCGTACAGCATCCCAAAGAATCCGCTGGGGATGTATTTCACGTAGGCCAGATTGATGCCGACCGAGCGATGATGTTCTCGATCAATGACCTTAGTCAAAGTTTCGCGGAGCAGCGCCAAGTCGGCTCCGTCCCAGATTTCCATCTCGCCCAGGTCGATGACTCTGGCGTTGTTCCAGTTGTGCAGGCGCAGTCGATTGCGTTTGGCCATAATGGTTCTCGGTGGGTTCGTCTTGGGAAGGCGTTGGGACCAAACATAGGTTACAAAACGGCGGCGGCCTACATAGCAACGTGTGTGCCAAGCAGAGCCGTTTTTTAAAATCATCAAGAAATGCGGGATTTTGTGGGACATTTCTGAAAGCTCACCCTCGCGACCCGATGATCCACCGCGTCAAACGTGGCGTTTTACAACATCGACTGTGAGCCATGTTGCGTTTTGGAAACGTCGTTGGAGTTCACGCTTCACGTGCCAGCAGCGAAGATCGCTCGGCGCGAACTCGCGAACGCGCGAGCTCCGGCGAAGCGTCACCCTGGAAAGACCTCGCGCCGTCGGTTCCAATCCTGCCACCAATCATTTCGCCGCTCAACCGGGAGGCCCACGCATGACCGAAGAACGGAGTCTGTCTCACGAGATGTCCACCACCGCGCAAACATTTCTCGGCCACCCGCGCGGGTTGTTTTTGTTGTTCTTAGTCGAGATGTGGGAACGGTTCTCGTACTACGGCATGCGTGCGTTGCTGGTACTGTACCTCATCGCGATGACCAATCCGCAGCCCGATGCCAGCGGCTTTCTCAATCCGGGGCGCGGCTGGTCCAAGGCCGAGGCCAGCGTTTTGTACGGCTGGTACACGGGACTCGCTTATCTGCTGCCGATGGCCGGCGGCATCATTGCCGACAAGCTGATTGGCACTCACCGGTCGATGGTGCTGGGCGGTTCGATCATCGCGCTGGGGCACGTGATGCTGGCGATCTCCGGCATGGGAGAAATGGCTCACAACGCTCTCGGCATGAGCGTGTTCATCTTTGGTTTGGCGGTGATCGTCATCGGCACGGGACACTTCAAGCCCTGTGTCTCGGTGATGGTCGGCCAGCTTTACGCCGAGAAAGACCCGCGGCGCGACGGAGCCTTCACGATCTTCTACATGGGGATCAACCTGGGAGCGTTCCTGTGTGCCTATGTCTGCGGAACGCTCGGACAGAAAGTGGGCTGGCATTGGGGATTCGGGTCCGCCGCCGTGGGCATGATCGCGGGCTTGGCACTGTACCTCGCCTGTCGGCCGAGATTCCTGAAGGGGATCGGCGAGCCGCCGGCTGGTCGCGGCACGGCTCTGGCGTGGATGTTTCTCCCCGTGGCGATGCTGCTGTCCGGCAGTGCGGCCGGGTTGTTCCATGTCGGTTTCTTCACAAGCTTGCAGATGTGGTTCTCGGCCATGGGGGACAAGGCCAATTGGATCATTGGGGGGCTGCTGCTGGCGTCGGTGATCGCCGCCACGATCTTTTCGCTGAAGCAAGAGCCGCAAGATCGCGGGCCGACGGCGTCGATCTTCATTTTCATGCTGTTCAACATTTTCTTCTGGCTGGCGTTTGAGCAGGCCGGCTCCAGCATGAATGTCTTCGGCGAGGAAAAAACCGACCGACAAATCGCCGGCTGGGAGATGCCGGCCACCTGGCTTCAGTCGGTGAATCCTGGCGTCATCATCTTCTTGGGTCCGGTCTTCGCGGGAATGTGGACTTGGTTGGGTCAGCGGCGCATGAATCCGAGCCAGCCGGCGAAAATCGGCTTCGGCCTGATTCTGTTGGGGCTGGGCTTCGGAGTGCTGACCTGGGGAGCCACCACGGCCGCGGCTCCGGCAGCGAGAGCGAGTGTCCTGTTCTTACTAGTGACTTACTTCCTGCACACGCTGGGCGAGTTGTGCCTGTCGCCGACAGGGCTTTCCTACGTGACGAAAGCCGCGCCGGTGCGACACGTCTCGCTGCTGATGGGCATTTGGTTCGTCTCCAGCTTCGTGGCCAACTTGGCGGGCGGCCTGATCGCGGCCAAGGTTGAAGCCATCGAGCGTGGTGAAGTGCAACTCCCGTGGAGCTTCGGCGGCCAAGCGGACTTCTTCTTCTTGTTCGTCGTGACGTCGCTGAGTGCCGGCGTCCTGATCCTGATCCTGACGCCCCTCTTGAAGAAGCTGATTGGGGGACGCGAAGAATAGAAAAGGAGCGACAATGACGTCTTATCGAAGCTTGAGTCTGGGCAGTGTGCTGACAGTTCTCCTGACAAGCTTTGTCACGAATACTCTGCTAGCGCAGGGGCAACCCGCGTCCAAGCCGCTCTCACATCCGGCGTCGCGGAGCGTGCCGACAGCTTCTCGGCCGATGGACAAAGGTCCGGCATTTTTCGTGGACGCGGTGAAGGGAAACGACCAACAGGACGGCTCGCAATCAGCTCCGTGGCGGAGCGTCAATCATGCTTTCACGAAGCTCAAGGCGGGCGACACGCTGTATCTGCGGGGCGGCGTGTTTCATGAAAACGTGTACTGCGCCGTGGCGGGTCGCGCGGAGGCGCCGATCACGATTCGATCGTTTCCCGGCGAGCAGGCTATCATCGACGGCGGTCTGCCGGAATTTGTTAACGCGCCGGCGGACGCCTGGGTGCCACATCCGGCCGGAGCGGCGGGTGAGTTTCGGTCGGCGCGGGCGTTCAAAAACATTCGGGACGTCGTTGGGCTGTTCGGCGATTCGATGGTCGGCCTGCAAACCTATTGGCACATCGAAGACTTGCGGGCCGAGAACGAACTCTGGATCGACGACCCGGACAAGAAGCTCATGGTCCTGCCTCACTATTGCGGACCCGGACTGTGGTACGAAAAAGAGACCGGACACATTCATATTCGACTGGCTCAGACGCACATCGACAACCCGCAGGTTCCGAACTATCGCGGGGAAACTGATCCGCGCAAGCTGCCGCTTGTGATCGCTCCGTTCAGCTCGGTGCCGTTGTTCGTGGACCAGGCGATGCACGTCCGCTTTCAGGATTTGGTGATCCGCGGCGGCGGGCACAACAGCGTCGTGCTCCAGTTTGGGGTGAACCTCGAATTCGACAACGTGACGATCTTTGCCGGCACGTACGGCCTGCGCGCACGCAGCACGGGGCCGCTGCGGATGGTGAACTCGGCGATCCACGGCATCATTCCGCCGTGGGGTTTTCGCAGTGAGAACGGTCTCTACACGTACACGGGGCGATCCTACGACCCGTTCATTCCGGCTCAACCCCCCGCGAATGCACGCAACATCGCTCGGCTGCCGACGCACGCCGTGCTCGTCACCGAGGGGAGCTACGAATTCGAGGTCTTCTACTATCCGTACAACCACGATTGGGACATCTCTTACAGCGAGTTCACCGATGGCCACGACGGCGTGTACCTCAGCGGCCGCAACATCCGCTTTCATCACAACTGGGTGGATGCGATTCAGGACGATGCGATCTACCTGAGCAGTCCGTCGCCCGGCATGAACGACGACATTCACATCTATCAAAACTTGATCACGCGGTGCCTGATCGCGTTCGGCTGCAACTCCCGCGGCGGTCCGGATGGAAGAACCTCCATCTACCGAAATATCGTGGACATGCGCCAGGGCGTGAATGTCGATCGGCCCAGCCCCACGAACCCGCAGGGCAAGGTGACGTCGTACCACATCTTCCTGGTGCATGGCGTCGAGCTGTTCGGGATCGAGTCGCTGTCGTTCTACCAGAACACCTTCGTGAGCCACACGCACAACGCCGCGTTCGCTCATCGGACGTGGGTGAGCACAACCGACCGCACCACGCGCCGCATCTTCAACAACCTATTCGTTTACCTCGACAACTATCCCGACGCATTGATCGTTGGTGCCCCGCCACACGACACCCAGATCGACGGCAATTTGCATTGGTGCCCCACCGCGAACGTCTCAGCTCCCGCTGATTTCCTCGACAAAGTGCGGCAGTCGGCCGCCTCGCAGAAGAACAAGGACAAATACCCGCCCGGCTGGTCGGCGAACGATGTGGTCGCGGACCCGCGACTCGAACAATTCGACTCGAACCCCTCGTTGCCCGCTGACTACCGACTTCAGAAAAGCAGCCCCGCCGTCGGGAAGGGAGTTATCTTGCCCGCCGACTTTGTCGACCCGCTGCGTCCTCCGACCGACACGCGGCCCGACATCGGCGCAATTCCTATCGGCAGCGAGCCACCCAAGTTCGGACGGCACGGCCGACAGTCGTTTCCGATCCATGGGAACGCCAATGCACAATAGGCAGCGATGGCACGGTGCGCAGCGATCGCTTCATCACGAGGGACTGAAATCTCACTTCAAACCCACGAGGAATTCCCATGAACACGAGCACCGCCACTCGCTTCTTGCGTCGAGATCCGCAGGATGTCAAACCGTGGGCGGAGACCTGCGGACAGATTCGCTGTCTGATCGAAGAACAAGACGGTGCGGCCGGTGAGGTTCAGCAGGTCGAGATTCACGACGCCAAGCTGCACTACCACGCTCACACCGACGAGTTCTATTACATCATCGACGGCCAGGGCACGATGATCCTCGACGATGAAGAGATCGAACTGCACACGGGAGTCGTCGTCTACGTACCCCGCGGTGTGAAACACAAGGCGATCGGCAAGCTCACGGTCCTGACCGTCTGCGTTCCGCGCGGCGTATTTCATGATGTGCATGAGTTGGAGTAACCGCACGT
>CAZPUJ010000417.1:0-8165 GCA_964589725.1 uncultured Planctomycetaceae bacterium
CTTCAGCCACCGCGACGGCAAGTTGTTCTGGAAACGCCCGCGACGTTGGCCGTATCCTGTGACGATCGTTTTCGGCGAACCGCTGAAAAACCCGGATAACGTCAACGAGGTCCGGTTGGCCGTCGAGAAACTTGGTGTGGAAGCGGCACTGCAACGCATGCACACAGAATTCATCCCCGCCCGTGTTTTCCTGCGCAAGTGCCGATCCGCGCGATTTCGGACGAAGATCGCCGACTCGACCGGCCAGCAACTGACCGGCGGCAAACTGCTCGTCGCCACACTCGTCGTGAAGAAAGTGCTCGAACGGGATTGGCTCAAGGCGGACGAGAAGAACGTCGGCATCTTGCTGCCGCCGTCAAATGGCGGCCTGCTGGCGAACACCGCGATGAGCCTCTCCTGCCGAGTCGCCGTGAACCTGAACTACACGCTCTCCGACAGCGACATTCGGTACTGCATCGAGCAAGCGGGCATCAAGCACGTCATCACCAGCCGACGGTTCTTGGAAAAGAGACCGGTCGAATTCGACGCCAGCACGCAAGTCGTCTGCTTGGAAGACGTGAAGGACCGCGCGACCGGCTTCGACAAACTCTGTGCCTCCGTCTCCGCGCACCTGACGCCGATCTGGCTGCTGGAACACTCGCTCGGCCTGACACGCATCCGGCCGAACGACTTGATGACCATCATTTTCTCATCCGGTTCGACCGGACAACCCAAGGGCGTGATGCTCTCGCATCACAATGTGGGCTCCAATGTCAGCTCGGCCGATCAGTTGTTCCAGATCAAACGGACCGATGTCATTCTGGGCGTGCTGCCGTTCTTCCACAGTTTCGGCTACACACTGATGATGTGGCTGCCGCTGAATGTCGATTGCCAGGCGGTGTACCATTTCAACCCGCTCGACGCGCGCACTGTGGGCGAGCTATCGCAGAAGTACAAAGTCACGATCGTCGCCGCCACGCCGACGTTTCTGAAAACGTACCTCAAACGCTGCGACAAAGAACAATTCACGACGCTCGACTTGGCGATCGTCGGTGCCGAGAAACTGCCGCTCGCGCTCGCCGATGAGTTTAACGACAAGTTCGGCGTCATCCCCACCGAAGGCTACGGATGCACGGAACTATCGCCGCTCGCCGCCGCGAACGTTCCCGATCATCGCTCGCGAGGCATCACGCAGATCGGCACCAAGATCGGCACCGTCGGCCGAGCCGTCCCGAACGTGTGCGCGAAGATCGTCGACGCCGATTCGTTCGCCGAACTCGGCACCAACAAGCCTGGCCTGCTGTTGATCAAAGGCCCCAACGTGATGATCGGCTATCTCAACCAACCTGATAAGACGAACGCCGCGATCCGCGACGGCTGGTACAATACCGGCGACATCGCCGAGATCGACGACGACGGCTTCATCAAAATCACTGGCCGCCTCAGTCGCTTCTCGAAGATCGGCGGCGAAATGGTTCCACATATCCGCATCGAAGAAGAGTTGCTTAAGATTGTGGAAGTTCCTGGCAGCGACGACACCGATATCAAGCTCGCCGTGACGGCTGTCCCTGACGAAAAGAAAGGCGAACGCCTCATCGTCCTCCATCAGAAGCTGCCAAAGTCAGTGGACGAAGTTCTCAAGGAACTTAGCTCGCGCGAGTTTCCGAACCTCTGGATCCCGTCCGCCGATAGCTTCCTTGAAGTCGAGAACATTCGGCTGCTTGGCACTGGCAAACTCGATCTCAAGGGTATCAAACAGCAAGCGTTGGAAGCATTCTGCCAGAAGTGAACTTTCCGTTTGCATGTTCCCTCGCCGGCGAGAGGGTTAACCGGCGAGAAAGTTAAGGAGAATGGATTTCAGAGTCAGCAGGCACACGCTGGTGTCGCTTCGTTTCGCGTCCCGTCATCGTCCGTGGCACTCCTTGACACCTTTCTAAATCAGCCGCTATCGTTCCATCCGTTTCCGTTTTGCCGTTTTGTGTCGCTGGAATCTCCGGAAACTTGTGTCAGGTTTCACGGATCGTCCTGCCGAAAACAGCCGGGCGAACTGCCAATTTCACCGACCACGCCCGGGGGGATTAGCTCAGTTGGGAGAGCGCTTGCATGGCATGCAAGAGGTCAGGGGTTCAAGTCCCCTATCCTCCATTTTCATGAACTAGGTTTCCGCGAAAGCAGTTACGCTTACCTTCCGATGGTCGGAAGAGCGGTTTGGAAGCCTTCGACTTTCAGTAGCCTACTGAAGATCGAAGGGAACTGCTCCGATGACCAAGACAACTCTGCGAGTGCCCCAGGTTTCGCGACATGCGAGGCGGCAGGCTGTGGTGCGGCTTTGTGGCAAAGACCACTATCTAGGCCGCTTTGGAACGCCTGATGCACAGGCACGCTATGACGCTCTGATTGCCGAGTGGCTTTCTCGCGGGCGTCATCTTCCCGCCGATGATGCTGAATTGTCGGTCAACGAATTGTTTCTCGCGTAATGGCGGGAGCACGTTGAAGTTCATTTCCGCAAGAATGGTCAACCGACGTCCGAACAATGCGTCATCAAGTCCGCTCTTCGTTTTTTGAAGGACACGTTCTGGACGTCGCACGTTTCGCAGTTTGCTCCGCTCGCGTTGAAAGCCGTCCGGCAACGAATGATCGAAGCGGGATTGTCTCGCTCAGTTGTGAATCGCTACGTCGGCAAGGTCCGCGCTTGCTTTCGTTGGGGCACCGAAAACGAACTGGTGCCGCCCCCCCGTCAACGGCCCTTCAGGTACGTTGTTGGGCGGCCCCACCGAGCACATAGCGCTGTTCAACGAATGCGCCAGACTCAACCCCAATAATGAGTTCGCAGAATAGCATGGCTGCCAAAATCTTCCACCCTCTGCTGGCATTGATCGCATCCGCGACGAACAACGAGCTTGCCCGGTATGTCGAGTTCTTGAAGGAAGAGAACAAAATTCTGCCGGCGCACATCCCCGGCCAGATTCATACAAAGCCACCTGAGCGATCGCGGTTCCTCAAGCTGGGAAAAGCGCTGGGCCAAGCGATCGAGGAATTGATCACGCTCGTCGCCCCTTCGACCTTCTACCGCTGGTGCCGCGAAGAGCAGCTGGGCAAAAAGAAGACAAATTCCAAAGGTGGCCGACGCAAGCCGCGAGAACTTCGGTAATTGGTCTTAGAAATCGCGAGGACCACAAACTTCGGCGACACGACGCTTTACCCATATTGCCCTTCATTGAGATTGTTATCACGAGTTTTCGAGACGATGGACGTGGTGGTTTCCCATTCCAATCTGCGTGATCGATCGGTCGTGGCCTGGAGGTGGTGAGGTCGGCGGGATAGGAGTTGGTGGACTTCGAACGGGTCTGCGATTGCGCACTGAGGCGACGGAGTCGGTCGAGTTCCGAAGCATCGGCCCAGACGATCCAGCGTCCACCGGCGATTTTAACCTTGCGTGTGTAAATCCAGCCCGATTTGCGCCAATAGGCCATCGTCCTGCTGGGCATGTGGAGATGCTCCGCCAGATCCTTCAGCCACCATTCGTCGGGCTGAAGGTGCGGAGAACCGGGCTTCGCTTCCGAGCGTGGCCGGTGGATGCTCTTCTTGAGCAAGATGCGGCTGAGCATCGCCGCATTGAAGTTGGAATGTGCTTTGGGCGGACGAAAGCGCGCGTGGTCAAAATACTCGGACGTGACCGAATCGTCTGTCGCGATTTGCTTTGGGAACACTGCCCCGGTGAGAATCTAAGCCGCGGCCTTCGGCGCTTTCGTCGCCGAACTCCGCAGCGTGGCCGATGGCAGCCGAGATTCGGCATTCCAACGCATCGCAACTTTTACGCTCATCACGGATTTTGACACGGCTGAGTTTTTTGACCACACGCCCACGCGACTGGTTGTTTCATTGGGATTGCTCTTCCGCGATTGCGCGTTGTTTTCGTGCTGAACGTGGACTGAACGTGGAAATGAGTGGTACAGCGGCTGGTGTGAGTTTTTTGAGTTTCTTATTTCGCCAGCTCGGCGACTTCGGTGGGCGACAGAGTCCGCTCGAAGACCAGCGTGTGGCCGATGAGGCCACGGTAGTAGGCGTCGTGAAAGTAGAACAGTTCCGCGCCGAGGATCAGTGACGGAACGATGGCAGAGTCGGATGGGAATTCCTTCGTCACACCTTCACCGGCCGGTTGGCCGTTGTGGAACAGACGGACTCGCCACTGGCCGTCGGATGGTTCCGCAGTCATGGCGACGTGAGCCCAGCGGTCGGCTTCGAGTTTTGTGTCGGTCGTGATGATGTCGTTGACGTTAATCCGCGCGGCGAGTTGATACGGAGCTTGCTGAGCATGCAGGCCGAGGATGAAGCGACGAGCGCCGTAGCCGATCACGTCTGCTTTGCCACCGTGAGTGCTCTTGCCCATCTCGGCGGAGGGTTTGATCCATGCGGCCAGCGTCAGTCCTTTGATCGGGCCTCCGCCACCGTGATGGCCGGTCAGTGCGATGGGCAACGTGTCTTTGCCGGCGTAGGCGGGATGCCCGAAATAGTTGCGGCCAAGTCCGCTGTCGCGGCGATAGTTCTTTTAGTTCATGAGATCGTCGGTGAAGCGCAACGCGGGGCGGCCGGCATCGACGACCCAATCGAGGTTCGCCAAGTCGAGATGTCCGAGCGCGCCCGTCGCGTAGTTGAACACGAAGTGGCCTTTGCCTTCGAGCATTCGGTAGTCGGCGATCGCTCCGGCGGGTGCGGACCCAAAGCTCGGTGGTTGATCGTTCGGTCTCGAGGCGATGTCGCTCGGTGGGGCGTCGCCGTCGGGGAGGCGTTTGAACTCGATATCGGTGGCGAGCATCTCGCCGGTCCCCGAATTGCCGAACGCGATCGTCAGCGCGCCGGCATCTTCGGGAACACCAAACACGAAGCCAGTTCGTTTCCAATCGAAGCTGCCGTTGCCGACAAAATGCTTCGCCGTCGCGAGCGGCTTGTTGGTCTTCGCCTGAGTCGCTTCGAGTTCAATGCGTCCTCCCGGCCCGTGGGCGTTGACCGACTTCACGAGCGCGGTCATCACCCAGCGACCTTTGTCGAGACCGACGGCCTGCGGAAGGTCGGGTTGGAAACCCAACCTACGGACTGGCAGATTCCCTTTGCCGAACGACGCCGGGCCGAGCTTCATCGCGAAGCCGTTCCCCGCGCCGCAGTTCTTTTCCAGTTCGTAAGTGGGCCGCGTGTTGTGAGCGGTCATGAACGGTGTGCGGCCGTAGATCCACGTCTGGCTGAGCGGGACGAATTGGCTGAAGGTCAGCTTCGGCCACTCGTCGGCGAAGATGTAATGATGCTGCGGATCGAGTGTCGGGGAGTCGTAAATCTTTGAATGCAGGAACAACAACTCGGCTTCATAGGCGGGGAAGCCGGTGTAGCGGTACTGCACGCGCAGCTTCGTGCCGGGCGCGGCGGTCTCTGGTTCGAAGCTGACGCCGGTGTCGTAGAACGCGGCACAGACCGCCGTGTTCAGCTTGCGAGGCATGATCTTCGCGAAGTCCTTCGGATCGCGATTCCAGTCCGCCTTGATGCCGTACTCGATCGCCGGTGCGACGTGCATCTGGTCCACATGCCGACCGAACCAGACGCGCTGACCGTGATACGTTTCAAGATCGTTTTGCGGGCCAGGATCAATTGGATAGACCGGCCGATGATACAACTAGCCACTCTTTCGCTTGGCGATCAAATACTGCCAGCGGAACGGATCAAGCGGCGTGTGATGCTCGAAATCGAAGCCGTACCGGAATTGAAACGGCTCGCCGGGGAGGACTTCCAGTTCGCTGTCGATGTCGTAGGTGTACGTCCCGCGGCGCGAGTCGAACCCGACGGCCAGCGTGCTGCGTGTGACGAACCGATCCTTCACGTTGCGAGCGGACCACGTCGCCTTCAGCGATTCACCGCAACCGCTGACAACCGGTTCCGTCCATTTGCTGGCGGCGTCGGGGAAGGCTCCTTGATTCTCCAGCCCCCAGTGTGAATCAAACGTGAGCTGTGGCTTGTAACCCGGCTTGAGCTTCGCGAAGCAATTCGGATCTTGCTCGTTGTGCAGTTCGAGAATCGGCTCGTCGCCATCGAATACCCACTGCCGCTCGCCGAGCCACTTGCGAACGGCGATGCTCGGCACGTGCGGCCGATCCACGCTCTTCGTCGGCACGTTCGGCAGCGGCTTCACGACCACTTGATCGAACACGACACGAGCCGCCGAACTCGTCCCGATGCCGATCCCACCCGACGTCAGCGGCAAAAACGAGTCGCGAAATCGAATCCGCTCCCGCCCATCGACGCGAACGACGATCTCAACCTCCTGCGCCGTCACCAAGACCGCGTGCGGTTGATTGAGTTTCACGTCGCATGAGACAACTCGCAGATAACCGCCATCAGGATATTTCACGAGCGCGACCGTCTGCTGCTCATGCGACAACTGCACGCGAAATCCCGAATCCTTCGTACTACGCACGAGCAACGCCGCCTCGAAACCTTGATCGCCCCAATCGGCCGGCGGCCAAGCGGACCAACCACTGCCCAAAAACTGAAACTGCTTCGCCTCCTCGGCAATCGTGACATTTGCCGACAGCTCGACGTGAGCGTGCTCGTCTGGCGCGATCAAGAAACTCCACTTGTCAGCCGTCATCGTCGCCTGGCCATCAGCGATCGCGGCCCCTTTCCAATCCACCGGCCGAGCCGACCACTTGGCGATCTCTTGAGCTGGGCTAGTCGCTGCGAACAACAACATCACGAGCACACACTTGTGTGGCAGCGAAACAACGAGCGAAATCCAATCATGCTGTTCCCCAAGTTTGAAGTCTCCAATCTACTCGCAGGCCACCTTCAGCCAGTCGCTGGCTTCAAGCGGCAGAGCAATCCGAATCGCGCCGTCGGCCGATTGCTCGAAGGGGATCGGGCCGCGATGCACGGACTCGACGCGAGTCGCTCGGCGTGTCGTCTTGAGTTGCAGCTTGAGTTGCGCGATCGGGCTGAGCGTGTGATTGGCGAGCGAGATGAGCACACCTTGCTCGCACGGCAAAGCGACGGCATCGACCAGTGGTGTGTCGCAGGTCAATGGCGCGGCGAGGTTCGCTTGTCGCACCGGTGCGAGCAGGACTTCGCGGATGTCGGACGGAAAACGCCACGGGTTGAGCGATCGTTTCAGCAAGTCGGCATCGCGAGATTCCTCAGGAGCCCAAGCGGCCTTCCCGAGTTCGACCTGTGCGGCCTTCTGAGTGAGAGCCACTCGATGCAGCAGCGCGGGCTTGATGTACGACAACCCTGGCAAGAAGCCCAGCACATCAACGCGACCGCGAACAACAGCGGCCGACAGCGCGGCGGGCGAACCGTCTTGAAAGTGCGCGAACGCCTCCGAGCGAACACCGGGCTTTCGGTTGAGAGACTGTTTCACCGAGAGGCATTCCAGCACAGTCTTCGAGACTTCTTCTCCGTTGCCGATGCGAACCTCGTCCCGTTTCGTCAAATGATGCAGGAATAGCCCGGAGGCTTGATACGGTTCGTGAACGGCAAGTTCTCCGCGTTCGACAGGCAGCAGCGCGGTCAGCGTGTCGAGCGGTCGATTGAACTCATCGCGCGACGCGGCACCGGCGGTGAGCCACAACGAGCCGCCCGCTTCGACCCACGTCTTCAGCTTCTCGGCGGCGGCTCGCGAAAGGTTCGGGCCGGAGAGATAACAGACACGGTACTTCGCGAGTTGCCCCTCGGCGACTTCGTGCTCGGGGACGATATCAACCGGCGTCTGCGAATGAGTCAGCGCCAGCCAGGTGTGCATGCGGTCGAAGCCGAACGCGAAGTTGTTCATCGTCCAGATGTCGGACGATGTCGAGTACAGGATCGCGACCTCGGCAGGAGCGGGCTTCGCGGTCAGCAGCCAATCTTCGACCGCTCCGATCTCGCGCGGGATCTCGGCATTGGCGGTCCAGCTTTCCGGCTTCGAGTACCACAGCGAACTCTTCCACGCCGGCCCACCCTCGTGGCTGCCCCAGCTTGGTCCGTAAGAAAAATTCATCCACTGGCGGACCCCGCGAGCCGTCTCGCCAGTCGCCTTCAGTTTATTGTCCCACGGCGTGCGACCGTAGGAGATCAGGTAATGCCCGATCGTCTGCCCGCGCTTCCGAGCAGCCGCTCGCATCAGATCGACGTTGAACGCGGCACATTGATACGTCGAAGAATTATTC
>CAZPUJ010000418.1:0-4429 GCA_964589725.1 uncultured Planctomycetaceae bacterium
TCTCACCCAACTTGATCAGCAGGTTTTCGATCTCGCGCATTTCGATGTCGTTCGCCCACAGCAGCAGGCGATTGTTCTCGACGTCGGCGTCAACGCGGAATTTGTCGGTGCCCTCCGTCTGCGATGAAGGCCGACCGCCGCCGTACGGATCGTAGTAGCCAAAGTACGGATTGTTGCGGCTGGAGGATTTCTCTTTTTCGACGCCGCCCATCATGAATTCGATCGTCCCGCCGACGTAATCAGCCGCGAGCTTTCGCAGCGGGATCACACTGAACTTCCGGCCGCTGCCGTCGAGCTTGTCGACCAGCATCTTGATCGTCAGATGATCGGCGAGTGAGGCGTACGCGACAATCGACTTGTTCTTGGCGTCGAGTTGCAGCTTGGTCGTGGGATCGAGGTTGCCGACGTTGTCGAGCAAGTCAATCAACGACTGCGGATCAATGCCGCTGAGCCGATAGACCTGCATTCGTTGCACGTTTTGCAGCAGGTTGTCGCCGTTTTCGGAGGCGACATCCAGCGTTTTGACCGCCTGCGCGATGATGGCCATTTTGTCCGGAGGAGCATTCGCCAGGATGCTGTTTTCCTTTTCATTGGCCAGCAGATGGATTTCGCCCGGCTTGCGTTTCGCGCCACCGGCACCGGCAGCGCCGCCAGCCTGCTGAGCTTGCTGCATCCCCTGCTGCATTTGCTGCATCATCTGCTGCATCTGCTGCTGGAACTGCCCCATCATGTTCGGGTCCATGCTGCCGCCTCCGCTGCTGCCACTGCTGCCTCGGCGAGCCTTCGGGGTAGGCTTGTTGATCCCCAACAAGATGTGCAAGTTATCGAGCACGTCGTAGGCCTTGGTGTGCTTCAATTTGAATTCACGGACCAACCGCTCGTGCTTGCCGCCGGACTGCTCTTCCTGGATGACGGCCCAAATCTGCCGCAGATTGATCACCGAATCCATCGCCTCCAGCCGGTTGGTCGCGGTGAGGTGCGTCAGTTTGCCGTTCGGGCTGAGCATCGGTTTGAGTTCGTTCTCCGCCTCATCGGCCAGCAGCCAGTCGAGTGAGAACGACGTCTTCGCAAAGTCGTGGTCCGCCAGTTTGTCGAGCTCGGACGGCTCGACGCGCCGAACCATCCCGGGATTGATCTTGGCCACTGCGACGACCGAGATCGTTTCGCCCTGCGTGATCATTGTGAAGCCGCGCGACAACAAATGCCGGTTCAAGAGATCCTGAGCTTCGTCGATCGAATAGCTCTGCTGCGTGACGAGATTCAGATAGTCGCTGGGTAACTCTTGCCAGTCGAGGCTTTTGCTCGATGTCTCCGCGAGCCATTCCAGCACATCCGGCCACGGTTGACCCTTGAGGTTGAACTTGACCTTCCCGTTCTCATCCGGCTTGAGTTGCTTCAACTCATCGGGATTCGGTGGGGTCTGAGGCTTCACGGGCCGCTGCGTCGCGGGCCGAGGACCCTCCGTCTTTTCTCCCGCCTTTTTCTCGTCGTCTTTTGGCTTGTCGCCCGCCGCCTTGTTTTCGCCCGGTACCATCGGATTCTGGCCCGGTTGCGCCGCTGGTTGGCCCTCGACAACCACGCCCCCGGGCACGCCCTCCACAACTCTCGCGGATCGACTCACGCTTTTGGGTTGCGCATAAGCGGAAGCTGTCCACGACGAAACACTGGCCAGTCCCAATACAAGGCTGAGAGCGACAAACGCCAACGGAAGCCATTTTTGAATAAAGGATCGCATCGGCTCAAGTCCTCGGCTTAGAAGGATGCCTCGAGTGGACGGGTCGCGGAACGACACCGAAACTAAAATGGCAACAACATTATGTGGCCAATGGCCTGGTCAAAGCAACAGCCTGCCGAAAGAGGCCACGGACCAGACGCGCCGATCGAACCAGAAGTTCCAGTCCCGTCTGGACGTGGCTGAATAGAAACGTCCTTCAAGTCTTCTCTCGATTTCGTTGCGTCTTCCTGAATCCTTGGTCCCAAGATTCTAGAATGCGGACTAGTTGCCTATAGTGTCGGAATGTCGCTGGTGGCAGCGAGGGCCTCGGTCGCGGCTTTGAAGATCAGAATGTCGAAGCGTTTCAGCACATTGCATCCCGCGGAACGTCGCGAGCGTCTGGACAGCCCAGAGAAGCGTCTGGACAGCCCAGAGAACAGCAACGGTGTCGGACATGGCTGCCGCTCCGGTCGCACACGCCAGCCCGCGGCTGGAACCGCCGCGGGAAGCGAGGAAAATGTCTCGCAGGAAGCAACCTCAGGAGGGAAGTATCGGGATGGCGTCCCCACAGGAATCTGCACGCGAACAAAGTTCGACCGGGAGCGCTGTTCCTGACGTCGCCGCCAAAGCTTCGTCCGGCACAAGGATCCCTGCGGGCGAAAAAGTCGCCGCGCCGAAGGCCACGTCGAAGACAACGTCGTCCGAGAAGCCTGCATCCATTAAAGGCACCTCGGGCGATTATGGTCCCGACCTCAAGCGGATGATCGGCCCGTTCCTGATCGAAAAGAAAGTCGGTGTTGGCGGTATGGGGGTTGTCTACAAAGCCACCTACACCAAGAACGGAGCACAAGTCGCGCTTAAAGTCTTGCCGCTGGCGATGTCGGCGAACAAACAGTTGGTGGCGCGGTTCGAGCGTGAAATGTTGATCCTCAAGAGGCTCAAACATCCGCTGATCGTGCAGTTTTACGGCGGCGGCACACAGGACGGGCAGCAGTTTTATGCGATGGAGTTCATCGACGGCGGTACGTTGGACCAGGTGCTCAAAGACCAAGGCCGCCTGCCGTGGGAACAGGTCATCGAGTACGGCCTGCAAATCTGTGCGGCTTTGGAACACGCGCACGATCACGGCATCGTGCATCGCGACATCAAGCCGGCGAATCTGTTTCTCGGCAAAGACGGCAAGCTACGTTTGGGTGATTTCGGGATCGCGCGCGACAACGACGCAACCGCGCTGACCGCGAGCGGTTCAACGGTGGGAACGCACGCATACATGGCTCCGGAGCAGATCACGGGCAAGCAACCGATCTCCAACAAGACCGACTTGTATGCGCTGGGCTGTGTGCTGTTCGAGATGCTCACGGGGCACCCTCCGTTCAAGGCCCCTGCACAGATGGAGTTATTGCTGAAGCACATCAACGAACCGCCGCCGCGAGTCCGCACGGAAGTGCTCGACTGCCCGGTCTTCCTCGAACAGGTCGTGCTGCAACTGCTGGAGAAGCATCCGGACAAACGGCCGCACGACGCCTTGATGGTGCAAGTGGCGCTCGAGGAAGTCATCGACAAGGTCGCCCAAGCGACCAGCGTGTCCACACAAATGACCGCCGGCGCCGGTCAAACCGCGATCGGCCTTTCGCAGGTCACGGACCCGAACGAACTGAAAAAACTGCTTGGCAAAAAGAAGCGAAAGCGGAAAGCCATCGGGCCATACTACGAGCGTACCTGGTTCTTGGCGGTGTGCCTGGTGGTGCTGATCGGCGGCGTGGCATGGTCATTGTTGCCATTGTCCGAGCAGCAACTCTTTGATCGCGCTCAGCCGCTCATGACGTCTGGCGATCCGGTGAAATGGCAAGAGGCGTACGATCAGTATCTCAAATCGCTGCTGGAACGATTTCCCGATGGTGTGCATGCCGAGGCGGCTCGCGAACATCGCGACAAGATCGAGATGCACAAGACCGAGCGCGGCTTGGAAACGCGCGCGAAGCTTGGACAAGACCCGAAGACGGAAGCCGAGCGGCTGTGGATCAAGGCCCGTGCGTTTGAACGCTTCGGTGACAACATCACGGCTCGCGAACAATACCGAGCGATGATTGATCTGCTGAAAGACCGCGAACAGGATCGCCCCTTTCGGAACCTCGCCAAACGACAACTCGCCATATTGGAAACGGTCGGGGACGGCAACGTCGATCGCAAGCAGATCGTCCGCGACGCGCTGCGCAAAGCTCGCGAGCAGTATGTCGCCGGCAATAAGCAAGCGGCGGAGACCTGGCTGAGCATCATCCAGCTTTATGAGGGCAACGCTGACTTCGCGGATGAAGTCGCCGAAGCACGAGCCGGCCGCGCGGGACGCGTGAACGAATCGCCGCCTCCTGCAGACAATCCCCGCTGACCTCAAGTGCCCGCGCCCTCGCGTCACCCGATCCGCGCTCGCTTGTCGAGGTACGCCGCCAGATACGGCCCGTACGCCTCTTTGGTGTTCGCGAGGTTGTAGCTCACCTTCCGCTCGAAGCAGTCGTGCTGCAATTGGTCGGTGAAGGTTTGAATCCGAGCGAGATACCGCTTGCGCAGACTGTTCGGATTCACGACGACTCGGCCGGCCCCTTCCATGTCTTGGAAGCGCGTGATCCGCTCGAACGGAAACGTCAACTCAGCGTCGTCCAGCGTGTGGAACACGATCACTTCGTGGTTGTTGTGCCGGAAGTGCTGCAAGCCGCTGGC
>CAZPUJ010000419.1:0-4716 GCA_964589725.1 uncultured Planctomycetaceae bacterium
GAACTACCCGCACGCGCAGCGAGCCTGCGTCTATTCGACCGCCGGCGACCGCCGCGATTGCGATATGCACCGCCAAGGACAACTGCTGGGTGAAGCCTTCGACCGCGTGATCCTGTACGAGGACCACTACCTCCGCGGCCGCAACCCCGGCGAAATCATTCGCCTGTTTCGCCAGGGTATCGAAAACGCAACCTCGCGCCGCACCACCCATGTCGAAGAAATCTTCGGAGCTGTGAAAGCCGTCGAACGAGCCTTATCGACACAACGCCCCAACGAACTGTTGGTGATTCAAGCCGATGTCGTCGATGAAACCGTGGACTACCTCCGCTCCTTCCTCGACCAACTCGCCACGGAAGGCACCGCCGAGGCCCCCATCGTCCTTGAAGTCAACGGAGCTGAAGTGTGCGCGGTTGAATCAATGGCCAGGTGAGAAAGTTGCTTAGCAACCTCCTGACTCGGCCGGATTCTGTGTCTGAATATCTGTGTCTGAATAATAGCCGAGTTCTCGGCGAGCGAGGCATACGGCATCCTTATCTCTACTCAAGGAGGAGGGAGCCAGCATGGATGCTGTTCAAAGAACTCGGCGGTGTTGTCGTACTCGTGAGAAAAAGGATTCGCAAGAAGGTCGGGGGAGTAAACAGATCTGTTGGCCCCTTTCTCACGAGGCGTTTGAACGCAGTACAGAACCTTCGCGGCCGAGGCTCCCGATTACGCTCAGGAGACCGTGAACACCGACGGCTGGACCGCCACGCAAAATGCTTTCCGCAACTGGTTCCCGACGATCAAAGTGGTGCTCTGTTTTTTGCATGGATTCTTGAAGATTCGCGACCGCTGCGGCAAGGCTCGCGAGCTGCACCAAGGAGTGTGGGAGGTCTACCGCACCGAGACGGGGACAGACTTTCAGACACGGATGCGACCTTCCGCCAAGAGACCGAGGCGGCGATCTGGCCAACCGCCGTGAAGAAAGTCCTGGCCAAACTTTGGAACAAGGTTTCCGAATACGCGCTCGCGTACGCCCACCCCGCGTGTCGCCGCACCAGCAATATGGTGGACCGGCTGACGAATCGGGTGTACCGCATTCTCTACCCCCATCGCGGGCTTCACGGCTACCAATCTACCAGCCGGACATCGAATCCGGCAGAGTCAGGGAAATTCCAACTCCGCCCAACTTCCTGCTATTGTTAATCTGGAGATTTAAGGTAGAGTGGGAGATTGGGGGTGAGCCCCATCTCGCCGAAGATTACGCCACGTCGCCAAGGTAATTCTCCGTCGACCGGCAAATCGCTGGTGAGCCGACGTAACATTAATGAGCGCAAATCGGTCTCCCGTCGTGTGAATCCTGACCTGTGGCGATCCCGGATCGGTCGTCGCTCGCTGATTGAAACGATCGGGTGTCCGTGTTGTCACGTCCTATACCGATCGCAGTGGCAGGATGCGAGAACGCACCTTTGGATGTGACATTGAAGTTTTCCCCAGCTTGGACGACGTCGTTCGGGAAAGTGATGTGGTGATTTCGCTTTTGCTTCCGAAAGCCGCGCCGAAGCGACAACGATCAATAACGAGCCTAAAGGCGATCACTTGACAACCGACACGCTGACCACCACTGCCGCCCCTTTGGGCGCCCGAGCCACAACCGCGAAGCACATTCGCGGTTCCAGCCTGCTGTTGGCCGGGCGAGGGATCGCGATGGGGTTGAACTTCGTCGTGCAGGTGCTCACCGTCCGCTATCTGTCGAAGGATGATTACGGAGCCTTCGCTTACGGGCTGGTGCTGATAACATTCGGTTCCAACCTGGTGACCCTCGGGCTGGACAGGGCGGCAGCCCGTTTTGTGCCCATGTACCATGAGCGGCGCGACTATGCCCGCATGTTCGGAGCGATGCTGCTCGCCTTGGGGACAATCGTGGCGGTGGGATCGGCCCTGGTGCTGCTGGTGCTGGGAGTGCGGGATCTGTTGTCCCCGCGGCTGATCAGCGACCCGCAGACGGTGTCGCTGCTGATGATCCTGGTGACGCTGGCCCCGCTGGAGGCCCTCGACCGCCTACTGGAAAAGCTGGTGGCGGTTTTTTCCAGCCCATGGGGGATTTTCTTTCGGCGACACGTTGTGGCACCGGGGTTGAAGCTCGCCGCAGTACTGCTGTTGATCGCGCTCGATGCGAACGTCCGCTTTCTGGCGGCAGCCTACGTGGCGGCCGGTGCGATCGGCACAGCGTTGTATGGCCACATCTTGCTGCGAACGCTGCGCGATCAGGGATTGCTAGATCATTTTTCACCACGCACCGTGATCGTGCCGGCGAGCGAGCTGTTCCGCTTTGGTCTCCCGATGTTCGGCAGCGATACCCTGTGGCTGATGCGCGCCTCCGTGGCGGCGTTCCTGCTCGATTACTACCACGCCGCCGCCGGCGTGGCGGAATTTCGCGCCGTCGTGCCGGTGGCCGGCTTGACCATGGTGGTGTTTGAAAGCTTTCGATTGCTGTTCGTGCCGCTGGCCGCGCGCCTGCTGGCACGGGACGACCGGGCGGGCATCAACGAGCTGTACTGGCAGACGTCGGCCTGGATCGCCGTTTTGTCGTTCCCAGCCTTCGTGGTGTCGTTCGCCCTGGCCCAGCCGATCACGGTCTTGTTGTTCGGCGCCCGGTATACCGATTCGGCGGCGATTCTGGCGATCCTGTCGCTGGGGTTCTTCATCCACGCGGCTTTGGGCTTCAACTCCCACACGCTGCGAGTGTTCGGCAAGGTGCGATTGATCATGACTATCGACATCGCAAGCTTCGTCGCCCTGGTGGCGGCCAACGTGGCGTTGATTCCCCGCTACGGTGCGTTGGGTGGGGCCATCGCCACCTGTGGGGGGATCGTGCTCCACACCATACTGAACCAAGTCGCGCTGTTGCGGATCAAGGGCATCCAGTTGTTCCCACGGCGGTATCTCGCGCTGTACGGCATGATGCTCCTGGCCACGGCCGGGGTGACGGCGTTCCAACTGGCCTGTGCCCCGCCGCTTTACACAGGTTTCGCGGTCGCGGTAACGGCTTCTCTGGCGGTGTTGTGGTTCAATCGGATGGTGATGGACGTGTCAACGATGTTTCCGGAATTGCGGCGGCTCCCGCTATTGCAACGGCTGGTGGCCAGCGAGAGGAAGTGACGTGTTTGATAAATCGGTCTTTAGCGTGGCTCTGATCGGCGCGGATGGTGCGGGAAAGACCACGATCGCGCAAAACCTGGTCGCCCACCTGGCGCTACCTATTAAGTACCTGTACATGGGGGTTAGCCTTGATTCGAGCAACCGGATGCTGCCCACGACGAGGTTGCTGCTGGCGCTAAAGCGGGCCTGCGGCGGGCGACCCAACACGGCTGGACCGCCTGACCCCATGCGCCGCGCCGCGCGTCCCAAGCATTGGGCGAAGCGATGGCTGGCGGAGATAAAATCGACGCTGCGGCTGGCTAACGTGGCAGCTGAGGAGTGGTTTCGACAGTGCCTCGTCTGGCAGTACCAGCGTCGCGGGTACATCGTGCTCTTCGACCGCCACTTTTTTCTGGACTTCCACTTCCACGAACTACTCCACCCTTCGCCACAGCCGTCTTTGAGTGAACGCCTGCATGCCCGGATGTTGGAACGGCTATATCCCCGGCCGGACTTGGTGATCTTTCTGGACGCCCCGGCCGAAGTGCTCTTCGCCCGCAAAGGGGAGGGGACGGTCGAGCTCTTGGAGCAACGGCGGCAGGAGTATTTTCGGGCGAGCGAATTGATAGAGCATTTTCAGATCGTGGATTGCGCTCGGCCGTTGGCGGAAGTTGCTGCCGACGTGGAGCGGCGGATCCGGGAGTTTCGCGAGTGCCGCCAGCGTCCGCCGGCGCCGATCGCCGGGCCGGCGGCTTCGTGTGTCGACACTGTTGTGAAGGGAGGAGTTTGATGGCCGCGCTCGCCTCCCAACCCATCCCTCAGGTCGATTTCGACCTGCACGGACTGTTCGGCATCCGGCTGCTTGAAGCCGAGCCCCGCGACGCGGCGGCCGTGGCGCGGCAGATCGGCCCAATCCAGGCTCCGCTCGCAAGGGCTCCGGACCTTACCATAAGGTTTGTCGACCAACTGCCGCTGCGATCCACCTTGCGGTACATTGGTCTGGACGCGGCCTTTACGGAGGACGCGTTCCTGATTCTGCGGAGCAAGCACAAGACGGCCACGCGAGTGCAGCTCCCGATGGCCGAGCTGGGACGACCCTGTGAAATTATCTGTGAGCATGGGTTGCCGGCCGTGCCGCTCCTGATTGCAATCATCAACCTTTCGTTGGTCGGCAAGGGCATGCTTCCGTTGCACGCCTCTGCGTTCAACTACCAGGGCCGCGGCGTACTGGTCACCGGTTGGGCTAAGGGAGGCCAGACCGAGACGCTCTTAAGCTTCATGGCGCAGGGGGCGCGGTACATCGGCGACGAATGGATTTACATCAACCGTGACGGCCGGATGTATGGCATTCCCGAACCGATTCGGCTCTGGGATTGGCACCTCCGGGAACTGCCCCAGTATTGGAAAAGAGTCCGGCGTAGCGACCGTTTCCGGCTCCGGGGCCTGCGGCTGGCGATTGAGCTCGTTGACCGTCTGGCAGCGGGCAAGCCGAACGGCGGATCCCTCTCCCGGCGGACGGCCGGCCGCCTGGCGAGCTTGTTGAAGCGGCAGCACTACGTGCAACTGCCGCCAAAACAGCTTTTTGGCGAGGCGTTC
>CAZPUJ010000420.1:0-13907 GCA_964589725.1 uncultured Planctomycetaceae bacterium
TTCAAGGCCGCCCCGCTTCGTGGAACGAGATCGACCAATGGTTCACGGAACAAGGCTTCGCGAAGCTCAAGGTTCAACGTCTCGGTGCTTATGATTCCGCCGCCTTCGCGGGACACAGAGTCGGCGTCTTCGACGTGCGCCCCATCAACGTCGTGATGAACGAACAAGGGATGCTGCTGCCCATCGACGTGATGATCCGCCCCATCACGAAACGCCAGTTGATGCGGCTGTCGTCGCCATGATGGAGCCGCGTTCGACTTGTTTGATGGTCTCGCGAATGTTGTTGGTCCTGCGGCCTTCGAGGAACCGGATCGACGACAGTGCGGCGAAGCTGCGATCGAGCTCGATGCTGAGCCAGCGACGGTCAAGTTCCTCGGCGGCCTGACCGGTCGTGTTCGAGCCGGAGAAGAGATCCTCGGCGAACGGGAGTCGTCAGGCTCCTGGTTGTGGTTCTGGTTGTTTCGTATTGCTCGTCGTCACGGCACTCGCTTCAACCAGGGGGCTGACGCCCCCCGTTCGCCTGGCTGGACGGGATCGCGCCGCCGCTTTTTCACAACGCCCCGCCACGTTGTCAGGAATCGGTACGGGAAATTGTGGTGCGATGCTCCGCGTCGCAATTCACGACGCGGAGCGTCGTGCCACCCTGAGCGCGACTGACAAGTTGGCGGGTCGTTGAATTTTTGCCCCCGCTGTTTTGCCTGCGCCTCTCCTCTGCCGTCCGAGCCGATTTCTGCTTGTACCTGCTTTACTCGGCTTCCCATCTTCGCGGCCGGTGCGACAATCCATTCATCATTTCCGCCGGTTTTTGCCGGCTTGGGGCTGTTCGGCCCATTCACGTCTTTCGGCTCTTTTCCAATTCTTCTTTTCCAGGAGGTCTGGCCATGACTGAGTCCAGTCCGCGTCCGTCGTTGGTGCGTTGGGTGTACACGCACAATCCGTTCTATGTGCTCAGCGCGGCGTTAATGCTGTATGCCGTGCGGGCCGGGTATGGGGAACTGCACGTCGGGTTGATCAACTGCTGGATCATGATGGGAGTGTTGGCTGCGTACACGCTGGTCTTGGCGAGCGTCGGCGTGTGTATCGTGCGGTTGGGGAAGGTGTGGGACGACGCTCGGTCGATTCTGTTGTTGGTGTTGCTGTTGTTCTTGGCCGTGTCGATCAGTGCGGATGATTTGTTCGTGAAGGCGACGTCGCCGGGACAGGGAACGGCCCTCTTGGTGTGCGGGTTCCTGTTCTCGGTCGCGGTTTCGGTCGGAGTGCTGTGGGGTGCGAGAATTCGTTTGCGCTGGGAATTCGCGGTTCCGTACTTTCTGTTCCTGGCGTTGTTCTTCGCGATGCCGTGGTGGTGCTCGCCGGAACTGCATCCGCGAGCGACTCGGCATCTGAACTGGACCGTGTTTCTGTTTCCGCAAATCGCCGCAGTGTTGTTCCTCACATTGTTGCCCGCGGTGCGTCGCGGCCGAGCGTCGGTCGCGAACAACGGCACGCCGTGGCCGTGGCCCTGGTTCCCGTGGACGGCGTTCGGCGCGATCGGCGCCGCGGTGGCGTTGCGGTCATTCGCGTTGGCGATGACGTTTGGTCAGACGGGTCCGATTTGGGGCGACATCAAGGAGCGGTCGGGGATCATCTTCGACACGATTTGGGGACCGTACTTTTTGGTGCCACTGGCACTGTCGATCGTGGTGCTACTGTTCGAAGGAGCGATGTCCGCGAAGAATCGGCTCGCGGCCGGAAAGCTGCTGGCGTGTGCGCCGAGTCTGCTGCTTTTAGCTTGGCCGTGGAGTGACGGGCCAGCGTTTCAGACGTTTTTGGGCAAGGTCACATCGACGATCGGCTCGCCCGTTTGGCTGACCGCATGGATGCTGCTGGTGTTCTATGTCTGGGCCTTGCTGCGGAAAGCTCCGGGCGCGAGTCTCGGCTTTGTGGCGATGATCGTGCTGCTGTCGTTCGTGCAAGCGGACACCGTCAGCCGCGCGACAATGGGAACGCCGCAGCCCGCACCATTGTTCGTGGCCGGGACGCTGCTGGCGATCACGGCGATCCTCCGGCAATCGTCGGCGAGTTGTTTCGGCGCGACGGCGATTCTGGTTTACGCGGTTTGGCTGGCTCTGCCGCAAACATTGCTGTTCGAGTTTCGCATGTCGACCTGTTACCACTTGGCGTTGGCAAGCTGCGTGGTGTTTGGCCTGAGCTTTCGGGATTGGTTCTCGCGACTGCTGCGTTTCGTGGGTGCCGCTTGGCTGCCGCTGACGTCGTTGCTGGTGATGAGCGGCCGTCTGGTCGCCGAAATGCCGATCTGGTGGCGGCTGACGTACGTGGCCGCGTTGACGGCGGTCTGCTTCACGTGTGCGAAACTCGGCCGCAGCCGCTGTTATCTGTACGGCTCGACGGGCACGACGGCCGTGTTGTGTTACGGCGTGATGCTGCTGGGCTTTCGCGAGGCCGCCTCAGTCGTGGGCCGGGCCGCGATGACGGCCTTGTCGTGGAGCGCCGCCACGTTGCTGATCGGCTTCTTGATCAGTGCTCACAAGGCGAACTGGCTGCCGAAACGCCTCGTTCCCGATTGGCGAAACGGTCACGCATGGAAGCTGGTTGTCGCCGGCGATTCGCTCGACGGCGCGGCGAACATTCCGAACGTGCCGTTATCCGACGGACCCGAGTTGACCTCGTGAACTTTGAACTTGCTGCTCACGCTCGGCCCGGCCTACGATCCGCTCGCGGTTTGGCGAGTGAGTCGCTGGGCTGGGCCGCAAGGGTGCGAACCACAGCTTCTTGGCGCGGGCTTCGCCCGCAACCCAATTCCCTCTCCCCCGATGTGGGGGAGAGGGCCAGGGTGAGGGGGCCGAATGGTCAGTCGATGCTCGAAGACAGCCCCCTCACCCCAACCCTCTCCCCCGCTGCGGGGGAGAGGGAGAAATCTTTGCGCCGCGCGAAGAATTCAAACGTTTGCAGCGCAGGGTGCCGTGGGTGGGCGTTACTGTCCTTATTGGCCAGCGGCCGGGAGCTCGTAAGGAATGAGTTCGGATTGGCGGGAATCTCGGGGCTTACGCTTTGATCCGGCGCATTTGCGTTTGGGACGTGGGCCTTCGATTCGGAAGGTCACCTCGCCAACTGATGCCACAAATGAAGCGGTGACGGCACTCGATGAGGCTCTTGCGGTGAATTCGCCGGAGCGAGCGAGGCTGTCGAATGCGATCGGCCGCACACGCGATTACCTCGTCTCCATTCAGCACGAAGACGGCTTTTGGTGCGGCGAGTTGGAAGGGGACTCGATCCTCGAAAGCGAATACATCCTGCTGCTGACTCATTTGGGACGCGGCCGGTCCGAGCCATCGCTTCGCGCGGCGAACTACATTCGGCAGCAGCAGCGCCCCGACGGTGGTTGGGCGATTTATCCGGGCGGGCCACTGGAAGTCAGTGCGTCGGTCAAAGCCTATTTCGCGTTGAAGATCGTCGGCGACTTGCCCGAGGCCGAGCACATGGTTCGCGCGCGGCGAGCGATCTTGGCGGCGGGGGGGGCGGAGAAAGTTAACAGCTTCACTCGGTTCTACCTCGCGCTGCTGGGCGTCATTTCCTACGAGCAATGCCCGGCCGTGCCACCGGAGGTCGTGCTGCTGCCGACGTGGATGCCGTTCAACATTTATGAAATGTCCGCGTGGTCGCGAACGATTATCGTGCCACTGAGCTTGATGTGGGCATTTCGTCCGATCACAGCGGTGCCGACGGAGCAAAGCATTCGCGAGTTGTTCGTCGCCTCGCCCGAAAAGCTGTCGGCTCACATGCCGAAGTGCGACCAGTTGGATGCTCTGCAAAAGCGAACGTGGATCGACTGGGAGGCGTTCTTTCGCCGAGTCAATTCGTTCTTGAAGTTGATGGAGCGTTGTCGGATTCGTCCGCTGCGACGGCGAGCACTCCGTAAGGCCGCGGCGTGGATGACTGAACGCTTGGCCGACAGCGACGGTCTGGGTGCGATCTTTCCGCCGATCATTTGGAGCGTCGTGGCGCTGCGCTGCTTGGGGCACACGGACGATTCCGAGTTGGTGCAGTCGCAGATGCGCGAACTGGAGCGTCTGACAATTTCCGAAGGCGACACCGATCATCTGCAACCGTGCAAGTCGCCTGTGTGGGATACGGCCCTCGCAACGATCGCGCTCCGCGACGCGGCGATGCCTCCGGAACATCCCGCGCTGCAGCAGTCGATTCGCTGGCTGTTGTCGCAGGAGATTCGTCGCCGTGGCGATTGGGCCGTTCGCGATGGCGAGACGGACGCTTCCGGCTGGGCCTTCGAGTTTCGCAACGCATTTTACCCGGACATCGACGACACGGGCATGGTCTTGATTGCACTCAGTCGCTGCTTGCCCGAGCACGATTGGTCGGCTGATTTCTTGCTCGATGATTGGAGTTTGCATCCCGAAGACCGCGACGTCGCGGCCGTGATCGCGGGCAAGGCGGTTTGTTCGGAAGCGGCGATCGCGCAAGTGAAGTCACTCAGCCCGATGTTGCAAGCCATGCATCGAGGTGCTCGCTGGGTACTGGCGATGCAGTCGAAAGACGGTGGCTGGGGAGCGTTCGACGCGGACAACGCGCGCGAGGTGTTCACTCGCGTCCCGTTCGCCGACCATAACGCGATGATCGACCCCAGCACTGCGGACCTAACGGCTAGGATGGTCGAGATGTTCGCCGGCCTCAACGTGCCGATTGATCATCCGGCGATTCAGCGAGCGTTGAACTTCGTGTGGTCCAAGCAAGAGCACGATCACTGCTGGTACGGACGCTGGGGAGTCAACTACATCTATGGCACGTGGCAAACGCTGGTCGGGCTGACGAAGATCGGCGTCTCGACGACCGATCCGCGCATCCGCCGAGCTGTTGAGTGGCTGAAAGTGAAGCAACAACGTTGTGGCGGCTGGGGCGAAACGATTCGCAGCTACGATGAACCGGCGCTGCGCGGGCAAGGCGAAGTGTCCGCCTCGCAAACGGCGTGGGCCATCTTGGGCTTGTTGGCTGCAGGTGAAGGGCGGTCCGAAGAAGTGCGCCGCGGCGTGGAGCATTTGCTCCGCACGCAGCAGCCCGACGGGACGTGGGATGAACCGACCTGGACCGGTACGGGATTTCCCAAGGTCTTCTATCTGAAGTACCACCTGTACCGCATTTATTTCCCGCTGATGGCGCTGGGGCGGTACGCTCGAGTGGCGAATTGAGAACAGTTCTTCCGGCTTTGCAGTTCGACCGTCTCCCTGCGTGACGAACCATCACGTCAGGTGAGATGGCGACGTCGCGAACCGCACAACGTGTGTATTGCTGGAGCCAACGCCACTTGCTCGCTAGCTTGTTGTCGTTGGCTTCTCTCCGCCTGTCAAACACCCTTCATTCAGGAGCACCATCATGGTCACGGCCACGGCATCTCAAAAGGTCTCTGCACCTAAAGTTCAACAGACGAAAATGCTCATCGGCGGCAAGTGGGTCGACTCGGTGAGCGGCAAGCGATTCGCCACACTCAACCCGGCGACGGAACAAGTCATCGCCGAAGTCGCCGAAGGGAACGCGGCCGATGTCGATGCGGCCGTGAAGGCGGCTCGCAAGGCGTTCGACTCGGGACCGTGGAGTAAGCTGGACGCGCGCGATCGCGGGCGGCTGCTCTACAAGCTGGCCGATCTGGTCGAGGCGAATCTGGAAGAACTCGCCGCGCTCGAAACGCTCGACAACGGCAAGCCGATCAGCGATTCGCGAGCGGCCGACCTGCCCTTGTCGATTGACTGCTTCCGCTACTATGCCGGCTGGGCCGACAAGTTGACCGGCGACACGATTCCGATTCGCGGCAACTATTTCTGCTACACGCGGCGCGAGCCGGTCGGCGTCGCGGGGCAAATCATTCCCTGGAACTTCCCGCTGCTCATGGCGGCTTGGAAGTGGGGGCCCGCCTTAGCGGCGGGCTGCACAATCGTGATGAAGCCGGCGGAGCAGACGCCGCTCACCTGCTTGCGGCTGGCCGAACTGGCCCAAGAGGCGGGCTTCCCTGATGGCGTGATCAACGTCGTCCCGGGATACGGCGCGACTGGAGCCGCGCTCGTCAAGCATCCGGGCGTCGATAAGATCGCCTTCACCGGCCATTTCGAGACGGCTCAGAAGATCATGGTCGATGCGGCACAGACGCTGAAGCGGCTGACGTTTGAACTCGGCGGCAAAAGCCCGAACGTGGTCTTCGCCGACGCCGACCTCGACGCCGCCGTCGCCGGGGCTGAGTTTGGTTTGTTCTTCAATCAAGGCCAGTGCTGCTGCGCCGGTAGCCGCCTGTTCGTCGAGCAATCGGTTCACGACAAGTTCGTCGACAAGATCGTGGCCCGTGCGAAGACTCGACAGCTTGGCGACCCGTTCGATCCGAAGACTACTCAAGGCCCACAGGTCGATGCCGATCAGTTCCACAAAATCCTGAGCTACATCGACAAGGGCAAGTCGGAAGGCGCGACATGCCTGACCGGCGGCAACCGCGTCGGCACGAAAGGCTTCTACATCGAGCCGACCGTCTTCACCGGCGTGACCGACAACATGGCGATTGCGAAAGACGAAATCTTTGGCCCCGTGATGAGCATTCTGCCGTTCAAGTCGCTGGACGAGATCATTGAGCGTGCAAACAGCACGCACTACGGCCTCGCTGCCGCCGTCTGGACAAAGGATGTTCAGAAAGCTCACAAGTTCGCCGCTGGCGTCCGCGCCGGCACGGTGTGGGTGAACTGCTATGACGTCTTCGACGCCGCCGCCCCCTTCGGCGGCTTCAAAATGAGCGGCAGCGGCCGCGAACTCGGTGCCGCCGCCCTCAACAACTACACCGAGTTGAAAACGGTGACGATGAGCTTGGGGTAGTTTCCAATTTGGAGTGCGTTGACCGGAGTCAACGCTTTTCAACACGTCCTGAACGCGACAGCCGCGATGGCCGATGTTGAATCAAGCGTTTTGAATAGCGACGACTCGGGTCGTCGCACTCCAAGGTTTGTCTGATCCGCGAAAATGAGGTGTGCGATTTCCGTGAAAGAATTGATTCGGAACGCCGTGGACAAGATGCCCGATCCGATCTCGTTCGACGAAGCTGAGGTGCCCCCGGTTTCTGTACCAGGTGTTATGAGAGTTTGGTGGGTTTGAGTTTGGGGTTCTGTGGTTGGGAAGGGCGACGTGTGTGGGTCGCGATCGGGAATCGGCCACTGCGTGGATCGGCGTTTTGACTCGTCCGGCACTGAGCGATTATTCTGCCGGTCAACCATTCGGAGGCTCGGCCATGACACTCCAAGAGATTAACAGTTTTCATCAGTTCGCAACCAATCAATTGAGCCATGAAGAGGCGGCTGATCTTTCTTTGGATGAGGTCTTTGATTTGTGGCGCATTGCGAATCCCGGTTCCACAGAGATGGCGGAGAGTCTCGCGTCGCTACGGCGAGGATTGGCCGACATCGAAGCGGGGCATGTTTTTTCGGCGCGCGCGGTCATTGACGAGCTGCGCGGGAAACTCACTGCGGGACCGAGATCGTGACGAACTCAATGGCGATGACAGATGACTCTTGCACTCAATCCAGTTCATAGACCGTTGGCAGTCCTCGAAGCCTGCGTGGCTCAGTTGCTCGAAGCGCCGCGAGACGGCGGTGTCTTGGAGTTGATCGTGATTCGGCCGGCTAAGGAGCAGCGGACGCTGCTCGATGCCGTTTGGCTCAGCCCAGTTGACGGCGTGCAAGGCGATGCTTGGGCGAAAGGCTGTTGGAAGTCTCTTCCCGATGGGAGTCCCGACCCGGCCGTGCAGCTCACCATGATGAGTTCTCGATTGGCTCGCTTGGTGATGGGTGAGGACAAAGCGCATTGGGCCTTGGCCGGAGATCAACTGGTCGCGGACCTCGACCTCAGCGAAGAGAACTTGCCGCCCGGTCAACGGCTGGCGGTGGGCGAGGCGATCGTGGAGATCACGACGATTCCGCATCGCGGCTGCGCGAAGTATCGGGCTCGGTTCGGTGACGACGCATTGCGATTCATCAGCACCGAAGAAGGCCGCCGGATGAACCTGCGAGGCATCTACGCCAAAGTGATTCAGGCAGGACAAGTGTGCGTCGGAGACGTGATCAAGAAGGTCGAATCTCGCGCCCCCGCATTTCTCACGAGTCATTGAAGCAGCCGTCACTGCCGGATCACCACATCGGCTCCGACATCGAGCATGTCGTACACCTCGGCGGCGTCTGCGTTGTGCAGGCGGATGCAGCCGCGCGACTCGGCTTTGCCGATCGAATCCGGCTCGATCGTGCCGTGAATTCCGTAGCTGTCGCCGAGATCGAGCCAATGTTTGCCGAGCGGATTCTTCGGATCGCTACCGGCAAACACCTTGCCGTCGGGATCGGTGTACTGCGGGTTGGTGACCTTGTTGATGATCTTGAATTTGCCGACCGGACTGGAACCGTCCTTGCCGATGCAGACGCGATACCGCCGCACGTATTGGCCGTTGTGATGCAGGATCAACTCGAAGTCGCTGAGCGTGATGACCACTCCGAACGGGCCGTCGAAAACCTTGAGTTTTTGACCCGCTCGCAACCGTTTCGGATCGACGCGATTCAGTGTCGCAATGTATTCCCAAGGAACCCGATGCTTGCTGGCTATCTTGCGAAGTTGATCTCCTGACTGCACGACATACGGTTCCCGGACGTGCGGTTGGGGCGAGAAATAAATCAACTTCGCGGTGGCATCGATCCGCTCTTGGATCTGCGAACGAAGTTCCGGTTGTGCCCAAAAGAGTTTTGAGAGTTCCTTGTGGGCATCGACCAACTGTCCCGCCTTGACCTGGCGATCGACACCGCTCAGGTCCAGCGGGAAAGACTCATTCGGCCGCTTCGCGATGCGGATGGGAGGTTCATCGGAGGTTTCCCTCGTCGGTGTTTCGGATTTCGACTCGTCGTCATCGGGACTTTGGGGAGACCGTGGCACGGGCTTCGTGGGCTCATCTGGTTGTTCGTCGGCGACGAGTTGCAGTCGTGACCGCGACGGCCCGGCCGCGCGTGTGGCAATGGCCGGTTGAACGGCGTTGCGAGAGTCTGGCTCGTCGGGCGCATCCGCGAGTTCCTCCACTTCGAACGCCGGAGGTGAACTCAGGTCTTCTGAGGGATCGAGAGGTTGAAAGCCGCTCTCGGAGTCTACGAGCGATCCGGTTTGCGTCCCGCCAAACTCGACCGGCATCCAGCCGCTGCGGAAGGCGACAAACACGGCAAAGCCGAGGATCGCCGTGGTCAGGATTTTTGTCAGCGAGAACCAGCGAACCATGAGGGATTGCTCCAGTGAAAGCGTTGGAATCTAGCAGGAGGAGAGAAAACCGGCCAAGACGAGTCCTCGGCGTGGAAGACCGGGCAACTTGCGATGAATTCCTGGTTTATGGAACTGTCGAGTTGGCAAACTGGCGAAAACTTGCCGAGGGGCAATCACTCCGATCGTAACGAATGCCCTGGCTTTACCGTTTGTAGTGAATTCAACGGTCCGGAAAGGCTGATCAAGAATGACGATGAAAGAACCGTCGTTCGGACGGCGTGTTCGAGGAGTCGAAGTCGGGGCGTCGCACGCGACGCGAGGGGGTCCGGGTCACGGAGTGGCCCGTCAACTTTGGGGCCGAGGACGGAACTATGCGATTGCTATCGTGGTTGGATGTGGTACGAAGTCGGATCACTGATCGAGACGCGGGAGCGACTCGGCGTCGAGCGGCGCGAGTCCCCGTCGCTGCGGAACTCGAACGGCTGGAAGGCAAAATTCTGCCGTCGGTCACCGTGCTGGTCGTCAACGGCGAACTGAACATCGTCTCGAATTCGAATGACAACGTCACGGTCGATGCCGTGGGTCCTGCGGGTGCGCAAACAGTGCAAGTCCTGCTGAACAATGTTGTCGCCACGACGGTGGCCAGCGTGCCGACGAACTCCGTCACGTCGATCGTCGTTCAAGGAGGCAATCTTTCGAACGTCATCGACCTCAGCCGCGTCAGCAGCGCGAAGTATCCGAACCTGCGAAGCATCCATGTCGATGCCGGTCATGGCGGTGACACGATCCTTGGCAGCAACGGGATCAACGAAACGCTGCTCGGCAATCACGGCGAAGATCTGATCACTTGCCAAGGCGGAAACTCGACGGTCTTGGGAGGTGACGGGAACGACACGATCACAGGAGGCGGTGGCAACGACAACCTGATGGGTGAAGACGGCAATGACAGCATCGACGCTGGCACGGGTGACGACACGGTCGATGGCCACGATGGCAATGACTCGTTGGTGGCCGGTGACGGCAACGACAGCGTGACGGGCGGAGATGGCAAAGACACGATTCAAGGCGGCGACGGCAACGACACGCTCAACGGCATGATGGGCGTCGATGTGATCCAAGGAGGTACCGGAAATGACTCGATGCTTGGCGGGCAAGAGAACGATTCCATGCTGGGAGGTGACGGCGACGACGTTCTCTTCGGTAACGATGGCTTCGACACGCTTGACGGCGGCGCGGACAACGACACGCTCGACGGCGGCACGGACGGGGACACGATGCTTGGCGGCGACGGCAACGATTCGATGAATGCCGGTGCCGGTGATGACTCGATGCTCGGCGGCGATGGACAGGACACACTGCAAGGGGGAGCGGGCAAAGACACACTCGAAGGAAACGCCGGCAACGATGCGCTGCGTGGACAAGGGAGCAACGACACGCTCTTCGGCGGAACGGGGTTTGATCTGCTCGACGGTGGCGCGGGGAACGATGTCGAGGATGGCGGTGACGCTCCGGTCGCTCCTCCGCCACCTCCGCCGTTGCCAGTTCGCTTGTTCGCCATTCCGAATGACCGAAGCAATTCGATCGTCGAACTCGATCCGGTCACGGGCGGCGAGATCAATCGCTTCTCCGCGCCGGAGCCGATCAACGCCAGCGGCGATGCCATGGCGTTCGACGGCGTGAGCCTGTTCTTCTTGAACGGCCTCGGTAGCAGCACGCTGTACGAATTGGATCCCGACACCGGAGCGGTCATCGACCGTGACGTGGTTCCGCAGCCGAGCAATCAGCGGTACGACGGCCTCGCGGCGCTCAACGGGCACCTTTTCATTCAAGACGCTTTCAACGACGACATCTTGGAATACGACCCGGTCAGCGACGGCGTGATCAATGTGCTCGACATCAACGCCGTGAATCCCATGACGAATCTGCTGGGCGGTTTGGCAGGAGCACTCGACCCGGATCGACTGATCGCGACAGTGGCCAACGGTCTGTCGATTGTGGAGATCAACCCCGCGACTGGCCTGATCACCAACCAGTTCTCGCCGAACACGCCGGCGGCCGGTGAGTATCGCGGAGTTGGCGTTGTGGACGATCTGATCTATTTGGGCAGCAGCCGAGTGTTGTCGGCGGCGGCTCTCAGCGTGTCGTACTACGTGGACATTTTCAATCGTAGCGGTGAGCTGCAAAGATCTCTGGCAACCCCCTATGCAATCTCGGCGTTTGGCGCCGACGACGTGGGGACATTGGGGCTGCCGATTGGCCCCACCGGACAATTCGACCTCGGAGTGATTTTGCCCGGCGGTTTGACAGGCAGCCAAGTCGCGGCTTTTACGGCGGCGGAGGAGCGTTGGGAATCGATCATTGTCGGTGACTTGCCGGATATCGTGGTGACGGGGATGGGCGTCGTAGACGACTTGGCCATTCGAGTGAACGTGCGGCCGATCGACGGCACGGGTAATGTGCTGGGTCAGACAGTCATCGACGCACAACGCATCGGCAATTACTTGCCCGCGCTGGCGACGATCGACTTCGACTCCGGTGACATCGCGCAGCTGGAAGCGAGCGGCCAGTTGGAGGATGTGATCCTGCACGAGTTCGCTCACGCGTTGGGCTTCGGCACGATTTGGACGCAAAAAGGTTTGCTGGCCGCAGCCGGCTCGGTCAATCCGCGATTCCTCGGCCGTCAAGCAACCGCCGAATACAATCGTCTGTTCAACGTCTCCGAACTGAATGTGCCCGTGGAGAGCACCGGTGGGCCGGGTTCCGCTGATGCCCACTGGCGCGAAACCAGTTTCGGCAACGAGCTGATGAGTACCGTGCTAGATCCCGGCGACAATCCGCTGAGCCGGATCACGATCGCGTCGTTGAGCGACTTGGGTTATCAGGTTGACCTGAATCAGGCCGACCAGTACACGCCACTGCGAGCATCGGCGGCCGCTTTTGGTCCCTCCGCGAGCGGCAGCCAGGCGGTCAATTTGGTTGGCGTGGTGACAACGCCGGGGCTCGCCGGCGATACGATCATCGGCGGCGACGGAGACGATCGGCTCATTGGCAGCAACGGCAACGACCTGCTCAACGGAAACGCTGGCAACGACACGCTTGACGGCGGCGATGGAAGCGACAGCCTGTTGGGCGGCATTGGCAACGACTCGATGCACGGCGGCCTCGGCAACGACTCGCTGCGGGGCAGTGCCGGTAAGGACACTCTCTTCGGCGACGATGGCGATGACTTGTTCATCGCAGGACTCAGTGAAGGACTCGACACACTCGACGGCGGCGAAGGCTCCGACTGCTTTGAAATGCGCGGCAACACAGCTCAAAACGTCTTCAATGTTGGACAAGACGCTAGTCGCCTGACGGTGTCGATCGACGGCATGGTGCAAACGCTCGAAGGGAATATCGAACTTGTGCAAGTGTTCGGATTCGGCGGCGCGGATCGCATCTTCTTGCACGACCTGACCGGCGTCGCCGCGATCAATCTGCGATTGCTCGGTGGCAACGGCAGCGACCGCATCATCGCCGATCCGAGTGCCGGGCTGAGCGACATCCGGCTGCAAATGCTCGGCGAAGCGGGAGACGATTCGCTTGTTGGCACCGACGGCGCCGAGTCGCTTTCCGGCGGCGACGGCAACGACACGCTCGTCGGCAACGGCGGCAACGACAACCTCGACGGCGATGCCGGCGATGACTCGCTCGATGGCGGCACGGGCAACGACACCGTCAATGGCGGTGATGGACTGGCGACCATCGAAGGTGGCGATGGCGACGACAACCTGACTGGCAGCGTCTTCAACGACGTCATCAATGGTGGCTCCGGCAACGACACGCTGTTTGGCCTCAACGGCGACGACGTGCTCAATGGGATGGACGGCAACGACAGCCTTTCCGGCGGAGCGGACCACGACAGCCTGCTGGGTGGCGGCGGTGACGACACGCTCGACGGCGGAACTGATGACGACACGCTCAATGGTCAAGATGGCAACGATCGCATCCGCGGCTTCCACGGCAACGATCTGATTGGGGGCGCCGAGGGCAACGACACGATCGACGGCGGCGACGGCGACGACACCATTACGGGCGAAGCCGGCAATGACGGCATCGACGCCGGCGACGGCAACGACCTCGTGCAGGGCAATGACGGAGATGACACGATCGTCGGCAGCGACGGCAACGACTCGCTGCGAGGCGGCGCTGGCCGAGACATCGTCCTCGGCGGCGACGGCAACGATTTCGTCGATGGCCAAGGCTCCTCCTTCGACACGCTCGCCGGTGGCGAAGGCAACGACACTGTGATCGCCTCGGTGGGTGAACTGGATGAGTTCTTCCAACTGCCGCCGAATGTGCTCTCGAATCTGCAGTAACTAGTCCTCAAACAAGCGACCCCACTGAGCTTGCCTCAGTGGCTCGTGGGTTTTTGCACTACTTGAACGCCACTCGAATTCAACTGCCTCGTAGTGCAGAAACCCGTAAACCGCCGACGCAAGGTCGGCGGGGTCGCTTGTCACGGCCGGCTAATTTGTCCGGATAGGTGGTCTGTGCAGTCATACAAGCCCGAAGCGCAAGCGAGAGAAAGGTGCAGAAATCTCTCGCTTGCGCTTCGGGCTTGTATTTGAATCCAGACGCAGATTGAAGAATTAGCCAGC
>CAZPUJ010000421.1:0-4956 GCA_964589725.1 uncultured Planctomycetaceae bacterium
GAAGAGCTGCCAACCGCTGCTCTTTCAGTCGAGTCCCGATGAAGTCCGCAAAAGTGTGTGGCAAGCGAAGCGGCGGATCGAGCAACATTTGCAGCGACAAGGCCGCGGCGGCGGCGAGGTCAAGCTGGGAGCCGGCACGATTCGTGATATCGAATTCGTCGTGCAATGTCTGCAACTGCAACATGGCGGAACGGTGCCGTCCGTACGCAGCATTAACACGCTCGACGGTTTGGTGCGATTGACCGATTTCGGCTTCGTGCGTGGCGATGAATTTCGCGAACTGTCAAGCGCATACGTGTTCTTTCGGACCATCGAACACGCGCTGCAACTCAAGCATTATCGGCAGACGCACACGCTTCCCAGCGAGCCGTTGGAGTTGGAGAAGTTGGCTCGACGGCTCGACTTTTTCGATGCCGAACAACTCACGAGGTACTTCCAGCAACATCGCGCGGCCGTGCGCCGCATCTTCGAGAAATACGTCATCGGGCGGACTGCCCATCCGCCCGAGCCGGCTGCGGAGTCCAGTCAGGACCGATCGACAATCCATCCCACAGACTCTGCGGAACTCAATACCGGTCGAAGTCAGAATTCTTGGCCGGACGAGTTGGCTCGCGTGCCGGAGGAATATCGAGGCACGCACTCGGCCGCCGATGCCGCCCAACACGCGCAGCTCCTTTCGCGACTGTCCGACCGCGACCCGTTGATCGTCAATTGGCAACCGCGCGACGCGAACAACGGCACTGTCACGATTATTGGCTTCGATCAACTCGGCGATCTGTCGCTGATGTGCGGGTTGTTGTTCGTGCATGGCTTTGACATTCTGGAAGGCCAAGCCGCCACTGAAGAATCGTATTTTGAGAAGCACAGAGGCAAAGCTCCGGCACCGCGGTTTGTGAACACGTTTGTGGTGCGCGCGCGCCCGACGGCGAGCGGGGGGGGTGAGCCCCTCGGTTCGTGCGAGTCCAATCAGCGTTCAACCGGGGGGCTGACGCCCCCCGCTCGCCAAGACTCGCAATCAGAGTGGGCGGCCTTTCGCGCCGAACTGATCGAGCTACTCAATGAAGCTCGCGCCGGACGACGTCGCGAGGCGCAGGCACGCTTGGCTCGGCGCGTCTCGGACGCGTTGCCTTCCGCTCGACCACGCGGCCCGCTGCAATCACCCGTGGAAATTGATTTCGACAACGATTCGCACGCGCGTACGACGGTGATCCACATTGCGGCTGACGACACGAGCGGCTTCTTGTACGAGCTGACGAATGCGCTCGCGTTGCTGGGCATCGACATCCGGCACCTGAAGATTCAGACCGTCGGTTCGCGCGTGCAAGACATTCTGCGCGTCACAGACGAGTCGGGGCGCAAGCTGCTCGACCCGCGTCGCCAGCAAGAACTGCGTGTCGCCATCGTGCTGATTCAGCACTTCACCGATCTGCTGCCGGAGTCTCCAGACCCCGAGGCCGCGTTGCTGCATTTTCAGCAATTGCTGGAAAGCGAGCTGCAAGAACCCGACTGGCTGGACCGTCTCACATCGTTACATCGCCCGGAGGTGCTCGCCGCGCTGACGAAGTTGCTCGGAGTCGGAGACCTTTTTTGGGAAGACTTTCTGCGGCTGCAACACTCGAACCTGTTTCCCGTGCTGACAGACGTCGCCGGGTTGCGCCAGCAACGAACTCGCGCGGAGTTACAAGCCGACCTGAGCGCCGAATTACACATCTGCCGATCAACGGCTGAACGACGCGAGCGTTTGAACGCATTCAAAGATCGCGAGATGTTCCGCGTCGACATGCGTCACGTCGTCGGCATCATCCCGGAGTTCGAGGCGTTTGCTCAAGAACTGACCGAACTGGCTGAAGTCGTCATCATTGCCGCATGTTCACTCGCCGAGAGCCATTTGCGAACGAAACACGGCTCGTTACCGAAACAGTGCCGCTGGTGCGCGGCCGCGCTCGGCAAACTGGGAGGACGTGAAATCGGCTTCGCGTCGGACATCGAACTGTTGTTTATCCACGACGGCGACGGTGTCACTTCGGGACCGCAAGTCATTTCAAACGGTGAATACTTCCGCCGCTTTGTCGAACTGTTTCAGCAAACGCTTGAGGCCCGACGAGCCGGCATCTTCCGAGTCGACTTGCGGCTGCGACCTTACGGTCGAGCCGGCAATTTGGCGGTGTCGCTGGAGGAGTTCTGTCGCTACTTCGCGGCCGACGGTCCCGCGTGGCCGTTCGAGCGGCAATCGCTCATTAAGCTTCGCCCCGTGGCCGGTGATGTTGAGTTCGGTGGCGAAGTGCTTCGCCGACGCGATGACTTGATTTTCGCCAGCCACCGTTGGGATCCCGTGGCAGTGCGCGCGATGCGCGAACGGCAGGTGCGGCAACTGGTGCGCGCCGGTACCTTCCACGCCAAATTCAGTCCCGGCGCGTTAGTCGATGTGGAGTACCTCGTGCAATTGTTGCAGTTGACTCACAGTGATCGGCATCCGTCATTGCGAACGCCCAATACACGGCAGGCTTTGACTGAGCTGAATCGTTGCCAAATCCTCCCGGCGGACGCCGCTGAGCAGCTTCAGACGGCATACTTTTTCTTCCGCCGGTTGATCGACGCGCTCCGCATGTCGCGCGGCAGTGCCGACGACTTGACGCTACCCGCCGACAACTCCGACGAACTCGCGGGATTGGCTCGCCGTTTAAATTGCCATCCGCGCGAACTGGTTGAAAACCTCGAACGCCACGCCGCACAGGTGCGGACGTGGACGAACGTGCTGGGCTGGCCCATCGTCCCCACCTAGCTTGAGGGCTGACATTGCGAAAGTCGTTCGATACTCGATACTCTATTCACCGACCAAGTCGTTTGCCCCACGCGTTGTGGGTGAAGCATTGCCTCCAGTTTTCCCCACCGAAGGATCCAACTATGAAAACGAAAACTACGCTGTTGATTGTCGCCCTCGCGGCTGCGCTCGTGTTGCCGCGGCTGGTTGCTGAGGAAAAAGACAAACTCAACGGTGCGAAGTGCCCAGTCTCAGGCAAAGCCGCCAAGGCCGAATCGTCCGTCGACTATCGCGAAGCCAAGGTCTACTTTTGCTGTGATGGCTGTCCCGAGTCGTACAACAAGGACAAGGCCAAGTTCTCCACGAAGGCCAACGCGCAATTGGCTGTGACCGGTCAGGCCAAACAAGAGAAATGTCCGCTCGCCGGCAAAGAACTCAACAAGGACACGCAGATTGAAGTCGGCGGGGCGAAGGTCGCTTTCTGCTGCAACAACTGCAAAGGCAAAGTCGAAAAGGCGAAGGACGACGAGAAGCTGGAATTGGTCTTCGCCGACAAAGCCTTCGACAAAGGCTTCAAGGTCGAGAAGCCCAAGAAGTAGTGCCCGGACACTGCCCGAGTTCAAGACGGTCGCTGATGGCCGCGCCACGTGCCGTCGTCTGATTTCTTTGGGGCCCAGGAAGGGCCCCACTTTTTTTGCGCAAGCAATAGGTTTCGATCCGTCTTCAACCCAGAGGGATTTGAGAAATCAGCCGACGTCCTGAGGTCGGTCCGAACTAAGGTGCCCAGTTCGAAACGATCTACCAGCTCAATTCCGTAGCGGCGGCTTTTCCAGGCCGTGGCAGTTCTCCGACGACCTGGAACGGTCCTCGCTGCGGGAGATTTATTGCCGCCGGCTGCCTAAATTGACTTTGCTTCTGGGCCTGACTCTAATGGTTTGCTACGTTTCCTGACGGTCAGACGCCCGCAAGGGTCTGAAGCCGTAAAGTGCGACGCCGGAGCGTCCAGAGTCCCGTTTGGCTTCCGCGCCGGTTTGCTCGCTACGTCGGGATGCCATATCACTTTGCAAGCGGAGGTTTTTTCATGAAGGGCATGGTACGAGGATTGTTGGTGACAGGTCTGTTCGCCGGACTGGTCGTAGGTGCGAATGTCGGCCGTGTCGACGCTCGCCCAAAATACAAAGGTCAGTTCGAAAAGGCGTACAGCGAAGTCGCCAAGAACAACAAGATCGAGTGCACCGTTTGTCACGAAGGCACAGACAAGAAGAAACGCAATAACTACGGTGAAGCGCTCATGAAGAACGTCGGCAAGAATGAGATGGACGAAGCCAAGATCAAGGAAGCTCTGACGAAGACGGAGTCGGAGAAGAGCGCCATCAAGGACAAGACGTTCGGCGACTTACTCAAGGATGGCAAACTGCCCGCGAGCAAGTAACGTCGAGTCCAGTGCATCAAAGATTCCGAGAAGACCACCACGAGGGTGGTCTTCTTTTTTGAGAAGCAGTCCGATGCAGTTGCTGATCATCCGACACGCACGAGCGGCACCTGCTCATTCGGTGCCAGACGCGCAGCGCCCCCTGACTGACCAGGGCCGTCGCGAGTTCGCCGTGGCCGCCCATTGGTTGGTTCAACGCGGAACCGCGCCGGGCCACGTTTTTCATAGTCCGGCGCTCCGCACGACCGAGACCGCCGAGATTCTGGCAACGACCATCGGACTTGCCGATCACGCTCGCGAAGCTGTGTCGTGGCTCACGCTGGGCACTGGTTGCGGCGAAATCCTGCCGATGCTCCGCGACCTTCCCGCTGAGGTTACTGCTATTGTCGGGCACGAACCGAGCATGAGCACGCTCGCCTCCTCGTTGGTCGGCGGCAGTTGGATGGCCTTTCGTCCGGGAACGATCGCCTGCATCGACTTCGAAGGCACAGCCAGTCCGGGACTCGGCAAACTGGCTTGGCTCATCGACCCGCACATGCTGTGACTTCACATCACAATGACAAACGGTCGATCCAATCGGCGGTGAAGGGATTAGCCTCGTCGACGAGGTCGTCGGGACCGAAGTTCAACACATCTCCCGCATCCGCGCCGGTGCCGCTGCCGCCGGCGAGCGTGTCGCTGGAATCACCGCCTTGGAGTGTGTCTTTGCCGGCGTCGCCGACCAGTACGTCAGCGCCGGCTTCGCCAAAGAGAAAATCGTTGC
>CAZPUJ010000422.1:0-3173 GCA_964589725.1 uncultured Planctomycetaceae bacterium
GCGTCTTTGGTCATGATCGGACCGCGGCCGAATTCGCCGAGCATCAACACCAGCGTCTTGTCAAGCAGTCCGCGCTGCTCAAGGTCGGTGACAAGGTGATAAACCGTGCGATCCACGCTCGGCAGGATCGGGCCGAGTCCCTTTTCGATGCCGCCCCACGGCGGAACATTGTCGCCGTGATTGTCGAAGTAACCCCATCTCGCGCTGACCAACACAAACGTGACACCTGCCTCGACCAGCCGTCGCGCGAGTAACGCCTTCTCACCGATCGAATCGCGGCCGTAGGCGTCTCGTAGCGAATCCTTCTCTTGGCTCAGATCAAACGCCTTCGCGGCGTGACCTGATGTGACAAGGTCCATCGCCTGAGCTGTGTAGCGATCGGCGTTCTCCATCGTTTCCGTGCGGTCGCGATCTCGCAAGAGTTGATCGAACTGCCGTCGCAACTCATCGCGGTTGCCGAGCCGATCCAACTGAATCCCCTGCGGTAGCGCGATCCGGCCAGCCAGTTCGCCGCCATCCACCGGAGCGAACTGCGAACCCATGTGCCCGGACTCCCACACGTCAGCTTTCCAACTGGGAGCCAGCCCGATAAACGCCGGCATGCGCGGGTCGTTCGAACCTCGAAACTTTGCGACCACCGATCCCATCGACGGATATCCGTCGCCGTCCTTGACCTTGTCCAGGCGCCGAGCCAACGGGTTTCCCGCCTGCATCGTGATCGGCGTGTGATTGCTCGCCTTGCAATCGACCGAGCGGATGATGGTCAGCTTGTCCATGATCGAGGCTTGCTTCGGCAGATGCTCGGAGACACGAATCCCCGGTACGCACGACTCGATGGACGAGAACGGCCCCCGAATCTCGCGTGGCGCATCCGGCTTCGGATCCCACATGTCGAGATGACTCGGGCCGCCAGAGAGCCAAAACAGAATGACCGCTTTGCGATCGGGCGATTTGGCCGCTTCGTTCGCTCGCAGCAACGCCGGCAGAGTCAGGCCGCCGAACCCAGCCAGACCAGTTTGAAGAAACCAACGGCGTGAGCCAACCTTGATGAAGTCGAATGCACTGCGTCGATCGAATGCCGAATTTACGTTCATGGGACGATCCCCGCTTTTCGATTTTTAATCTCTCGGTCAGCTAACTCAGCCAACTTCCGCTTTCCGTGCCGCGCAGGCCACAAACCGAAGTACGAGAAACCACCAAATACGAGGATCGGCCAGAATAACTCTCCCATCGTCGGCTCTACGTTCGCCCAAATCGCAATCAAACCGATTGTGAACAACGACCACATGACGACGACGACACGACCACCCCAAAGCGCATTGAGCGCTCCGTTCACTTCCCGCTGATGCGGATCAACTTTCAAACCCAGGAGTCGTCGCCACCACATACGCACCTCAATTCGCGGCTCCCAACTCGTGAAAATCGGTTATGCCAGTCGACTCCGGACCTCAGCCGCTGACATCGGTCCTTCCTTTTGCAGGCGTTCTTCGGAACATTCGAGAATCTTTTGGAATTGCGGATTGATACTCAGCAACAAGCTTTCGACATCAGCTTCGTCGACTGGGATGACAGCAGCCAATGTCTTGCCGTGACTGCGGACGACGATTGGCTCTGCGCTGCCGGTTTGCAGGTGAGGCGTCAACGAGGTTATTTCAGAGAGTTCGATGGTCTTCATAGCTGCACCCTTTCGCCGCCGACGTAAAGGTCATTGTTTTGCTTGATGCAAATGATCGAATGCCTCCGGAGTGTAGTTGATCTCGAATGGCATCTTCATCGCGCCGCAGATCGACGAAAGGCGGAACTTTGAACGGAGTCAAATCAATTCTGAGATCGCCTCACCCTCGTCGAGAATCGGGATCGGCCGGCCGGCGTGGTCTTTGAAAGAGAGGTGCGGGTCGATGCCCATGACCTTGTAAACGGTTGCGAGGATGTCGGCGGGCTTGAGCGCGCGTTCGATGGGGAATTCGGCCTTCGAGTTGGTGGTTCCGACAACTACGCCTCCCTTCAGGCCTCCGCCGGCCATCATCACGGAGATCGCGTTGCCCCAGTGGTCTCGGCCGGGGATGGCGATACCGGGTTGGCCGTTGTTGATTTTCGGAGTGCGGCCAAACTCGCCCATCACGATGACCATTGTGCGGTCGAGCAGGCCGCGTACGTCGAGGTCGTCAATCAGAGCGGCGACGGCGCGATCGACGGCTTCCAGTTTGCCGCCGTGGCCTTTTTCGATGTTCGAGTGATCGTCCCAGTGCGGCATGTCCACGGTGGCGAACGTCGTGCCGGCTTCGACCAACCGCCGAGCCATCAGCGTATAGCGGCCCCACGGGTTGTTGCCGTACTTGTCGATCGCCTTCGGGTCTTCCAGGTCGAGATTGAACGCCTCGCGAGCCTTCCCGCCCAGCACCATCGAGAACGCATCTTGCTGATACCGATCGACCGTCTTCATCATGCCCGACTGATCGGCTTGCCGCTCGATCTGATCGAGGCCGCTGAGCAACGACTGCCGGTCACCCGCGCGAGCCGACTCCAGCTTGCCGAAACTGTCGAGGCACCTCGGCCGGCCGACTTTCGTCTGATACGTGAAGTGCAGGTACTTCTGTTCGGTGTCCACGTCGAACGGGTTGTACGCCGCTCCGAGATACGCGGCTCCCATGTAGCCGGGGAAGAGGTACACGCTCTGAGCGGCTGGCAGTCCGACATACGCTGGCATTCCCGCGACGTTTGCCCCGCGCACCTTCGAGATATACGCTCCGACTCCCGGATACTTCTGCGGCAAGCTGGCCGCGTTCGAGCCGAACCGTCCGGTCAGCATCCAGTGCGCTCCCGCAAAATGATCGCCGTTGTCGTGATGCACCGACCTCACGAACGCCATCTTATCGGCCCGCTTCGCGTGCAGCGGCAGCGTCTCGGAGACGATCATGCCTGGCACGTTCGTCTGCAACGCTCCGAACGGTCCGCGATAATCGGACGGCGCATTCGGTTTCGGGTCGTAGGTTTCAAGCTGACTCGGCCCGCCATCCAGCCAAATCAAGATGACCGACTTGTCATTCTTCTCTGCCGCGCCGTGTGCTCGCAAACGCAGCAAGTCGCTGAGCGTCAGACCGGCCACACCGAGAAACCCGGCCTTGATCGCGGAGCGGCGAGACATCCCTTGGCAGTTCCGCGTCGGGCGAGCG
>CAZPUJ010000423.1:0-3735 GCA_964589725.1 uncultured Planctomycetaceae bacterium
GGCGACGACAACCTCAACGCCGGCGGCGGCAACGACACGGTCCTCGGCGGTGACGGTAAGGACACGCTCCTGGGTGGTGGCGGCAGCGACATCGTGTTGGGTGAGGACGGCGACGACAACGTCAACGGCCAAGGCGGCACCGACACCGTGGCCGGGAATCAAGGTGCCGATGTGATCGCCGACCCAGCGGCCGAGATCAACGAGACGTTCGTACTGTCACTGTCAGTGCGTTTGATTTTGGAAGCAATGTAGCGGCGGAGCCGCCACGTAGACCTCGCACGGTCGAGCCTGGCACTAACCCGAAGCCTGAGCGAGGGTCTGTTAGCTCCTTCCTCGCTTACGCTTCGGGTTGGTGTGAAGCGTCCTCCAAATGTGTCAGACGCGGCTGTCCTCGAGACATTTGAGGCGAGCGGCCTGGCGTCAGCCGGCCGGTTTCGCGAAGTCACCGGGGGCTGACGCCGTCCCGCTCGCCAACGCCTCGATTCGGCCCGCGCGACGTTTAACGAGGTTCCCGAAGACTCCGCAGACCCCGGTTGTGATCACAACCGGGGTTTTTTCGTCGGAGCACGTTTTCGCGACGACGACGGTCAGACACGGCGTGCGTGATGTCTTGATTGTGGCTGAACTGTGGGAAACTCGGCGTGTATCGGGGCCGCCTAGATTTGTCGCGCGGAGTGGTTGTTGGGGCCGATAGCACATTCTGTAAAACCGCGTGCATTGTTTCCTTGGGGACGACCGCCGTTATTGGGACGTGCGGCGAAATCCGAGCGTCGGGAACTCGCGGGAAAATTCGTGGGTTGTGTCTGACCCGCAAGGAGGGGCAATCGTGCAGATCGCGTCTTGGCTGAAGAATTTCGCTGACCAACGCCGGCGAAAGCCGTCCAGCATGTCTCGATCCGTCTCCGTTGCCGCGGAACAGCTTGAGATTCGCTCGCTGCCGTCGGTCTCCGCGCTGGTGGTCGGCACGGAATTGAGCATCACCTCCGACGGCGATGACAGCATTCAGGTGAGCGCCTTTGGTGGGAACGTGCTGGTGTTGGCCGGTCCGGCGGGGGGCATTCAGCAACCGATTTCGAGTATCGGCTCGGTGCTGGCGAGTTCGATTCAGTCGATCGTGATCACGGGCGGCGATCAAGAGAACGAGATCGACCTGATCAACGTGCGAGCGACCGATTACCTCACGCTGATGAGTATTCTGGTGCAAGGCGGCAACGGCGACGACGTGCTGACCGGCAGTCGGGAATTCCCGAATAACCTGCAAGGTCAGGACGGAGCGGATTCGATCATCGGTGGCTTGGGGAACGACGTTTTGGACGGCGGCGACGGCCGCGACACGGTCCGTGGCTCACTCGGCAACGACACCATTTTTGGTGGCAACGGCACGGACGACGTGGATGGCGGCGCTGGAAACGACACGATCGATGGCGGCAATGGCTCGGACACGATCACCTGCGGCGACGGCAACGACACCGTCTACGCGGGGAACGGGGACGATACGATTTTGGGCGGTGCGGGGAATGACAACCTCAACGGCGACGGCGGGACGGACCTCGTCAACGGCGAGGGCGACAACGACTCGATCCTGGGTGGCGAGTTCGACGACACTTTGATCGGCGGCGACGGCAACGACACGCTCAACGGGCAAGCGGGCAACGATACGCTCGGCGATTCGCTCACAGCCAATGCGGGCGATGACAGCCTTTTGGGCGGCGTGGGCCGCGACAGCATTCTGGGTGGCGATGGCAACGACACGATCAACGGCCAAGGCGATAACGACAGCGTGATCGGCGGCAATGGCAATGACTTGATCCTGGGTGGCGCCGGTAATGACAACTTGTTTGGCGACGGAACGGACGTGGCCGGCACCGAAACCGGTAACGACACGGTTTTGGGGCAAAGCGGCGCGGACACCATCGTTGGTGGTCGTGGAGCTGACACGTTGGACGGCGGTGCGGGACTCGATTTAGTGTCGAGCAGCTTCATCACCTCCGTAATAGTGGACCCACCGCCACCGCCGCCACCACCGCCACCGCCGCCACCACCGCCGGGGCCGGCTGACTTCAATCCTGGTGCCGCAGTGTGTCCACCGGGCGGAGCAAACTTGGGAACGAGCGCCACACTGTCAACCGGTACCGGTGACGGAACGATGTCACTGACGACCAATGGTGAAGGTGATATCAGCATCACCGCCATCGATCCGATCGGTCCCGGCACCGCATCGGCCGGACTCGGCGCGGGACTCCAAGGCGTTTACTACCGCACCGGGACATCTGGAACGGGCGCACGAACCGAACTCGATTCGAGCGGCGCCACCATGGCCGGAAACGCGACACAAGCCGAAAGTAGCTGGACTCAATTCGGATTGGGCTTCTCGCTGTGCCAAACATTGGGATTGTTTGACAACCGCTTTGGAAATTTGGCCGGATCCATTTTGACGCAGACCTACACGATCACGAACTCGGGAACAGCTACGGAAAGTTTTGAACTCGTTCGGTTGATCGACTCGCACATCGGAAACGGGGGCGGGCGATTCGTCTTTCCGGGTGGATTCGAGTTGCTCTACGAAACCCAAACGGTTGGAACGACGCCGACAACGTCCGATAACTGGCTCGCGATCTCGGGCATCGGCGGGACAGTGATCACGACGAACCGTTTCCACGTCCAGTCATTCTTTGATGCCACTCAGGGATTTTCCGACGTCACGGGCGGTGTGGATCTGAACGACACGGTTCCGAACGACGTCAACGGCGACGGCTTTGCCGAAACGGCATTCGGGGATCCAATCTTGGCTTGGCGCAACGTTTTTACCGTGGCCCCAGGAGCCACGACGACATACACGACCCACACGCTCTTTGCGACGGCTCGACCCGATTTGCTGGAGCTAGCTCCCCCGAATCAATTACCGGTCGCCAACGACGACAGCGCCATGTCGAACGGCGGCTTTCCGGTGACCTTCGACGTTGTCTCCAATGACAGCGACCCGGATGGAGCGTTGGATTACAGCACCATCCAGATCGAATCCCAACCGGCAATCGGAACCGCGGTGAGCCTTGGGAATGGGCTCGTGACTTATACGCCCATTCCTGGTTTCAGTGGGACAGCTACGTTCACATACAGCATCGCGGACAACAACGGGGGCCGTAGCGCTCCAGCCACTGTGACCGTCACGGTCATTGGTACTGATGCAATCGGTGACTTACTGGTCGGCAGCGATGATAGCGACACGCTGATCGGTGCCGCCGGAAACGATACCCTCAACAGCGGCGGCGGAAACGATTCGTTGGATGGCGGGGCAGGCAACGATTCGCTCTTAGGTGGTTCCGGCCAGGACACGCTTTTTGGCAACGTTGGTGACGACACGCTCAACGGACAAGGCGGAGCCGACGTGTTGGATGGCGGTGACGGCCACGACATACACATTTGGGAAGGGGAAGGGAGCGGCAACGACTCGCTCACCGACAGTAGCGGCGACAATGCTCTACAGGCCAACTTATCGGGTGCCGGAAACATCGTCACCGTCAGCGTGTTCGATCACAAGCTGCGCGTCACCGAAGGGACACGCAGCGTGACGGTCGGACCGGCGTTCAACACGGTCATCGTGGACGGCGGCCTCGGCAACGACGTGATCACCGTCGGAAACCTCTCCGAATTGGGGGGCATTGTGATGAGCGTGCTGGGCAACAGCGGCGACGACACGCTCAGTGCGGCCGGTGTTCCGATCGGCGACGTGCGACT
>CAZPUJ010000424.1:0-4885 GCA_964589725.1 uncultured Planctomycetaceae bacterium
TGAAGAAATACCAATCCCATCCGCGCGGTTCCAAGAAGCCAAAGCCCCAACGCCACTACTCGGGGAACGGAAAGCATGTCGCAACCGCGAGAATCCTCTGTCGCCAAACGTAACAAAACACCACGTTCACAGGGCTGGCCCAGAGACGCCCGGCGGTGCGAGGGGAAATGTCGAGAGTTCGCGCCGCATCGGGAATCGTAAGTCCTCCAAAATAAATGAGCTGCACCAACTCCGCTGCCTGCGGATGAACCTTCGCGAGCTTCTGGAGGGCCTCGTCCAAGGCGAGAAGGTCTTCCTGCGGTTCCGGCAGACAGGGCGGATTCTCTTCCAGCTCTCGCCGCACGAACCCTCCACCTCGTTTCTGGCTCCGCTTGCGACGTGCGTTGTCAATCAGGATTCGCCGGATGGCCACCGCCGCGGCAGCGAAGAAATGCCCCCGGCTGTTCCACTGTTCGGGATGCGCCCCACCAACTAGTCGCAAATAGGCTTCATGCACGAGGGCCGTGGGTTGCAGAGTCTGACCCGGCTGCTCGTTCGCCAGTTGAGCGGCCGCGAGTTTTCGCAACTCCTCGTACACGAGCGGCAGGAGCCTGTCTGCAGCGAGTGGATCGCCGGCTTCGATGGCACGAATGATCTCAGTAAGTTCACTCATCAGGCACGTTCAATTCTCTCGATCATCTCTGTCGACTCCTAACTTCTGACGAATGCCTATGTGTCCTTACTTGTCGCACGCGGTGCCCTCGGGGTGTTTGCGGAAGCGATCCACAATGAACTTCAAAGATCGGAGCATAAACATGGCGGCAGGCAAAAGTAAAAAGTAACACGGGCAACACCTCGACTCCCGATCAATCGCGGGCGGCTAGCAGATCACGAGCAACGCGAAACCTTGTGTTGGCTCGCCCGACGAGCCACGCTTATGTTAAAGTCCCGTGTCACTTGGCTGGCACTTAGATCATTTCCCGAGAAGTCATTTTCATGCCGCTACCGATGAAATCGCTGCGTGAAGCGTCCAGCGCGTTAGGAATCCCGGAATCCGAGATTCGCGCCCTTGTCGATTTAGGGAAAGTTCGCGCTGTAATGAAGAAGGGCGTCCCAACATTCGCCCCCGATGAGATCGCCAAGATGATTCGACAGAGAAAAACTCTGCCGGAATCTCAGAAGAAATAGCGGTCAGTGGCCGACAACAGCCGCAGCATCGGCGATGCTCGTCCATTTCGAGCCGCGTCAGGTCGTCAAGCCCGTTCGACTTTCTTGCTGCCAGGTTCAGCCTGTTCCTTACATCCCGGTCCAACTTCACGCCGCAGGCCGGAAACAAGGAACAATCGCTGCATTCTAACGGTCCAAAGCTCGGTCATTCACCGCCCGGGCAACTTTTACCATGCTTAACTATCTTCGCTGGATTTGTGGACCTAGTCTGTCCGAAGCCTCCGTAAGTGAATATCCCCATAGTCATCCTTTGGACATCGAGATAATGACCCCAATCCGCCGACCAGCCTACGCCGATATCGTGAACGCTGTCGTTGAGAAACTCGTGTGTGAGGGAGTCGATCTGAAGACGGTCACCTTAGACGAGTTCAAACAGCGATTGCAGGAGACCATCTGCTGGATGACCAAGAATACAATCCACTCCACAACGACGGCGGTTTGAGTTCATCGCGGCACGCCTTCTCCTCGCCCCAAAATTGCGCACCGAGTGGTAGCTGAATTCGCCAGAATTCAGGGTGTCGATGGCCGTTGTGGCTGAATTCTGGCGAATTCAGCTACGACAGGGCGTCACCGTTTCGTGAGGAGCGTGCGCAATTCGCGCCCGAGATGCCACCAGGGCTTCGCGGCTAGATCGTCGGGTTGTAGTCTTGCCCTTCTCGCGGTCGTGTCCATTACGTCGTCGGGTGGTGCCCGCGAATCTTCAACAAGCCCCCCCCTTGTTTTCGCGATGAATCAGGGTTCGATGAATCAGGGGATCGTTCAATTTCGCCCCCGTTCACGCGTGGAAGAACGTGCTTGCCGGCCGGTCATGTCCTGGCTTTTTTGTCGCGACATTCGACGACTCGACCGCGATCCTCCTTGATCTCCGCCACGACGTTGCTATTTTGACAATTGAAATTGTCAAAAGTCGGCCGAGCAGCCGAGCAAACCGCACAGACTCAACGATGGTCATTCATCGCTACGCTCTGGCGTCGAGAGAAATTGCCGTGAACGAAGAGCTTTACGACGACTACATTCTGGACCATTATGAATGCCCTTACCACAAAGGGCATTTGGAGTGTGCAACCTGTTCCCATAGCGAAAAGAACCCGCTTTGTGGTGATCACATCCGCTTGGAATTGAAGCTCGATGAAGCGGGCCGAGTGGAGACAGCCTTCTTCAATGGCAAGGGATGTGCGATCAGCCAAGCGGCGGCGTCGATCTTGTGCCAACATATCGAAGGGAAGACGCTGTCAGAGTTGCGGAACTTTCAAGCTCAAGACATGCTGGGGCTGATCAAGGTGCCGCTCACCGCGACCCGTCAACGCTGCGGGTTGCTTGGTTTCAAAGTACTCAAGACGATGATGTATTCACAGGGGCCAGACGCCGCGACGTCCGCAGCAAAGCCGTAGTGTGGGTATACCCCACAAAATTCTGTTCATCGCACGCGGTCTTGGTGAGCCCTGCCCACGCTACTGACGAGGCGTTTTCCGATGGCCTCCGCTTTTGATATTGATGCCGTGCGGCGCGACTTCCCGATCCTTGCGCGACCGCTTCCGAATGGAGCGACGCTTGCGTATCTCGACAATGGCGCGACGGCTCAAAAGCCACAGGCGGTGCTCAACAAGTTGCGTGAGGTCTACGAGACCTACAATTCCAACGTGCATCGCGGCATTCATCAGTTGGGCGACCGAGTGACCGTCGAACTCGAAGCCGCTCGCGACAAGGTCCAGCGGCTGATCAACGCGGCGAAGCCGAGTGAGGTGATCTTCACATCGGGCACGACGATGTCGATCAATCTCGTGGCGAATGCCTGGGGTCGCAAGTTTCTGCGGCCGGGTGATGAACTTTTGCTCAACGAGATGGAACACCATTCGAACTTGGTTCCGTGGCAGCAAGTCGCGAAAGCGACCGGCGCGAAATTGAGGTTCTTGCCGCTCACCGCCGACGGGCGGCTCGACCTGTCGCATCTTGACCGGATGCTGACTTCGAAAACCAAACTGGTCGCGGTCACGGCGATGTCTAACGTGCTGGGTACGATCAACCCGATTCGAGAGATCGCCGCGCGCGCGAAACAAGTCGGCGCGGTGATTCTGGTCGACGGCGCTCAAGGCGTGCCGCACAGGCCGGTCGACGTATGCGATCCGTTGATCGACTTTCTGGCCTTCTCCGGGCACAAGCTGTACGGCCCGACGGGCATCGGCGTGCTGTACGGCCGGCGCGAACTGCTCGAAGCGATGGACCCATTTCTGTGCGGCGGCAACATGATCGATGAGGTGCATCTCGAGTCGTCGACGTGGGGCGAACTGCCCGCGAAGTTTGAGGCCGGAACGCTTCCGATTGCCGAGGCAATCGGACTCGGCGCGGCAATTGATTATGTGCGGTCGCTCGGCTTTGACGCGATCCAGCGGCAGGAGCACAAACTGGTCGAACGAGCGCTGCGGCTGTTGCCCGAGGTACCCGGAGTGACCGTCTATGGCCCGTCGATCGAGCATCGTGGAGCGATCGTCAGCTTCACGGTCGAAAAAGTTCACCCCCATGACCTCGCCGACCTATTTGATCAAAAGGGAGTCGCTGTGCGAGCCGGACATCATTGCACAATGCCGCTGCACGAATGGCTCGATGTCGCTGCGACCGCTCGCGCCAGCTTCGCGTTTTACAACACCGAGGCCGAAGTCGACGCCCTCATCGACGCGATTCACTATGCACGGCATAAATTTCGACTCGAATGAATCATCAAGCGGTCGTGCTCTCCAGCGGCCAAGGGATTTGACACGCTTGTTCCCAAGCTCCACTTGGGAACACACTTCCCGAAGCTCCGCTTCGCGAATGTAAACGTGGGTCTAAGTGCGACGTTCAGGACTGCAATTCGGGAAGCGGAGCTTCCGGGAGGCATTCCCAAGCGGAGCTTGGGAACAAGCCAAGCGGGCTTGGGAACGAGCAAAAGGAAACGTCATGGCGACCACCAACTCCGCATTGTCCGTCGGCGATCCCGCTCCCGACGTCACGCTGCCGGATGACCTCAACCACCCGACGCGGCTCTCCGACTTGTGGCAGCGGCAGCCGATCGCGTTGGTCTTTGTGCGACACACTGGCTGAACGCTCTGTCGTGAGCACGCGGTCGGCGTGCGCGAGGCGTATCCGGCGATTCGGGCTGCCGGCGGTGAGGCTGTGCTCGTGACGATGAGCGAGCCGTCCGCACTGCACGCATTCAAGCAGCAGTGGCAACTGCCGTTCGTCTGCTTGGCCGATTCGCAGCAAGAGGGCTATCGAGCGTTTCGTTGTCCGCGTGGACGGGTGCTCGACATCATTGGTCCTGTGATGTGGTGGCGAGCGATCAAGTCGCTGTCTCGCCACGGACTCGGACGCCCGCAAGGTGACGTCACGCAGTTGCCAGGCAGCTTTGTCATTGACCGCGGCGGCACGATTCGATTTGCTCACCGTAGCCAACACTCGGCGGACTGGGCTTCGCCGAAGGAACTCATCGCCGCGTTGCAGGCGTTGTCAAGTCGGGGATGACGGCTGCAGACGCTCGACATGCTCGACACGCTTGTTCCCAAGCTCCGCTTGGGAACACACTCCCCGAAGCTCCGCTTCGCGAATGTGAGCGTGGCGTTCAAGACCGTGATGCGATTCGGGAAGCGGAGTTTCCGGGGGGCATTCCCAAGCGGAGCTTGGGAACGAGCGACACTATGCTTGG
>CAZPUJ010000425.1:0-2928 GCA_964589725.1 uncultured Planctomycetaceae bacterium
CGAGCGTCTCCGAGTTGTATCGCTTGCCACGACATTGATCGCATTCGATCCAGACGTCGGGCAAGAAGTGCATCTCGATCAGCTTTTGGCCGTTTCCCTCGCACGCCTCGCACCGCCCGCCCGCGCGATTGAAGCTGAACCGCCCCGCGCGATAGCCCCGCACTTTTGAATCGGGAAGCTGTGCGAATAACTCGCGAATTTCCTCGAACACGCCGGCGTAGGTGCCGGGGTTCGATTTGGGCGTGTTCCCCAGCGGTTGCTGATCGACGACGATCAACTTGTTGACGAACTGCAATCCACGCAGTTCATCGAACGGCCCCGGCGTTTCGTTCAAACGATGCAACTGGCGAGCGACCGCCTTCGCCAACGTCTCTTGGATGAGCGAACTCTTGCCCGACCCGCTGACTCCCGTAACCACCGTGAGCGTGCCGAGCGGAATTCGCAGATCGACGTTGCGCAGATTGTTCAGCCGCGCGCCGAGCAGTTCGAGCCACCCGCCGCCCGGGGGCGTTAGGCGAGCGGGGGGCGTCAGCCCCCTGATGCGTCGTGTGCTTTGCCGATTTGTCTTCACGCCGTTAGCAGGCTCGTTGGCATCAGGGGGCTGACGCCCCCCGCTCGCCACTGAAGCCATCCGCCGCTCGCGCGGGATCGCAATCTCCCGCCGTCCCGACAAGAACTGTCCCGTCAACGAGTCTTTCGCGCGGATGAGTTCTTGTGGCGATCCTTCGGCTGTCACGGTTCCGCCGAAGCGGCCAGCACCGGGGCCGAAGTCGTAGAGCCGATCGGCCGCACGCAACACTTCGCGATCATGCTCGACGAGCACCAGCGTGTTGCCAAGGTCACGCAATTTCTTCAGCGCGCCCAACAGCCGTCCGTTGTCGCGCGGATGCAGACCGATGGTCGGCTCGTCGAGCACATACAATACGCCGGTTAACGCACGACCGATTTGACCGGCGAGTCGAATCCGCTGACACTCGCCCCCCGACAACGTCGGCAATGGCCGAGCGAGCGTGAGGTATTCCAAACCGACGTCAACTAAGAATGACAACCGGTGCGTTGCTTCGTTGAGCAAGTCGCCGGCGATCTTCATCTCGCTGGCATTGAGCGGTTCAACGTCGTCCTTTCGCTCCGCGAGAGGAGTCTCATCTCGCGGAGCGAGATGGCTACGTTTCTGAGGGGCCTCATCTCGCGGAGCGAGATGGCTTTGTTTCTGCGGACCGCGTTTTCGAACGCTCGGCGTCAACGCCCTCAAGAACTTCAGCGCCTCGTCCAACGGCACCTCGCACGCTTGCTGCAACGTCAACCCCTTCAACCGCACGTTCGCGGCATCGTCACGCAACCGGCTCCCGTCGCACGATGCACACGACACCTCGCCCGTCATGCCGCTCAACTTCTGGCGGTACGCATACGAAACACGCGACGCTTCTTCGATGGCGGGATAAAGGCCCTTGTATTGAAAGCGGAAATTTGAAATCTCAGATTTGAGATTCATCGTTGTCGCTTCGATCCACCGTTCTCCCGTTCCGTGCAGCACCAGCCGTTTGTGTCGTGGATCAAGTCGCTCGAACGGCACGTCGAGCGGGATGCCGAACTGCTTCGCGAGCGTTTCGAGCATCGCGCGGAAGAGGGGACTCTTCGTGACGTCGGGCCAGGCGGTGACGGCTCCGTCGCCGAGCGTTTTCTTCGGGTCTTCGACCAACGCGGCAAGGTTCGTTCCGGATTGAACACCCAGGCCCTCGCACGACGGACACCAACCGAGTGGGCTGTTGAATGTGAAGTTGTTCGGCGTCAGTTCCTCGAAACCTCGGCCACATTGCTCACAGGCGTATTGCAGGCTGAAACGATCGACTCGCCAGTACGCTTCGGGCGTCTTGTCGTCAACGTACGCGACACGAATCAAGCCTTTACCGAGATCGAATGCTTGTTCGACCGAATCGGCGAGACGGCCCCGCTGCGAATTAGGAAGCGGTTCCGAATGATTTCCCGACGTCGCCGAACTCGTACGGGTTCGGACCGAAGTCTCACGACTTCGGCTACGGAAGGAATTGTCCGCACCCCCGAATTGACGTCCGGGGCTCGCCGACATACCCAACGTGATCCGATCCACCACGACCTCAACATCGTGCTTGCTGCGGCGATCAATCTCCGGAACGTCGTCGAGGCGATGCGTCACGCCGTCAATGCGGACTCTTTGAAATCCTTGTTGGCGAAGCGTGTCCCACAGCTTCTCGTATTGCTGGCCGACTTTGACCTCTTGTGGAGCGAGGAGGAGCAGCGTTCGTGAGGCCACGACGGAAGCGGCATCACCGTTCGGGCCACCCCTCACCCTAACCCTCTCCCCGGCGGGGAGAGAGGACCGGTCAGACGAGTCGACCGCCGACGCTTTCTTCGTCTCCCCACCTCGACATCTCCCCGTTTCCGCACCAAGAATCTTCGCAATCACCTCATCGACGGTCTGCGTCTGCACGGGAATGCCGCAGTCGGGGCAGTGGAGCTGGCCGAGTCGGCACCACAGGATGCGGAGGTAGTCGTAGACTTCGGTGACGGTGCCGACGGTTGAGCGGGGCGTGTGGCCGGTGGACTTTTGCTCGATGGCAATGGCGGGCGAGAGGCCGTGAATGTGTTCGACCTTCGGCTTCGGCATCTGACCGAGGAACTGTCGAGCATACGACGACAACGACTCGACATACCGCCGCTGTCCTTCGGCATAGAGCGTGTCCATCGCCAGTGAACTCTTGCCGCTGCCGCTCGGCCCGCAGAAGACGCTCATCTGATCGCGCGGGACGACGAGGTCGATGTGTTGCAGGTTGTGCTGTGCGGCGCCGCGGATCGTGATGACGCGGTCTGGCTCTTGCGTGTCGTTCGCGCGACGACGATCTGTGGCGTCGCGACGAAGAGGGGGAGACGGGGAGACGGGGAGACGGGGAG
>CAZPUJ010000426.1:0-4264 GCA_964589725.1 uncultured Planctomycetaceae bacterium
TTTCAGCCAATCCAAGAACTTATCGTCCGCGAGATACGGCGAAAGATCCTCAAACGTCAGAAAGTACGGACGCAGATCGGGAACTTCGTGCGGCAGCGCTGACGATGACCCGACAGTCTGGCGGACGCACGGACTCAGGGCACCGATTTGCGAGTCAATCAATTTCAGGATTTCCAAGATCCGTCGACTCACATTGGTTCGTTGCCGGCGGGGTCGCGGTGAATCGGCACGCCGATCATGCCGCCGTCGAAGACAATTGTGTCGTTCACAAGGCCTTGAAAGACATATTCAGCCATGCGGTTTCGGCGAAGTTTTGTCAATTTGGCAACCAGCACCAAACGACAGTTGGGAAACACAGGCGCTCGGAAGCGAACGTCGTTCATGCCACCGAAACCGAGAAAATCCCCACCGAGAAGTTTGTACTTGCGGGCCAAAAATCCGGCGAGTTGTGCCGCACATTCGCACAACACGACGCCAGGCATCAGCGGGAATTCAGGCATGTGGCCTCGGCACCAGAATTCGTGGTCGGTGATGTCTTTGAACCCGACGATGAGATGCTGCGTCAGATCGACATGCACAATCGCCGTCAACTGTTCCATCTCGTATCGCTGCGGGTTGACGCGGCGGATTTCCTCGATGTCGAACAGCGGATGCTCGAAGTCGAACTGCGAAAGATCGCACAACGGCTGGGCCATGTGAGTAATGCTTTGAGAGGATCAGTCTTCGAGAAGATTGCGAATCTGAGTCAGCTCGGTCAGCAGCCGATCGGGACGAACGTCTGGTTGTTTTAACTCGTCCAGAGTCGCCTGCACGCTCCTCTTGTCTCCGACGAAAAGGACGGTGCGGAATCCGACCTGCCTGGCGATCGCCAAATCGTCGCGCAGGCGGCTACTGACGTACAGCACCTCTTCCGGCGCGAGGCCGAGCTGTCCGAACGCCTCCACGGCAGTCTCGAACAACGTGCGCGACGGCTTGCGAATGCCAAGATCATAGGACAATACCACGCAGCCCGGTGTGAACAATTGCCCGAGCGGCGGTAGTTTAGTTTGCTCCTGAAACGCTCGCAACAACTGCACTAGCGTGAATGACTGCCCATCCGCCAGCAGTCCTTGAGCGAAGCCCGCGTCGGCGACGGCCGCCACGACTTTCGCTGCGTTGTCCATCGCGGCCACGCCCTGCAATACGGCATGAAAGAAGTACGCCACCTTCTCCGCGTACTCGTCGGCGTCGCCGAAAATTTCCTCGTCGTACTGATATTCCTTCTGCTCCAGCCGCGAGATCAGCTTCTGCCACAGCCACCGCGAATCGACCTGAGTGACATCCCCCTTCTTGGCCGCTCCGGTGAGCTGCAGCTCCTGCAGCACGTCGGTGTACTGAGCCAGCATGTACTCCCAGGGAGCCCCCGGTTTGCGGCTCATGCTCTGCCACATGTTGAATTCGTGGATCGTCTTTTCGAGCGCGACCTGCATGCGAATTTGCTGGTCCGACATCAACAACAATTCGCCGTCGGTGATCCGCAGCAAGGTGCCATACACGTTCCACGTGACGGCCCTGATTCCCGGCAACGGCTTGACCGACGGCTCGGCCCGCGACGGCACCGCTTCCGGAGCCGCCGGCCACCGCAAGTCGTCACGCCCAGCCAGCCACTCGGCATACTCCAACAAGGTCTTCGCCATGAATGCGTCAGTAGCGAACGGGCGGACTGATCGTCAAGCGAAGACACACGCGGTTGAGGCTGCCCCGGCGATACCGAACCGGCAAACGGATGCAGGATACCGTCGACACGAGGTTGGCAGGAACGGGCGTTGCTGGGAGACGACCATTGCTTCGATTAGCCTACTGCCCGACGGCGAAAGACAACCTCACGACCGCGTCTCGAAAATGCCCGAAAAAACACTCCACGTTTTGGACGAGTTACGCCGCTGGTGTCCGGGCGTTGCCGAAGGCTTGTTGATCGGATCAGATCGCAAGACATCGGGCAAGACCACGCCACAGACAAATCGCTCGCAGCCGGATGCCGAAGCATATTGCCAGCGGCTAGCGACATCGCATTACGAAAACTTTTCACTGATCACTCGGCTGCTGCCTCGCGAACTGCGGCAGCCGTTTTTCAATGTTTATGCCTACTGCCGCTGGTCGGATGACCTTGGCGACGAGGTCGGTGATGTAAAGTTGGCGACCCGACTGCTGGCTTGGTGGCGCGGCGAATTGCAGTGCTGTTGGGACGGCGGTGAGATGACTCATCCCGTGTTCGTGGCGTTGCAACGGACGGCACAAGAGTTCGCGTTGCCGCGCGAGCCGTTTGAGAATCTGCTGACGGCATTCGAGCAGGACCAGCGAGTCACCGATTACCAAACCTTCGACGAACTGTTGGGTTATTGCCGAAACAGCGCGAACCCGGTCGGACGAATCGTGCTGCGGCTGTGCGGCTGCGACGATGAGCGGTCCATCGCGCTGTCGGACTGGGTCTGCACCGGCCTGCAACTGGCGAACTTTTGGCAAGATGTCGCTCGCGACGCAGACATCGGTCGAACGTACCTGCCGCGCGAGGATCGAGAGCACTTCGGATACACAGTAGACGATCTGCAGTGGCGCGTCACGAACGACGCATTTCTCGAACTGATGCGGTTCGAGGTCGCTCGGGCGCGCGAGTTCCTGCTGGCCGTGAACGAGTTGGCGTCACGAATTCCCGGTCGGATGCAGATTGTGATCGAGTTGTTCGGCAAAGGCGGCTTGAAGATCTGCGACCAGATCGAAGCGATTGGCTTCCGCGTGTGGGAGCGACGGCCAGTGGTGACCAAGTGGGACGCCGCCACTTTGTTGGTGAAATGTCTCGGCCGGGTGATCGTGAGGAAATGCGTCAGAGGCCGCGGCGCTGGCCGGCAGACTCTGGCGACCCGTCTCCCGGAAGGCGGCGAAGCCGCAACCAAATGACGACTGACGAGTAACCCCATGACGACGGAAGCCCGAATGACGAACTGTTTCGTCGAACGTCGCAAGGACCGCCACTGCATTTGTTTCGTCATTCGACGTTCGTCATTCTGTCCTCGTTGGGTACTTCGTCATACGTCCTTCCCGGAGTTCGTCGAATGAGTCGCACGTCCCTGGACGATTGCTACGACTCTTGCGAACGGCTGACCAAGCGGACGGCCGGGAATTTTTATTATTCGTTTCGCGGCCTGCCGGCTCCGCAGTATCGAGCGATGTGCGCGCTGTATGCCTTCATGCGCGTGGCGGACGACTGGGGCGACGATTCGCGCCGCGCACCGCCCGAACGGCTCGCCGGCTTGGATGCTTGGCAGCAATCATTGATCGCCGTCATGCGACCCGCATGGACAATGTCTGAGACGGCCGACTGGTCGGAGGCGGCGCGCGAGATGTTCCCCGCGATGCGCGACGTCGCCTCGCGGTACGCAATTCCTCACAAGTATCTCCTGGCCGTTCTGGAAGGAGTTCGCTCGGACCTTCTGGTTCCGCAGTCCTCCTCGTCACCGACGTGCCGCTTTGCCACGTTCGCCCAACTGTCCGAATACTGCTATCACGTAGCCGGAGCGGTCGGCCTGTGCTGCATTCACATTTGGGGATTTCACGGCGACGAGTCGATCACGCGAGCGATCGACTGCGGCACGGCATTTCAACTGACGAACATCCTCCGCGACGTGGGCGAGGACATTCAGTCCGGCCGCGTGTACTTGCCGGCGGAAGATTTGCAGCGGTTTCAGATCTCGGTCGACGACCTGTCGGCTCGCCGCTGCGACGACCGCTTTCGCGCGTTGATGGAGTTTGAAGTCGAGCGTGCCAAGACCTATTACGCCTCGGCGGAACAACTCATGTCGTGTTTGGAACCTCACGGCCGGCCGATCTTGCGGGCGATGTTGCAACTCTACGGAGGCTTGTTGCACGAAATGGAACGTCGCAAGTTCGACGTTTTCACGAGTCACGTGTCGCTGCCTCGCTGGCGCAAGCTGTGGATCGCCGCCGACGCCCTGATTCATCAGCGGCTGCTGACAGTGACGTCTTGACGCGGCGAAGCCTCAATGTAGCCATCACGCTCTGCGTGATGAGCCGAAGGCGGATTCGACACACGGCTGGCTAATTCTTCAATCTGCGTCTTGGTTGAAATACAGTAATTCCCGGCCGTCGCTATTTCTCGGAAACAACAGGCCATTTTCATCTTTCTATTCGTAAAGGCCGCTGGCATGATGTCTGCCTAGATTCCCCATTTGATTCGCTAGGCAAAAGGAGTTGCCAGCCATGGATCTGT
>CAZPUJ010000427.1:0-4267 GCA_964589725.1 uncultured Planctomycetaceae bacterium
AACGATTTCTCACGTCAAAGTTCGGAGGGAGTAATCTTGCGCAAGTGGTCAAGCCACAGCGAGGCTAAAACGCTCCTCACGAACAACCACAACCCAAACTCTGACATCCACTGGGCTGTGGTTTCAACATACGAGCGAGGCCTGAGGTAACAAAACCTCGCTTGCGCTTCGGGTTAGTGTCAGACTCGGCAGTGAGCGGTATAGCGCGTTCCGGCTCACCCGAAAATCAAGCGGTGACAAAGCACTAGCGCGTTGAAGCGGCAAAGGCGAGCGCGTTGAAAACGTGCTCCACGTCGGATAATCTGCGCCGAATCACATCCATGACCGACCGATCTCCCAAGCACATCAACATTCAGCGGCTGGCCGAACGGCTGCGCGTACAAGTCGGTTTGACTCATTACTCGGCGGTCGAATTCCTGATTGCGTTGGTGTTGCTGCTGGTGGTGACTCCGTTGGTGGAGGGGCTGAGTCAAGCCGTCCTGATTGAGGGGGTGATGCTGACGTTGGTGCTCGGCTCGGCGGTGCTGGCCGTAGGAGCGGAACGTCGGACGTTGATCATCGCCGTGGTCTTGAGCGTCCCAGCGGTCTTCGCCAAATGGATTCACCACTTCGCTCCCGAGTTTGTTCCCGCAGAAGCGTTTTTGGTTTTGGGAATCGCATTTGTCGGCTTTGTGGTGTTCAACCTGTTGCGATTCATCTTGCGTGCGTCGCGAGTGGATACTGAAGTGCTCTGTGCCGGTATTGCGACGTATCTGACGCTGGGGTTGCTTTGGACATTCGCATATGCGCTGACGGCTCGCATTTCGCCAAATGCCTTCTCTCTTGCCGGAGTGTCGGGCTCGCATGTTCTGAGCGGCTTCGACGCGCTCTATTTCAGTTACGTGACGCTCTCGACAGTCGGTTTCGGCGACATCACGCCGGTGTCTCCAACGGCGCGGATGCTGGCGGTGCTCGAGGCGCTGACCGGCACGATCTATCTTGCGGTGCTGGTCGCTCGGCTGGTCTCTATGCACTCGCTGACGGCTCATCCGAGCCAGACGGACAATTCTTAAGCTCATTTCCATCCAAAAAACAAAGAGGCTGCATTATGAAACGTACAAGGATTTGGTTGACACTAGCTGCCGTGGCCTGCGGAGCCTTGCTGAGTTGGTGGACGATTTGCGGGGGATCTCATTCGCGGTTGCTAGCTCAAGACAAGACGGTCGCCGCGGTGTCGAAGACGACCGACAATCTCGATCGCACGGTCCTGCCGATCCCCGAGCCGAAGCTCGCTCCGATCACGGAATTTGATGTCCGCAATGCGAAGGCTCCGCCGCGGTTTGAGGTCAAGGCACCGGCCGGAGCGCCGAACGTGCTCATCGTGCTGATCGATGACATGGGGTTCGGTCAGTCGAGCGCCTTCGGTGGGCCGATCCACATGCCGACGCTGGAACGGCTGGCGAAAGGTGGGCTGAAGTACAACAAGTTTCACACGACCGCGCTCTGTTCGCCGACGCGGGCGGCGTTGCTCAGCGGTCGCAACCATCACATGAACAACATGGGCTCGATCACCGAGACCGCGACGGCGTTTCCCGGCCAAACGGGAAAGCGTCCCGACAGCGTGGCTCCGGTTGCCGAGATGCTGCGGCTCAACGGATACAGCACAGCAGCCTTCGGCAAGTCGCACGAAACCGCCGCGTGGGAGGTCAGTCCGTCCGGCCCGACAGATCGCTGGCCGACTCGTTCCGGCTTCGACAAGTTCTATGGCTTCATCGGCGGCGAAGCGAATCAATGGTCGCCGGGGCTGTACGAAGACATGACTCGAATCGAGCCGCCTCGCGATCCGAACTACCACTTGATGACCGACTTGGCCAATCAGGCGATCAAGTGGACCAGTTCGCAAAAGTCACTCACGCCGGAAAAGCCGTTCTTCACTTACTTCGCTCCGGGAGCGACGCACGCGCCGCATCATGTGCCGAAAGAATGGATCGCCAAGTACAAAGGGAGGTTCGATCAGGGTTGGGACAAATTGCGAGAAGAGACGCTCGCTCGGCAGAAGAAACTCGGCGTTGTGCCGCAGGACGCGAAACTCGCCACCAAGCCCGAAGCGATCAAGGACTGGGACATGTTGAGTGCCGACGAGAAGCGGTTGTTTTCCCGACAAATGGAGGTCTTCGCCGGATTCGGTGAATACGCCGACTACGAAGTCGGTCGGCTCGTGCAGTCGATCGAAGACTTGGGCCAGTTGGACAACACGCTCATCTTCTACATCGTCGGTGACAACGGAGCGAGTGCCGAAGGGACCATGAACGGTCTCTTGAACGAGATGACGTACTTCAACGGCGTACCGGAATCGGTAGCGGAGATCCTCAAGCACATCGACGATTTGGGTGGTCCGAATTCCTACGGGCATTACGCGGCGGGGTGGGCTGTCGCGGGAGACACGCCATTCGCTTGGACGAAGCAGGTCGCCGGTAGTTACGGCGGCACTCGCAACGGCATGGTCATCCACTGGCCGCAGCGAATCACAGCGAAGAACGAAGTGCGATCGCAGTGGCATCACGTCATCGACATCGCGCCGACAATCCTCGAAGCCGCCGGCCTGCCCAAACCCAAGTCGGTGAACGGCACGCCGCAGACGCCGATCCAAGGCGTGAGCATGGTCTATACGTTCGCGGACGCCAAAGCCAAAGACCGGCACAAGACGCAGTACTTCGAGATCTTCGGTAACCGGGGCATCTACCACGACGGCTGGCTGGCTCACACAGTTCACCGTGCGGCGTGGGAATCGAAGCCTCGAAGGCCGCTGCTCGAAGACAAGTGGGAGTTGTTCCACGTCGAGGAAGACTTCAGTTCGGCCAACGATCTGGCCGCGAAGAACCCTGAAAAACTCAAAGAGTTGCAGGAGCTGTTCCTGAAGGAAGCAGTCAGCAACCATGTGCTGCCGATTGATGATCGGGGCATCGAGCGGGTCAATGCCGCGCTCGCCGGGCGTCCCGATTTGATGGCCGGTCGCACGTCGCTGACGGTTTTTGAAGGCATGACCGGAATGTCGGAGAACGTCTTCATCAACACCAAGAACCGCTCACACACCATCACCGCCGAAGTGCAGATTCCCGACGTTGGAGCCAACGGCGTCATCCTGGCTCAGGCGGGCCGCTTCGGTGGCTGGAGCCTGTACCTGAAAGACCGCAAGCCGACGTATGCCTACAACTTCCTCGGTCTCAGTACCTACAAGGTCGCCGCTGCCAAGTCGCTGCCTGCGGGCAAAGCGACCATCCGCTACGAATTCACCTACGACGGCGGCGGCCCCGGAAAAGGAGGCATTGGCAAGATCCTGGTCAACGGTGAGAAAGTCGCCGAAGGACGAATTGATCGCACTCAGCTTGCCGCCTTCTCGGCCGACGAAGGTGTGGACGTCGGCTTGGATGGCGAGACGAACGTGACCAACGACTACCTGGAAGGCGACAACAACTTCACCGGCAAGATCCTGAAGGTGACGGTCGAGTTGAAGTGATGACTGCCCGCCCATAACTCGCCAACTGTGGAACAACACCATTGCGATGCTCGGGCCGGTGCTATGAAAAGGCGCGATGATGACGCACCCACTGGAGTTAGCGATTTCGATCGAGCGACCGCGAGGATCGAGCAATGAAGTGGCTGCTCGTCACGACAGCGGTGATTGAGTTGGGAGCTGGCGTGGCGTTGGCAGCACGGCCGTCGGAAACCGCGAGGCTGCTACTCGGTTCGTGGCTCGATGCTCCCGCCAGCTTGGCGGTCGCGCGAGTGACCGGGGCGGCGCTGGTCGCATTGGGAGTCGCTTGCTGGTTTGCGCGTCACGACGAACAGAGCCAAGCCGCGAGAGGATTGGTCACGGCGATGTTGTTGTACAACATCGCCGTCGTCACGGTTCTCGCGATTGCTGGCATCGGCTCAGGGCTGCACGGCATTGGCCTCTGGCCGGGCGTGGTCCTGCACTCGGCGATGGCCGTCTGGTGTGTCGTCTCCCTGAAAAGCCAACACACGAAGGAAAGTTGAAAGGTCCTTAGAATGCGGGCGTGCGAAATTGTCGTGAACTCGTCGCGGCGAAGGTTTCCTTTCGACCTCCGCGGGCTATCACTATCATTTCTCTCCCTTTTGCGATCGTATTCGTGGTCGCCAACGCCAATCCACCGAGGAGGGACAGCCATGAAGAGGATTTTGTGCTCATGCTTTGGACTGAGCCTGTTGGCTTGGTCGATCTGGACAGTGGCAACGGCTCAAGAGCCGACCAAGGCAGTCAAGAAAA
>CAZPUJ010000428.1:0-13188 GCA_964589725.1 uncultured Planctomycetaceae bacterium
CTGCCTCGCCATGCCGAATCGCATTCATCTGTTGGGGCGTGAGCGTCATGACGAGCCTCTTTTCTCGCCGATTCTACTCGTGTTTGCCACCGCCCGCCAATGGTTCTCAGAGCCGATACCGATTCACCAAAACCACCGAGCAACATCTAGTAGTGCAGAAACGCGTGAACCCCTGAGGCAAGCTCAAGGGCGTGATGGTTTCCATTCGCGGGCGAATTGCAGGGCGCGTTGACGGACGGGTTCGCTGATGGTCTGGTCCGCCGCGATGGCGTCGAGCCATTCGGTCGGGGCTTGGCCTTGGTCACGCAGCCAGTGGATCAGACTCAGGGCCTCACGCTCCGCTCGCAGTTCAGGAGTCCACGGCCGAGCGTCCCACACCTTCACTGTTCGATCCCAGCTTGCAGACGCAAGCTGGTTCCTGTCCGCGCTGAACGCCACGCTCATGACGGGACCACCGGCGTGCCCTTTCAACGTGAGCGTCTCCTGACCGCTCGCGGCGTCCCACACCTTCAACGTCTGGTCCCAGCTTGCCGATGCCAGCCGTTTCCCGTCCGCGCTAAACGCCACGCTTGTGACCTTGCCGGTGTGCCCTTCAAAGCTCATCTGGTAGGAATGGGCCAGGCGGTCCCAGTAATGCCACTCAAAGCCGCACAGATTGTGCTGTCCAGGTTGTGACTTCGTTTCGGTGAGTAGTTCCCGGAGTCGGCGGACTTGGTTGTTCTCCCAGGCCGCCTGAGTGAGATTCATTTTGGCGGCATAGAGCAAACGCTGTGCGCGTCTCGTTTCCTCGTCGGCGCGTTCCCTCTCCTTCCGCTCGCGTTCGGCGTTGAGGACAGCTTTCTCGCGAGCGGACATTTCCTTCTCGGCCAATGTGGCGTTTGCGTCGGAGAGTTGAACGGCCTTTGTCCGCTCACGATTGGCGGCGAGGCCGAAGAGCGTGGACACGACGCTGCCGGTCAGCAGAGACACGACGAGGAATAGACTCAGCGACGCGACGGCCGGGCGACGCTTGGCCCATTTGAGGGAGCGTTCCCAGGCGGTGCTGGGTCTGGCTTGGATCGGCTCGTGATTCAGCCAACGCCGCAGGTCATCCGCCAGCGACTCGGCCGAGACGTAGCGGCGAACTGGATTCTTCTCCAGACACTTGAGGGCGATGGTCTCCAGGTCGCGCGGCACGTCCGGGTTGAACTGCCGCGGCGAGATCGGCTCTTGCTCCAGCACTTGCAGCAGCGTGTCCACGGGATTCGCCGATTGGAACGGCGGGCGGCCGGTCAGCAGGCAGTACAACACCGCCCCCAGCGAGTACACGTCCGAAGCGGGGCCGATTTGAGTCAGCTTGCCCGCGGCCTGTTCGGGCGGCATGTAGCTGGGAGTACCCAGGACTTGCCCGGTCGCCGTCAGGTCGCTGCCGCCTTGGACTCGCTTGGCCAGGCCGAAATCGGTGATCTTGGGGATCACGTCGGCGAACGGGGGGAGTAAGCCCCTGGTGATGTGCCGGGCGCCGCTGTCAAACCAGGGGGCTGACGCCCCACGTTCGCCAACAGAATGTTCGCCGGCTTGAGGTCGCGATGGATCACACCCTTGTCATGCGCATACTGCACGGCCAGTGCCACAGAACGGATTACCTCGGCCGCTTCACACTTGAGCGCGACGATGCGGTTGAGCGACATCTGTCGCGCCTTGTACACCACGCCCATGCCGCCGCGAGCGATCTCCTCGAGCAGCTCGTAGTCACCGAAGTAGCGCACCTTCGTGCCCGTCGGCAACGCCGGCTCGGAACTGCCGCCGGTGGCACCTCCGTGCGGAGTCGGCGGCAGCGTGGGCACTTCGTCGCTGGAGATTTCGACGGGCTGATCTTTCCGGCCGCGATCGCCGGACGCCTTGTTGCCGGACCAAGAGACTGTGCGTGGTACACCGTGCGTCGGCGGGTTCTGGTCGCCGGGATCGCCTTACAAGAATTCGCCTTGGTTGTCCGAGGGACGCTGCATGCCGGCTCGCCTTCCACCTGATGTGGTCGCGGTAGGTTCACACCACTGCGAGTTCGAACGAACTAACCGCATCACGCAGAATTTGCGAATCGCTCAGCATGATTGGCCTCCAGGTTTGGTCGCCTTAACGTAGCCATTATGCTCCCTCGTGATGAGACTTCGTCACGGCGGCTGCGAACGCTCCACTCGACGATCGATTCTGGCTTTCTGTTTTCTGCAACATTCGGGCGTCTCTCGCGGAAGGCTCGTCACGCGGAGCGTGACGGCTACGTTCACTTGGCTCTCTTCTCGAACTCATCCAGTAAGCGGCGAATCTCTGCCAACTCGCCACGCGAGGCTCGGTTCGCCGACAACGCTTGCAACACGAGCTGTCGGGCCGAACCGCCGAAGGCTCGGTCGAGCAAGTCGCTGACCAGTTGCCGCTGCGTGGTCTTGGCCGAGGCGACCGCTTCGTAGACATCGCTCACAGGTTGAACGGTTCGACCGTGCGGAGCGTGAAGAACTTGCGGACGTACTGCGGCACGTGCCAGTAGGTTGTCAGGCCGCGTGGGAAATGAGCCACGTCGCCAGCCTTCAGCGTGTGCGTCGCGCCGCCCGCTTCGCGGATCGTGACTTCGCCTTCGAGAATGTAAACAAACTCATCCCACGAAAAGACCCACTGAAACTTACCGGCCGTGCAACTCCAAAAACCGGATGACAGCAATTTGTCCTGCGACTGTGTCAACACGGCTCCTCGAGCGGCCGGTGTTCCTTCCTGAATCCAGGCCGGATCAATCGGCATCGGCGGCAGTTCGGCAGGCGTGTGAGCGGTAGGGATTTGCGGTTGGCTCATGAGGTTCTCCTTGGTTTCACAAGTTTCAGGTGAGAGGGAAAATGAGACCGTCATCACGCAGCGCGATCACAGTCTGTTCAAAGACGGAAGTCGCGCGATCGATGTCGTCGGGCGTGTGTGCGGCGCAGGTCACGCCGCCGGTTGAACTCATGTTGTCCACGCCGCCAAAACGCATCCGCAGTTGATACTGTGCGATGAGCCGGCCCGGCATTCCTTTGAGCCGTGCGGCGTCGGTCGTGTGCAGATCGCGGCGCGACTGAGCTTGCCGCACCCGGTCGAGGTCGGTTTCAAGAAAAACATGGTACGTCGAAGCCGGGCCATAAACGTAGCCGGCGATCCCGTGCCGTTCGAGGACCGCGTCCCAGGCGTTTCGCAGCCGGAGCGCGGCAGCATTGGCTTGTTCGATAGCCGTGCCGTCGGCCACGCGACGTAGTACCAGTGTGCCGGCGGCAGCCGCCGTGGGCGAAGCGTTGAAGGTGCCGAAGTGAACGACTCGCTGATGCCGGTCGTGATGCGGGTCGCCGGTGATATCGAAGACGCGCATCACCGCTTCGCGACCGGCGACCGCTCCACCCGGCATCCCGCCGGCCATGACTTTCGCCAGGCAACACAAGTCGGGCGTCACGCCGTACAACTTTTGCGCACCTCCGGAACTGAATCGGAACCCGGTCACGACTTCATCAAAGATCAGCAGCACGTCGCGCCGAGTGGTTGCCTCACGCACGCCGCGCAGCCAATTCACGTCGATGGGCACTCGCCCCCATGACGCACCGGACGGTTCGAGAATCACCGCGGCGATGTCGTTGTTCGCCGCCAGCGTCTCGTCGAGCAAATTCAAATCTCCGTCCGGGATCGTGATCAGCCCTTGCCGAACATGCGGCGGCACGCCGAGCGACCCATCCAGCTCAAACGGCGGCTGAAACCCATGCACGACGTCATCGTGCCAGCCGTGAAAATGCCCCGCGAATCGGAGAATGCGATTGTGGCCGGTCGCGGCTCGCGCGATCCGCAACGCTAACTGAGTCGCTTCGGTCCCGGAATTCGTGAACCGGACTCGTTCCGCACACGGAATCATCCGCTGCACCAGTTCGGCCCATTCAATGTGCAGCAGGTGATCATTACCAAAATGTGTTCCGAGCGCCGCAGCGCGAGCGATCGCATCGATCACTTCGGGATCGGCATGTCCCAGCAACAACGCGCCGTTGCCCATCAGGAAATCGACGTACTCATTGCCATCGATATCCCACTTGCGTCCGCCTTGACCGCGCTGAATGTAGATCGGCATCGGCAGCGAATACCGCAGGTCATGCCCAACAGACCCGGCAAGGACAGTTCTCGCTCGTTCAAACATCGCGGCGCTATTCGGACGTCGCGCGGCGTAAGCCGTTAGCAGTTCGTTTGGTGAAGACATCAAAGTCGCTCCGAACGCAGGATACCCCGCGGATTCAGCCACGGCCGCGGATAAAGACATCCGCGGCCGTGTCTGAATCCGCGGGGTGAAGTCATGACGCCCCACGGATTCAGACACGGCGCGGATCAGGCTGCAATAATGTCCCCCGTCCCATCTCAGCGAAACTTCATCACCATTCCAATCGCCGTCACCACGAACGCAATCAACAAGACAATCCCAGACAGAACACCACCGAGAGTCACCCACCAGGGGGTTCGATACAGCGGCGGAAGCGTCGCGTTGTAGTAGGTCGCCAGCAGACAGACGATGCCGACGCCAAGGTTGACGGTGACCAGAGCGCCGATTTGAGTCAGCAGGTCGAAACGAAAGCCGCCCCAATTCCAGAACTGCGATGACACGAAAAACCAGCCGACCAAAATCGTCAGCACTTTGCGAAACGGAATCTGTTTCGTCTCCGGTCGGACTGCGGCGAGTAGATCATGCGTCACGCGAGCGACCGCTTCGGGCACGCTAGCGATTGTGCCCCACAAGGCCAGCAGGACTGCGAAATAATAGACTGGGACCAGCCACACGCTGATTTGTTCCCAGATCAACGCTTGTTTGGTGAGCAGCGAGAATTCCTCCCCCGCGCCGGGTGACAAGTGCCTCGGATACAACACGGTCGCGCCGGCCGACAAGAACGCGACCGTGACCGCCAGCAACACAGCGGCTCCGAGCGCGACGTCCCAGCGCAGAGGTGTCAACAATCGTCGCAGATGCGCGGCTTGCTGCGGATCGGCGGGCAAGTGGTCTTGCTTCGAGGATTGATTAGCGTAGTCGCGAGCTGTCGTGTTCCCGGCCAAGCCCCAGCCGTGCAGACCGACCCAACTCGAATATGCGATGTAGCCTGACAGACTGCCGCCGACGTAACCGAAGATCGTCGCCAAATTGAGTGCGTACTCATTCTTTGCCGCTGGCGGTGCCCAATCTGGCGCGGGAGGCAAATGCCCGAAGCGGATCGCACCCCAAAACATCTCGATCAAGTCAGGACCGACGAAGATCGTGGCCACCGCCGTCCCCGCGACCATCAAGCCACAGATGATGATCTGCTGCTTTTCGAGTGACACGTAGCTTGATCCGAGACTCACGGCCAGCGCGGCTCCGAGAAAGACCGACGTGATCCCATTGACCCATAGCCGCGCGGTGTCGGGATTCGTCAGCCCCAGAATGTCGGCCAGGCCCAACTTCTCGCCGAGCAGGAACACGCCAAGATTGCCACACGGCTTGGCGATGGCCGTCAGACCAGTCGCAAGCACCGCCAGCTCAGCCGCAACGAAGAACATCAGCAACCAGCCGCGCGGGCCGGGTAACGCGGCGATGCGATGCGCGAACGATTGTCCGGTCACCGCCGTGTATCGGCCAACCAGATACATCACGAAGCCCGCGCGGATAACAACGCTCAGCACCAACATCCACAACAGCCCGAATCCCGACCACGAGCCGAGTCCGCAGACCATGATTGTTTCGCCCGCTCCCAGCGACAGCGACGCAACCACCGCCGCCGGCCCGAAGCTGCCCAGCAGACGCACGCATTTCCGCAGCGAGAACGGCTCGGCGTAGATTCCGTCCGGCGGAGGAATCTGAATTTGCGGCGCGGTCATGAACGGCCTCCGCACGCGACGATCGTCTGGCCGGTGACGAAGCTTGAATCTTCGGACAACAGAAACCGAACCACGTTGGCGATCTCGGCCGGCTCGGCCATGCGGCCCAGCGGCGTGACGGCAATCAGCCGAGCGACCGCGTCGGGATTCGCCGATTGAGCGAGTTCGGTATTCGTGAGCCCCGGCGCAACGCAGTTGACTCGCACATGCGGCGCGAGCGCCGCCGCGCAGTGTCGCGTGAAGGCGATGACGGCCGCCTTCGTCGTGGCGTAGTCGATCATGTCCGGCTTGAGAATTTTGGCCGCCAGCGATGAGACATTCACGATCCGCCCAAAGCGGCGCGACAGCATTTCGTCCTTGACTGCCCACGTCGTGAGAAACGGACCATCCACATTGACTGCGAACATCTCGCGCCACCGCACGTACGTCACCGCCGTGTGCGGCTTTGATTCGGCGATGCCGGCGTTGTTCACCAGCAGGTCGATCGCCCCCAACTCGCGCCGCACCCTGTCGATCATCCGCCGCACATCCGCTTCGTTCGACACGTCCGCCTGAACGGCGATGACTCGTTCGGCATCGGCTTCGATCAGCCGCACGGTCTCCTCGGCAGCCGTTGCGTGTCGCTGATAATTCACCGCGACCCGCGCTCCTTGGGCAGCCAGCATCTGGCAGATCGCCCGCCCGATACCGCGTGCGCCGCCTGTCACCAAAGCCGTTCGTCCGGAGAAGATGTGATCAGCCATTTCAACTCCTGCGGCTCAAATTCTTGAGACCTCATTCGCGGCCGTCGCTGAATCCGTGGGGGGAGATGAGCACCCCGCGGATTCAGACACGGCCACGGATGGAACAAAACAACTTCGCTCATCGACTTCCTGGAAATTGGTCTACTTCAGTTCGCCCAGCATCTCCAGCGTCGTCTCGACCACGGTCGGTCCCCATTTAGGCGTGAGCTGTGATGCGAGCAGGTAGTTGTAGTGCGACTCGATGACTTCCATGCCTCCTTCGGCGAACGCTTCCGGCGGCGGGATGTAGCCGATGCAGCCATTGCTGTATCCGAGGAACAGCGTGTGTGACAGCGACGAGCGGCGTTTGATTTCCAGGCCCAATTCGGTCAGCGGTTCGGCCGAGACAGTCGCGATGCCAATGTCATTGATCCGCATCGCCCAGAGTTCGACCTCACGCGTGACAATGCGGTTGCCGGCCGAGACTAATCGATACCTCTGCTCGGCCCAGGCGAACATTCGCTGCGCGACGTTCTTCGCGCCGAGTGAATTACCTGCGAACGCTTTGTCACGTGCTGTACGAGTACGTGCGAGATCCGCGTCGGCGGTCGCCAAATCGGGCAGTGGTGCCAGCGGCAGATTCAATCGGCGACGTGCCACGGATAGATGATTGATCGTGGCTTGCGGAGTCGGCTGGTAGTCCCACGTCGAAATTGCCGCGACCGATCGCACGATCCGGCGCGGGCCACGGCGGTTGTGCGTCCGAATCTGTGCCCAGACTTTCAGCGTTTCGCCGCCGAGCATCAGGCCGAGTCGGCGCATGTCCTCGAATTGCTCCGGCCCGCCGCTTCCGATGCCGCAAGCCGGGTTGATGTTCCCCGCCGCTCCTTGCAGAAACAGCGTCGGAGCACTAATCGCCGATTCAATCAATTCGCGAGCCGGCCCGATGAAGTCGGGCGAATACGACAAGGTCTTCGGCCCCAGGACGACGGTGTGACATGCCGCCGACATCACCACCGCCAGCGGCTTGCCCGCCAGGTCGTCGATGCGGATCACATCCACCGTGCGATCGATCGGCCCGTCGACATTCTCGCCGATGATGATGCCGCCGTCCGACATCTTCTCCCGACGATTAACTCCCAGCGGAGCCGTCCCGCGCCCGCTGCCCAATCGCGCCGGTTGCCGCTTCGCCCATGCCGCGCTCGCTGTCCCGACGAGCACATCTTCCAAGTGCTCGACATACCGCTCTTGCAGCTCCTTCTGTGGCGACTCTTCCTGCTGCCATCCTGGAAACATCGGACCCAGATGCGTGTGACTGCCGTTAAGCAGCACGTTCTCACCCGGAATCCCCAGCCGCTGGCCGATCGCGGCGCGAATGCGATCCGAGTACGGCATTGGCACGAACAGCAGATCCAGTCCCGCGATGACAACGCTCGCCAGACCGTCCGACAGCACGAGTACGGTCGCCGTCAGTTCGCGCTCGACGTCCTGCGAGCAACCCTCCTGAACCGTGTAGCCCACCATCCGAATGCCGATCGGCGGCGTGATGTTCGCTCGCGCCACGCCAGCCGAAAGGAGACGGGCCTCGCCAGAAGAATCGGACATCTTTCGACCTCGAAAACCTGAGATGGAAAACGTGACATGACCGAACCGTACCGAGAACAGTAATCAGGCTCTGGATTTCCTGAAATCCAGCGAGGCGTCGTTTCACAGCAATGCCATTGGTAACTTCATGCGTGGGCCGTGACTGAATCCGTGGGATCAATCGCCTGCGGCTCACCCCGCGGATTCGAGCACGACCACGCACGGAGCACTCGCCGACCGAAGTCATCGCGTTGTTGCCGGTGGCAGAGGCTGCTCCACATCCAGTCTTGCACCCGTTTCACCAGATTACCGCATGCCGCCATCGCTCCATACTAACTGAGCTGCCAGCGCCTCGTCGGCCTCGACCCTCAATCGGGCCTGCGCCAACGCTTCGAAAAGCGGGCCGAGGGAACGCCGCTCACCTTCGCCCCCGACACCCACACCGGCGGCTGGCCCGCCGCCCTCGCCTTCGCCGAACATCGCCTCGGAGCCGCCCTCGTCCCCCACGCCGTGCTCCCGCTAAACCCAGAGCAACCTTTCGTCACCCGCCCCTTCGACGAGTCGTACACTCTCGACGAATACCTCGTCACCCGCTCCGACTTCAGCGACTCAACGTCATCGGTCACCAACGCAGTCCTCCGAGAAGCGGCAATTTGGGAGACGGTCATATGAAAAGCAAGTAAATGAAGTTGGTACAGATTTTTCATGGGCCGCGTGGGAGCGGTTTTTTTTTGCGAACGATGGTGTGGGGGACGCGGCCCGAAGTTCTGAGTCGGATCCCTGTCGGGTGGTGATCACGAGATGCCAAACTGGTATCAGAGGGACGGCCTCAAACGGTCGCATCAGGCGGTGAGTGATCTCGGCAGGGTGCCAAGCTCCAAAAAGGCAGCGAGTGCCGTAGTGCTCACAGGCAGTGTCGAGCTCAGGCCGGAATTGATCGGCTTGAGGCCGCGGTTCCCACGGGTGAAGAGGTCATTGGGTTGGTTACATCAGAGTTGGCTCCTGGGACAACAGCAGGGATCGAAGAGTCGCTCGCCACCACCGTGGCGGAGGGCGCGGAGATCGAAGGCTCCGTCGTAGAAGACTTCCATCGGGGCGCGGTGGCCGAGCGGCGAGTGATCCTCACACCGTACTTCAGCAAGATCAAGGGGAGCAGTTCGGCCAGCGAACTGGGGCCGCGGCGGCTGGCGGAACCGGCCAGCGCGGCGCTCAGCAGTTCCCCTTCGCGTTCGCACGCCGGTTGCGTGAGTTGTTCGGCGGCCGCTTCCAGTTGCGACCGCATCTGGTCCGAGGTGGTGTGATGGTCTTGATGGAACTTCAGCAGTTTGCGCAGCAGCGAGTCACGACCGGTGACGCACTCGTGTCGCAGTTCCTGGCGGCCGGCGACCAGCGCGAAACAGAGTCGCGTGAAGTGCTTGGCCACGCGGACGCGGATCGCGCGCGGATCGACGTCGGACCTCTGCCACACCAGCGACTGGCCGATGAAGAACTGATTGCACTTCGTCAAATTATCGGCGATGTTCATCAGTGCGGCGCACAGCCGGCGATTCGCGCAGCGGACCAGCGCGCCGGTCACATCTCCCTCGTCGCTTCTCACGCTTCAAGATTTGCGTCAGCCCCAGCCGGCCCTGAACCAACAGCTTGGCGGGCGTGCCGGTGGCTCACGCCAAGCACAGCGCCACGGAACTGTTCCACAAGTTCGAGAAACAGGCGGCGTATCCGGGCATGGCCACATCCAAGTGCTCGCGGATCTGACATTGCAAGGCGGTGACCTTCTCGACCAGATCGCGGCGATGCCGGGCCAACATCCGCAACGAGTCGTAGGGCTCCTCCAGGGCCTGCTCGGTCAAGCCGAAGCCCTGCGCCGCCGCGCGATGAATGGCGGCCAAATCGTGAGCATCGGTCTTGACTCCCGGATCGGCCGACAACCGGTACTGCTTGGTGGCGAAGGGATGCAGCAACCGCGTGTCAAAGCCCCCCTTGGCAAAGGTTCGCTTGGTGGCGAGGTGGTAGTTTCCGGTGCGTTCAATCACGACCAGCAAATCTTGAATACCCCGCTCGCTGACGACGGCCCGCACCCGCGCGAGCATGGCCTCCAAATGCGGCCGATCGTGCTCGACGGCGGCGGTGTCAATCAGAATTTGTCCGAGGAAGTCCGCCATCATCCACCACGAGCGTTTCCACGATGCGTCTGACCAACGTCAAGGGTCGAGTCGTGAAAGACATCATGAGTTGATCGTCTTCTTGTCTGTTTGAACTGCTGGAAGCAGAAGAGGGGACGGGGCGCGCGTCCCCTTATCGCTCCTTAGAGCAGCTCTTTGATGGATTCTCGCTCCTCCACCAATGAGATCGGGCGACCACTGTGGTCCGGGAGGGTCGCCGCGGGATCGATGCCGAAGACCTCCCGGTACAACGTGGCCAGCAGGTTTTGCGGAATGTACGACCCACCGACCGGCCGCTCCGCCCGGACCGTCGTCGCTCCAATGACCTGGCCCATCTTGAATCCTCCGCCGGCGACGAGGGCGAAGCTGGCCTGCGGCCAGTGATCGCGCCCGGCATTGCCGTTGATCTTCGGCGTCCGACCGTACTCGCCCCAGGCCACGACCGTCACATCCTTGTCCATGCCGCGCTCTTGCAAATCGGTCACCAAGGCATGAATGCCCTTGTCCAGCAAGGGGAGCATCTGCCGTAGCGAACTGAAGTTATTCGCATGGGTGTCCCAGTAGCCGGGGGCCAACACAGTGACCACCGCCACACCCGCTTCGACGAGACGCCGGGCTTGCAGAAACCGCGAGTGAGTGCCGTATTGTTCCCGAACCTTCTCCGGTTCCTTGACGACGTCGAAGGCGTCTCGGGCTCGCGACGAACTGATGATGTTCAGGGCCTGAGCGGTGAACGCGTCCATCCCGGCAAAAGTGCCCTGCGCCCGCTCGATGGCGCGGTTGATGTTGTCGAAGGCGCCCAGCAACGTCTTGCGCTCCGTCAACCGGTCGAGCGTCATGCCATCCGCCAACCCAAGGTTGGCAACTCCGCCCGGTGCGCTGGGATCGAATGGCTGATGGGCGAGACCCAAGAAGGCCGGTTCAAGTCCTAGTGGCCTCATGTAGGTGTGTGGCATCTGTCCCATGCCCAAGGCGACGTAAGGGGGAAGGCTAGTGCCGTTCCTCTGGTGGAGCTTGCTGACCACCGACCCGAAGGTCGGCCGAAGACCGGGTTTCAGACTGAACGGGCCACCTTCTGGACCCCAAGGATAACCGCACAACAACTCCTCGGGCACATGGGTATCGGTGGCGAGGGCTCGCAGGTTGCGGATGATGGTCAACTTGTCCGCAATTTTCGCCTGCAGCGGCATCAGTTCGCAAATTTCCATGCCGGAGATGTTGGTCTGGATCGGCTTGAACTCGCCTCGGTACTCCGCCGGAGACAGCGGCTTCATGTCATACATGTCGATGTGCGATGGGGCACCGCACAAATAGATCATGATGACGGACTTGTGAGATGACTTGGCCTGCTGCGCCCCCTGTGCCTTGAGCCGCAGTAAATCGGCCAGGGTCAGGCCGCCAAGACCCAGAGTACCCACTTGCAGAAAATCGCGGCGCGAGAGGCCGCCGCACAGCGGCTTCTGTTTCTTTCCCCAAATGGTGAGCATGAACAGATCCTCGACTATGATGCACGTGGAAGGCGGGACCGCTGACTGATCAACGTGCCAAGTTGGACTCCCGCCAAGTGGGTTGCCGGGGTTCAGCTTAGCGAGGGACGGCGGCCACGCAATTCCGAATGATTCAGCAGCACCGTCTTGAACTCTCGATTAGGAAATTCCTGTGGCGTACAGATTTCTTCCGCTGCTGCTTGCCTGGCCCTTCATTCCCGCATCTTTGGCGGATGAGATTTCCGCAGACCGGATCAAGTCCGCGGTCGCGCATCTGGCGAGCGACAGGCTGGAAGGTCGCGAACCGGGGACCAACGGAGAGATTCTCACGACGGAATACCTCGCGGACGAGTTCGAAAAGGCGGGCTTGAAGCCGATCGGCGAGCGCGACTCGTACTTCCAACCGGTGCCGCTCGTGCGTGTCATCACGAGCCCGAAGTCGACGCTCCAAGCGGTGCAGGCAGGAACCACGCTCGACATCCCTTGCGAGGAGGGTTTTGCTGGCGTGAGTCAGACGCAAACGGGCATCGAAGAGTTCGACGCCGAGGCCGTCTTCCTGGGACACGGCATCACCGCGCCGGAATTCGGATGGGACGATTATCAGGGTGTCGAAGTGAAGGGGAAGATCGTCGTCCTTTTCACGAATGAACCCCCTTCGAGCGATCCCCAATTCTTCGGAGGCACGGCGCTGACGTATTATGGGCGTTGGACGTACAAATTCGAGGAGGCTGCCCGGCGCGGAGCGAAGGCTTGCTTCATCATTCATACGAATGAGACGGCGGGTTATCCCTATTCGGTCGTTCGGCGACTGGAAAGTGCGCAGCTCAAGCGGGAGCCCGGTCAACCCGTGCTGGCGTTCGCGGGCTGGCTCTCTCGGACAGCGGGTGAAAAGCTCCTGGGGCTGTCGGGCCGCACCGTGGACGACGCCTTGCGCGAGGCGGACACCAAGGGGTTCAAGCCCTCTTCGCTCGGTGTGAATTTGAAAGGCAACCTCCCGACCCGCATCGAGAACTTCGTCAGTCACAACGTCGTCGGCCTGGTGGAGGGGAGCGATGCGACGTTGAAATCCGAGGCGATCGTATTCACCGCGCACTGGGATCATCTCGGCGTCGGCCGGCCGGTCCTCGGCGATTCGATCTACAACGGCGCGGCAGACAACGCCACTGGCTGCGGCCTCCTGCTGGAGCTTGCCCGTGCGTGGTCGCTGCAGTCGCCCAAGCCCAAACGATCCGCGGTTTTCCTGGCCGTCACCGCGGAAGAGAAAGGGCTGCTCGGTTCGAAGTACTACACCCGAAATCCGCTCATCCCTCTGAGCAAGACAGCGCTCAATCTGAACGTCGACATGATCCTGCCGCTCGGCGT
>CAZPUJ010000429.1:0-7555 GCA_964589725.1 uncultured Planctomycetaceae bacterium
TGAAGAAATACCAATCCCATCCGCGCGGTTCCAAGAAGCCAAAGCCCCAACGCCACTACTCGGGGAACGGAAAGCATGTCGCAACCGCGAGAATCCTCTGTCGCCAAACGTAACAAAACACCACGTTCACAGGGCTGCCCCTAAGCCCCAGCCTCTAACCCCTTATTTCGCGAGCAGGCCTTCGACAAACGGGATCACATCTTTCTGGTACGTGAATTCTTCGTCCTTCTTGGCGAGGTCATTGTCGAAGCGGTTGGCGAGTTGGCCATCAGGTCCAAAGACGAAGACGGCGGGGATCGAGGCGAGTTCGATCTTCTCGAAAAGCTCATCCGCATCGACGTTCAAGAGCACGTTTTGAAATGTGGCCTTCTGCTTAGTCAGGAACTCCAGCACGTTCGGGACGTAACTTTCGGGCGGCTTGCTCTTGAGGCCGATGTAATCGCAATTGGCTGACAGACAGACGACGTTTTCTTCGCCATGTTTCTCGTGGAGAGCGACGAGATTGGGAAACTCGGCCAGGCACGGCTCGCACGAGGTCGACCAGAGATCAAGCACGACGATCTTGCCCTGGTATTCCGCGACAAGAGCGAGGGTTTCGTCCCAGCTTTTGACAACCAACGTGACTGTGTTCGCTGTCGTCTCGGTCGCGGTTTCCTCCGGTTCCGCCTTTTCCGGCACGGAAGCGATCGCAACGGCCGGCGGTACTGAACTGGAAGGCGCTGTCGAAGCGGGGCAACCGCAGATCAATAACAGCATCAGGCTGGCGAGCAAGACAAAAATTCGAGGCCGTGGCATGGTTTCGACTTTCGGGATCAAGGCGTTTTCAAGAACAGGCAACCCAGGAAACGAAGAGGTCGGGTTTGTCTGGCTCCGTTGTCGGTGGCGTCTACATTTCGCATGTTCGCCCCGAACGGGCAGCAATATATCAGCCTGGGGCAGAGCGCAGCGCCGCCCCAGGACACGGTTACAAATGGTGTCTTCAGCCCTGAAAGGGCGCAACTATATACGGAACCTCTTTCGCCGACTGGTTTCGCCCTTTCAGGGCTCCGAACATTGATTGGATTGCCGACTCAGGGCGACGCTTCACGGCTGACGCCATTTCGCTCTGCCCTGGGCTGACATGTTGCTGCCCCTTTGGGGCGAACCGCATGACGTCGCTTCGTGAGTTGTGTAGATACCAATGCTCCGTTGTCGGTGGCGTCTGCTGTCCAAAATTGTTGGTTGAGACTCGTGCTTGTGTTGACGTGACCGTTCACCGATCGACTTTTCGCAGGCCGGCTTTCTCGGCGAGCGGCTCAGGGGATTCGTAGGGCAACGATTTGAGGAATTCGACCAAATCATCCACTTGCCGCGTCGTGAGGTGTCTCGTTTTACCGTGACGTTCGGCGGGATTACAGGTCGTTAGCACATCGCGAAGCGTCGCGGCCGAGCCATCGTGCAAGTACGGAGCGGTGCGGTAGATGCCCAGCAACGTGGGCGTGTCGTACTCGGTCCCCATCTTCTCGGAGCGGTCGTCGTGGCCGGTGCCAACATCGTGACGGAGAATTTGTTCGCGCGGCGTCGAGTCGCTGAAAAACGGGCCGGAGTGACATGTTGTGCAACCGGTCTCTTGCGACTGGAATAACTCTCGACCACGTTTCGCCGATACGCTCAAGCCGGCTTTCGCATGCGGGCTGAGAGGAACTTTGTGCGAGTTCGTGTACGCGGCGAGAGCATCCAACTCGGTGGCGCGGCCTTTGTTCGGCGGGCCGAGCGATTCGGCGACGGCACCTCGGATCAAGCCACGACCTTGCATCAGAGGGCCGCGGATCGTGTGCTCGAAGTCTTGCGTTTCGTCGCGATCGGCGGACCAGTGCTGCGGGTGAGTCCACGCGAGGCCGACCAACGACGGCGTGTTTCGCAAGCCCTCGGGATTGTGCCATGTCCGGCCATCGGCATGGCTGTCGGGGTGACAACTGGAACATGCGATCCAGCGCCGCGAGGCCATCGGCATCAACGCCGAATAAAACAATTGCTTGCCGAGCAGAATTTCGTCGCCCAGCGGATTGTCCGTCACTCGCACGGCGGCCACGCGAGAGGATCGTTCGACATCGTAAGCCACGACCTCGAAATCGAGCGCGTTGTAGACGAAGAAGCGTTTGCCATCGTTCGAGAACTTCACGGCTCGCGGGTTGCGGCCGATGTTGTTCATGTGCCTCAGCGGAGACAACTCGCGGTAGTTGTCGTCGAGCACCTCCATCAGGAACGCATCGTCCGTGCCTCCGAAGATCACGACGGCTCGCGAGCCATCCGGGCTGAGTGCGACCTCCCACGGATTCGACGTTACCAGGTTGCCGATGAACGAGTCCATCGGGAGGCGTTTGCGCGGCTGCGTACGCGATTCTTTCGTCGCCGGCACAGCACCGGTCGGCAGATCGATCACGCTGACGTATGGAAAGATCGAACCTTCGCCATGCACCGAAGTAATCTTAGATCGTTGATGCGGAACGTAGGCTTTCGGGCGAGTCGGATGCACAACGATTTGCCGCGCGAGGTTGTCGGACGACGTCGCGGGCGAGGTTCCGATCTCGGATCCCGAGGCCAGGTCGATCAGCCGGACCGTGCTCGTCAGATATTCGGTGACGAATCCGATTCGCTCATCCGCCGACAATGCGAGTCCGCGCGGAAACGATCCGGCGGTGAACTCGCGCACGACGCGGCGGCTCTGCGGATCGACCTCGACGATCTGGCCGGGATACTCCAGCGTCGCCCACAAACGTGAACCGTCACGATTCGAGACAAGGCCATAGGGTTCGTCGAACACGTCGCAACGACCGACGACTTCGCCACGATCGGCATCGACGAAGACGATCTGATCGTCGGCATAGACCGCGACCGCCAGGACATGACTCGCGCCGAGGAACGTCACTCCTTCCGGCTTGTGGCCAACAGCCACCTCGAACCGCTTCTGCAACGATTCGGTGTCGACGATCGTGACGGAACCGCTGTCTCGATTCGAGCAGACAAGCAGACGACCGTCCGACGAAAGATCCATCAGGCTATTCGCCGGACCAGCCAGCGCGGGACCAGCGGCGAACACGAGAGTCCACAAGACAAAGCACCGCGCGCGCAGCGAAATCGACTGCATGAGAACCTCGAGGGAGACAAAGGCCGATTTGTGTGAACCGGGCGCGATTATCCGGTGACACGGTCACTGGTTCAAGCAGCCACCACAACTTCTGCACGGCCGGCTAATTGGCCCGGTTGCGTTGTCTGTGCAGTCATACAAACCCGAAGCGCAAGCGAGAGATTTCCGCGCATTTCACTCGCTTGCGCTTCGTGCTTGTATTTCAGCCAGGACGCTGATTGAAGAATTGGCCAGCCGTGACAACTTCTGCCAGTTCTTGAGAATCGGCATTCGCGGATTCCGCCCCCTTTTTTGTGACCGCGGCGACGACCTCGGACAGCGGAGCATCATCACGGCTAAGGCTGTGAAGCACTTTGGCCAGCGTGAGAATCGCGTCCGCCGTCGGCGATGTGTCGCGCAGCCAAACACGGCCGCTGGCTCCACCAGCGCAGATCACCGTCTCGCTGCGTAATGTTTGCCACAGATCGGATTGAGTCCAACCACCCAGCCAACAGCGAGCCCCCATTGACGCCACCAACGGTTGCAGTCGCTCGCGCGCGGCATTGTCGAGTACCACGGCACCGTTCGGTTGCTCGGCCAACAACACGTCCGCGATCAGGCAGAGTAACTCGCTCGGCTCCAACAACTGACCGCGCTCATCGAGCACTGCGACGTTGATCCCGTCATCGTCGATGAGCAATCCGAAGTCCGCTGACTGCGACAAGACCGCCTCGTGAAGTCGAGCAACATCCGCATCATCACTTCGCAATAAATCGCGCGCCCTCTGTGGAATCTCGACCCACTGCAGCGCGACCGGCAGTTTCTCAAACAACGTGTCGAGCGTTCGCCGCACCAGCCGCACGGGACAACCCACCGCGACCTTCAACGGTCGCAACGCGTGAAAATGTTTCCAAAGCCCCGCCAAGTACGGCACCGATACCGGAAACACGCGCTGCGTGCCGCCTTGTCGCAGCGGCCGGGCCGCTCCGCGCGCGAGTCGCTCCGCCAAATCATCCAAACTCAGCACGCGAGAAGATGCCTCTGCGTCGTTGGCGCTCGTCAATCGTCGACCGGCCGCCGACAGCGGTCTCGCTCCCTTGCCGACAAAGTCCAAGCCGGTCCATGCCGGGTCGCCGCCGTGCCCAGAAATCAGTATCCCGCCCGCCGCCTGTAAGTGAGCCGCCGCGAATCGAAAGCACGGCACCGTCGTGAAACCAATATCGACAATCTGACAACTCATCCGCCGCAACGCTGCGGCGACTCCCGTTACCAAATCCGGAGACGACGGCCGTTCGTCAAATCCAACTACCACGACCGGACCGACGCGCCGCGCGGGACGCTTCGAGTTCGCGTCTCGCAAATCGCCGCGACCATTCAGCGGGATAGACTCCCACAACAAACTCGCAAACGCCGCCGCCAATTCCGCCGCCTTGTGCCGGGTCAGCTCGTTTAAGTACACACCCCGCACGCCTTCGAGAGTGAACAACGAACGTTCCTCGCGGTGCGGCCGCGTGGAATCCGTCTCTGCAACGTGAGGTTGCGGAAGCTGACCGGTCTCACGCCGGTGAGCACACTCCCTGCATTTCGGATAAAACGCCGCCAACCGCGACAAATGCACGGCCCGCGAAATGGAATACATCTCGCCCGGACAGGTGTATCGCGGTTCGACTGTGGGCAACAGTGTGATCATACTACAGAGAAAAAGGGTTCGGGGGTTAGTTGGTAAATCATGCGCGCCGTGCGCGGATTTTGTCCCCTCTCCCCCGCCGCGGGGGAGAGGGCTAGGGAGAGGGGGCGAGCGCTTAGCGGGCCCAGGAATCCCCCTCACCCCGACCCTCTCCCCCGATGCGGGGGAGAGGGAGCAACATGGCGAGGCGAGACGGGGAACGCACGTCTGGCAATTGCCATTTCTCCTTCTTGCATTTTCAATGCGATCTTCGCGGACAACGGACCATAGGTCAGCCGAGCAAAACAGGTCAAGAACGGGTCGAACGGATGCATGCCACGGAATTCTTGAAGGAACCGAACCAGCACGAACTCGGAACGATCGTTGTTCTGTCGGGCGAAGAGCATTCTCTGAAGCTGGATGCGATCACCGCGCTGACGTCGCTGGTATGCGGCGACGACGTCGATTCATCCGCCACGAAGTTCGACGGCCAGGAAATTGATCTAAAAACCGTCCGTGACGAACTGCTGACGATCTCGATGTGGGGCGACAGACGCTTGGTCATTGTCGAGGCGGCTGACGACTTTGTGTCCGACAATCGCGAGGCTCTCGAACGTTACCTCGACAAGCCCGCCAAGAAGTCGCTGCTTGTGCTCGACGTCGTGTCCTTTCCGAAAACCACGCGACTGTACAAATCGGTCGCCAAGTTGGGGCTGCTGCTCGAATGCACGGCGTTGAAAGGAGCGGAACTCACCCGCTGGATTCAGTCCAGAGTCAAAAGTCGTTTCGGCAAGCAAATCACTCGCGACGCGGCAATGCTGCTGCCGGAACTGGCCGGAAATCATCTCGGCTTACTGGAGCAAGAACTCGACAAGCTGGCGGCCTATTCCGGCGACCGCCCGCAGATCGACGCCGAGGACGTCCGCAAGATCGTCGGTGGCTGGAAGGCCGAGACGACATGGAAGATGCTCGATGCACTTCTTGACGGTCAGCTTCCGTTCGCGTTGTCGAATTTGGATAAATTACTGACCGCTGGTGAGGCCGCGCCGAGAATACTCGGCGGAATCGTCTTCGTGTTCCGCAAGCTGGCGATCGCGACCGAACTGGCTCGGCAAGGCCAACCTCTTCCCGTAGCACTCCAACAAGCGGGTGTCTTCCCGCAAAACGTCTCTGCCGCCGCCGCCTATCTCCGCCACATCGGCCGCTCGCAAGCCGAGCAGATTCTGAATTGGTTGCTCGAAATGGACCTCAACCTCAAAGGTGGGCTACGCACCTCGGATCGACTGCTGCTGGAGCAACTCTTCGTTCAACTGAGCGGCAAGCTTGCCGGCTGAGGATCCGCTCTCGCTTGTGTTCTCTCCGCACGGCGCGTTGACCTCACGATTCACGACCTCGGAAATGCTATTCGGGGGGGGGAGTTCCATTTTTTGCCTGCCTCGCAATGCCCTCGCCCAGGCCACGAGGAATGTGCAAAATCCGTGAATTAACGAGCCTCACAACGGCTGCAGACTGTCCTCAATGAAGTCGCTGGTCGCGCGCGATTGCCCGAACATGATTTTAAGCTGGTGTGTCGGCTCGCGACCATCGATTGTAGTTTCCTTTTACAATGCTGCCTGACGGGCTAGCGTCATTAATGACAATTCACGAAATCTCAGTAACTCTCTATAGACATCTCAATTAACTCATTTTATCAATTGATTATTCTGATAAATCGTCGTAGAACTCTCAAACTATCCATTATTAAAATTCCTGGATTCAATTGCACTGCCAGTCACCCGGGAGCAACGGTCGAAAAAAGGTTCCTCCCGATTGAGGAGCGTGTTGTGCGACGGTGCGCTTGGTGACGAGCCGTTCTATGAATTTCGACTTCCCGAGAACGTCACCGCTGACACTGCGCTCGTTCTTGATTTTCGAAGCCCCCACGCTGAAGAGACTCACAACTAGACGAACAAGAGTAAACAGGAACTCCATTTGCACCTCAACATGAGCTTCATCCGTTGGACGGAATCAATTCGAAGGCAGACTCGACCGTCATCGCCGTGTCGGAAGCGCAATGGCCGGTTTGTCCGGATTGTCGAAGCACTCGAAATGCGCGTGCTCTTGTCTGGCGCGGACGTCTTGGGTGCGAACCAACTGTCGTTGCAAACGGATGGGGTTTGGATCTCGGTCGAAGAGCTCATGCAGCTCCCGACGGCCGGTGTCGCTTGGGAGACTCTGGCGGCGGCCGCGGCGGGCGACACGGGGGTTCCCAATCTCGCGGATCAGAACAGCGATGCGGATGTGTTGACGCTGGCGAAAGCACTGGTGGGCGTGCGGTTCGGCAACCAGCAATACATCGAAGAGGCCCGCAGCAACATCATGGTGGCGATCGGCACGGAGGTTGGCGGGACGCAACTCGCAGTCTCACGTGGAATGGCACCGTATGTCATTTCCGCGAACCTGGTCGGGCTGTCGCCGGAACAGGATGCAGTGTTTCGCGAGTGGCTTGTCTACGAACTCGCCACCGATCTCCATTTATCTTCGGACGACTCTTTGACTGGCAGCACCATCACGATGCTGGACCGCCACGAGTCAGAGCCGAACAACCGTGGCCTGATGGCCGGAGCCAGTCGCGCAGCGATCGCCGCGTATCTCGGAGACCTGCCGCAACTGGACCGCGTCGCGCAGGTCTTCAAGGGGTGGTTGGGCGATCGTTCGTCGTACGCCGGGTTCAGTTACAACAGCGACCTCTCCTGGCAATTCGATCCGAACAATCCGGTGGGAATCAATCCGGTCGGAGCCAC
>CAZPUJ010000430.1:0-5416 GCA_964589725.1 uncultured Planctomycetaceae bacterium
TTGCACGCGCTGCCCATCAAACAGCCCAGCCACCACGCGGCCGCTTTCAGCTCCCAGATCAACACCCAAGTAACAACGGTCAGCCATGATGAAGTGTCCCGTCGAGCATTGTTACCGTCGTGTCGTCGCCGCTGATCGCGCCCAGATACCGCCGGTCGATGCGGCATTTTAGACGCACTCGCGAGTCGTCGTATTCCTTCTCTGTGACCTCGGCGTGCTGCGAGAGGTAGGCGAACAGTTTGCCGTTGCCGACGTTGGTTTCAATCTCGGCGAGCACCAAGCCCGCACCGATGCGTTGGACCACGGCTTCTTCGAGGCGGTCGATGCCGATGCGTTCGAGGGCCGAGATCGTCAGGCTGTTTTCGTGCTTGGCTCGCAGGACGTCTACAAGCGAGCGGTCCGCGACGCGGTCGGTCTTGTTGAGCACCAGCAGCATATTCGTCCGCTCGACGCCGATCTCTTCGAGCACTTCATGGACCGTGTCGATCTGTCGTTCGGCCTCCGCGTGGCTGGCGTCGACAACGTGCAACAGCAAGTCGGCGTGCCGAGCTTCTTCCAGGGTGGATTTGAACGACGCGATCAAATGGTGCGGCAGGTGGCGAACGAACCCGACGGTGTCGCTAAGCAACACTTCGCCCCAATGCGGCAACCGCCAACGTTTGGTGCGCGTGTCGAGCGTCGCGAAGAGTTGATCGGCGACGTACACGTCCGCGCGGGTCAGCGCTCGCATCAACGTGCTCTTGCCGGCGTTCGTGTAACCGACCAGCGAGACCGTCGGAACGTCGTGCCTTGTTTTGACGATGCGCTCGCGGCGCTTCTCGACGTCCTTCAGTTTGAGTTTCAATTCGTCGACGCGCTGGTCGATCAAGCGGCGATCGGTTTCGATTTGTTTCTCGCCCGGACCACGTCCTGCGCCCACGCCGCCTTCGATGCGTTCCAAGTGCGTCCACATGCGCTTTAACCGCGTGCGGAAATACAGCAACTGAGCCAGCTCAACCTGCAAGCGCGATTCATACGTCTGCGCCCGACGGGAAAAGATATCCAGAATCACTTCGCTACGGTCGACGATGACTCGTTCGAGTTCCTGTTCAAGATTGCGTCCCTGCGACGGCGACAGGTTGTTGTCGAAGATCACGACCTCGGCACCCGTGGCGTCGATCAGTTGCTTCAACTCCGCGACCTTCCCTTTGCCGAGCAGTGTGGCGGCCGTCGGATCGTTGGTCTTCTGAACCAACTCGCCGACGATCTCAGCTCCGGCGGATGCGACCAGTCCCTTCAGTTCATCCAGCGACGAGTCCTTGTCAACGTGGCTGCCCTTTTCGAGCACCGCGACCAGGATCGCCTTCTGTTCCCGAACCTTGAGTTGTTCTCGTTTGGGGTTCGCCAACGCAACCTCCGCGCGTCACCGACTTGCAGGACGCGGATCATTCCCAGGAAACGCCGACGGGAGTGTAGGCCGCGCGCCGCGCGAGTTGTAGCGTCGGCAGGTCGACATGCACGAACGCGGCCAGAACTGGCGCGGCGACATGTTCATCGCGAAAGTGGATCTCGGTGTTGCCGCGGCAATGTCACGTGATCGGGCACGGTCTTTCGAAACTGCAACGAGTTGTCGTACACGCCCGTCGTGTCCGGACGCAGGCCCGTGAGAAAGCAAGTTCGCGACGGATTACAGAGCGGGAATTGACAGTACGCGCGGTCGAACCGAACCGCTCGCGCGGCCAGCCGGTCCAGGTTCGGCGACTTCACCAGCGGATCGCCATAGCAACCGAGCCGCGCACAAAGATCGTCCGACACGACGAACAGCACGTTGAGCTTCTCGGTGGCGAACGACGGGAGCGGGTCTTGAATCGTCGCGAGAAACGCGACTCCCACCAGAATCCGCAACCACATTGTTGGACGCATACGACAGCCCCTTGCAGCAGACGCGTGGGCAAAGAAAAAACCACAGAGATCGCGGCATTTAAAGCCTCTAACAAAACTAACCCGAAGCGTGAGCGAGGGACGGATTCACGCTCAATTCCTCAACGCTCTCACTGATGCTTCGGGTTATTGTTAGAGGCTCTTAGTTCATCGCTTCGATGATCTTGAACTTCTGCAAGTGTTCGTTGCCCTGAGCCAGTTCGCTCAGCCTGGCCTTCAAGTCCAACTCCTTGTTGGCGAGCTTGAAGGTACAGACTTTGGATTTAAGGTCCGTCCGGATGTCCGAGATGCCGTCCAGGGTGGCGAGTTCGCTGCGCACGGCAGCGGCACTGCCGGCTCAGGTCATCCCCGGCAATTCCAGTTTGACGAGTTGCACGTCGGGATCGTCGGCGACCAAATTGGCCGACAGATTGTCACCGTCCGATGGAGTGGCCACGGCGGCAGGGACCGATGCGGGCGGGCGAGATTCACCACAGCCAACGAGGGTGAGCGCTAACAGCGTGGTGCTCAAGACAGTCGTCTTCATGCAAGACCTTTCAAAAGTTCAAGACGGACAGTTTGGCCAGCCCTTAGCCGAGATTATTCATGGCTCCTGGCGAATTGACGGTAGTGTGTCGTAGCCAATCTTGCCAGAGATTGGGTGCATGTCGTAACGCGATCCCAAGCTCTGGCGAGCTTGGCTACGAAGCCATGAATAATGTGGGTTAGGAACCGACCTTCGCGAGCAGACCGGCTCGCGATCGAGTGCGGATCATAAAGGGGATCGAGTAAACGACGCGAGGACAAATCGTCCGCAGCGCACACGAAGCGAAACCGTTCTGACTTGCTTGTATTGCGCACGCTCCTCACGAATCGGTGACACCCTGTCGTAGCTGAATTCGCCAGAATTCAGTCACAACGTGCATCGACACTCTGAATTCTGGCGAATTCAGCTACGATTTGGTGCGCAAACCGAGCTAATTCAGCCCGGCCAGCAGCGCGTCGAAGTTGAACGTGAAGGCTGCCACGATTTCTGCCGCGGTGGAACCGGGGAATTGGTCGCCGGGGTCCGTTGTCAGACCGTTGCCGCCGCCCACGAGTTTGTCGGTGTACAGATCAGTCGTTGTGGACGTGGCTCCGTAGAGCGTGTCGACTCCGGCTTCGCCCAGCAGAGTGTCGGCGGCGTCACCGCCCATGAGCAAGTCATTGTCGGCGCCGCCCAGGAGCGTGTCATTTCCCGCGAGACCTTCCAGAGTATCGTTGCCTGTGCCGCCACGCAGGGCATCGTTGCCGTCTTGACCTTTGAGCGTATCGTTGCCGGCCTCGCCATCGAGCACGTCGTTGCCAGCGCCTCCCAGAAGGTTGTCGTCCCCGACGCCGCCGAGCATCGTGTCGTTGCCGTTCTTGCCATTGAGTGTGTCGTTGCCGGAACCGCCCAACAGAACATCCGCTCCGCTGCCGGTCGTGAGCACATCGTCGCCGCCGGCCCCTTCCAACCGCACTTTCTTGCTCGTCACGGTGCCCGCGTCGAAGACATTGTTGCTGTCGCCGCCGATCACACGAATCGCCTCCATGTCCGTACCGATCGTTTCACTCGAGGTGGGCGTGGCGCCCACGCCGACAATCGTGGTGTTGGTGATGGTGACATTCGCGGCGTCGGTGCGTTCGAAGTAGGTGTCGGTGCCGGCGCCGCCGATCACGACATCGTTGCCGGTGCCGCCGCCCAGCGAGTCATTGCCGCTGCCGCCGTTGAGCGAGTCGGTGCCGGCGTCCCCTTGCAGGCTATCGTTGGCCGAACCACCCAGGAGCGTGTCGTTGCCGTCGCCGCCAAGGACCGTGGCCGGCAAGGTCAACGTGGCGAGATCCAGTTTGTCGTTGCCAACGTTCAGGTCCGCGAACACTCCGGTGATCCCCGTGGCGGAGACACGCAGCGTGCTGACGGGCGTCGCACCGTTGAGTGACAAAACACTCGTCGTGGTGGTGATGACCAGTTGGTTGGTCAGCGAGTCGCGAGTGATGCGAATGTCGCGCGCCAAGGTTCCCGAATCGAGCAGCGTCAGGAGGCCCGTATTGACGGTCACGAGAACGCTCGGCAAGCCGTCGTCGTTCACAATCGTGCCGGCGGCGGACGCGGTCACGATCGTGATGCCGGAGCTGGGGCTGCTCAGCGTGACGGTGAAGCCTTCATCGCTCTCGACGGTCGTGTCGCCGGACACGCTGATGGTGAAGGTCTTGGTGGTCTCATTGGCCGCGAAGCTGAGCGTGCCGCCGGGCAGCGTGCCACCGAAATCGGTCGCGTCGGCTGAATTCGCACCGCTGCCGGCCACGGCGTAGCTCACGCTGCCCGTTCCGGTCGTGTTGCCGGAGCGTGTGACCGTGAACGTGAACGCAGTCAAACCACCATTCCCTTCGTCCTTGGACGCGCTGGCCGCCGCGATGGACAGCGTGGCGTCATCGTTGTTGATCGTGCCGGTCGCGGTCGATGTTCCCAGGCTGCCTCCGACGGGACTCGACAGCGTGACCGTGAACGTCTCGTTGTTCTCGACGTTCGTGTCGCCGATCACGTCGATGGTGAGCGTCTTCGAGCTTTCACCGCTCGCGAAGTTCAGCGTGTCTGAGGGGAGCACGCCACCGGAGAAGTCGTCGGCAGTCGCGGCGTTGGTCCCACTGCCGGTGACGGCGAAGTTGACGCTCCCTGTGCCGGACGAACCGGTGCGAGTCACCGTGAACGTGAACGGCGTGGTGGGTGTGCTGCCGGTGTTCCCTTCGGCCTTCGCGGCACTGGTGGCCGCGATGGCGAACGTCGAGGTGGTTCCCAAGATCTTGCCGGTCGCGATCGCCGTGGCCAGAGAAGTGCCGGCGCTGGGGTTGGACAGAGTGACCTTGAAGGTTTCGTCCGGTTCCACGAGCGCGTCGCTGCTGACATTGACGGTGATCGTCTGAGTGGTCTGCCCATCAAGAAACGAAACGGGGCCGGTCGGGAAGGTGCCGCCGAAGTCGGATGCGTTGGCCGGGCTGGTGCCGGTCCCGCTGACGGTGTAGGTCGCGGTGGCGATGCCCGCCGTCGCGCCGGTGCGGCTGACCGTGAACGTGAACGGCGAAGTGCCGCTGATCGGTTCCACTTTGATCGCGTCCAGCGGCACGATCGACAGCGACGAGTCATCATCCAGAATCGTGCCGTCGGCGGAAGCGGTGCTCAGCAGCGCTCCGGAGGGATTCGACAACGTGACCGTGAAGCCTTCGTTCGTTTCGCCCAGCGTGTCGCCAACGACGTTGATCGTCAGCGTCTTGGACGTTTCACCGCTGGCAAAGGCCACGTTGCCACTGGTCGCGACGAAGTCGGATGCGCCCGCCGGATTGGCTCCGTTGCCGGTAACGGTGAAAGTTGCCAGGGCTGTCGTGTTGATGAAGCCGGTGCGAGTCACCGTGAAGGTAAACGGCGTGGTCCCGGTCTGGCCTTCCACGTTGACGGCGCTCGCGGCCGCGATCGCCAGGCGGGCGTCATCGTCTTGGATCG
>CAZPUJ010000431.1:0-2912 GCA_964589725.1 uncultured Planctomycetaceae bacterium
CCGAGCGTTTCGTTTTGGCCGCGCCCAACGCCCAGCAGCTGCCGTCGGCGGTGTGGATCAATCCCCCCGAGAAAGGAGACGTCACCATCGTCGCTCACTAAATTCCCAAGCCCCGTGTCTCATTTCGCTTGACACGCTCCGGACGCCCGCGGCCTCGGTTCAACAGCGCCTATCCACAACTGCTATCCGCTGATAGGGGGTTGTCCCATAGCCTGTTGAAATTCGAGAAGTAGCGGCGGCTCCTTGGCCGGCCTGAGAATTGGTCTGCCACGACAAAGCCCCACACCGGGGAACAAGGAGCCACCGATGAAGAGGAGAGCAGAAAACGGGCAGGGAACGCAAGGGGGTGGGGTTGCCCCCGGCGTGGAGAAGGTGCGGCAGCTGCTGCTGGGGATGGTTGCAGGGATGGCGGCAGCGAAGCAGGACTTGATGCAGTGGGTCCAGGAGCTGGGCCTGGCCGCTCTCGAGGAGGTGTTTGAGGCGGACGCGGTGGCGATCGCGGGCTCCAAGGGTCAACACCGAACGGACCGTACGCACCACCGGTGGGGAACGACGGGGACGGAGCTCCCGTTCGGGGGCCGTCGGATCAAGGTTCAGCGCCCGAGGGTGCGGAGCAAGGCCGGCAAGGAGGTCTCTCTTCCGAGCATGGAGCGGTTTCAGGCCGAGGATCCGCTCGCGGAGCGGGTGGTGAACCAGATTCTGCTGGGGGTTTCGACCCGAGGCTACGGGGCAAGCTTGGAGACCCCGCCTCCGGGAGTAACGAGCCGAGGGACGAGTAAGAGCGCGGCGAGCCGGCACCTGGTGGAGCGGATGGGATCGAAGATGAAGGAGTACTTCTCTCGCCGACTCGAGGACGTGAATCTCCTGGTCCTGATGGTGGACGGGATCGAGGTGGCTCAGCAGACGGTGGTCGTTGCTTTGGGGATCAGCGAGGACGGGACGAAGCAGCCTCTCGGACTGTGGCAGGGCTCGACGGAGAACGGAGCCATCTGCACCTCGCTGCTCAATGACCTGATCAGCCGCGGATTGAAGGTCGAGGGCAAGGTCCTTTGCGTGATCGACGGTGGCAAGGGAATCCGCAAGGCGCTCGACGACGTGCTTGGGAACCTGGCGGTGGTGCAGCGCTGCCAGATTCACAAGCGTCGGAATCTGAAAGACCACCTTCCCAAAGCGGCCCGGCCCTACGTGGACCGGGTATTGCGGGAAGCCTACGGCAGCACGAGCGCCGACACCGCGCGCAAGCGGCTTCGGACTTTGCTCTCGTGGTTGGAAAGCAACGGTCACGAGGATGCGGCGGGCAGCTTGCGTGAGGGCATGGAAGAGACCCTCACCGTCTTGAAGCTGGAGCTGCCACCGAGCCTGCGTCGATCGATGGCCACGACCAACGCCATCGAGAACACCATGGGCACCGTGCGCCGGGTAAGCCGGAACGTGAAGCGCTGGAAGGGAGGGGTGATGGTCCGCCGCTGGGTGGCCATCGGCCTCGTCACGGCGCAGAAGCGGTTCCGACGCGTCAAGGGGCACCGCGAACTCCCGGCGCTGGTAGCCGTCCTTCGCTCCAAGGGGTCTGCCAAGACCGAGGCGGGAAGGGCCGCGTGACCGCAAATGCTGAAAATCAGGACAACCTCCAGGCCGTCCTCGTTCCTTTGCGTCGTTCCTGGGGCATCCTGGTGCGTCGCCGCATCGAGGTTCGACTCCAAGAACCCGCTTCGTTGACTTTCGATCGTGAACTGAGGAGAGTCTGACTACGCCGCCGCTATCGATCGCTTTTCAACAGTCCGCGGGACATCCCCATCCGCTCACTCTGTTAGCGCAACTTCACTCGGGCGCGGCCGTGGATAGACGCCCTTTTGTTATGCGACGCGCCCCTTCCACGAGCCTTGACGGAGCATATCAAGACTTGTATGCTAGTCAACTGTGGCAAAGCCGCTTGTGTGGCTCGGGTCGTCCCTCGAGGACGTGAAGGGCTTCCCGGAGGATGCGCGCCGGAGCGCAGGCTACCAGTTGCGGCGACTGCAGGAGGGCATGGGGCCGAACGACTGGAAGGCCATGCCCAGTGTGGGACCAGGGGTCCAGGAGATCCGGCTGCACACCTCGACCGAGTATCGAGTGTTCTATGTTGCGCGTTTTGCAGAAGCAGCTTACGTACTGCACGTCTTCGAGAAGAAAGCGCAGAAGACGCCGAAGCGCGACTTGGAGCTGGGGCAGAGGCGGTACCGAGAGCTGAGGGAGGCTCGACGGAAGGAACGTCATGGAAAAAGCTAAGGCACGGCCGACTCGCTCGAGCGGCAACGTCTTCCGCGATCTTGGATTTGCCCGGGAGGAGGCCGAACACCTTGCCATTCGGGCAGACCTCATGATCCAGATCGAGAAGGTCATCAAAGGGCGCGGTTTGAGGCAGGCTGAAGCAGCCAAGGTCATGCGCGTGACGCAGCCGCGCGTGAGCGACCTGCTCAGGGGCCGGATGGACTTGTTCAGTACGGACTCTCTGATCGACATGTTGGCGCGCCTCGGCATTCGCGTAAGGCTCGTGACGCGCCCGCTTCGCTCCTCAAGAGTCGCATAACACTGAGATCAGCGGCGAGCCCCCATCCGGCCATGGCTCGTCCGCTGCATCTCATTTGGCGGCCCCACGATTCCAGAGAACTACGGTGGAGGCCATGAACGTCAATGCGCCAGCCACGTTCCAATAGCCCGCGCTAAGGACAACGCCTGCCCAGACTGGGACGTGCGGCTGCAGAAGGGGGATCAGCAGCAAGAAGGCGGGGAGTCCCACAAGCGCCCACCGCGGGTACAGGGTCCTTCCAAGCGCGATGAGCACAAGCACAACCAGGAGAGCGCCCCCTGCGAGCGCGAGCGCCACGCGAAAAAGTGGGATTGCATAGGTCTGAAAGGCGAAGGCTGCCTCTGGG
>CAZPUJ010000432.1:0-2954 GCA_964589725.1 uncultured Planctomycetaceae bacterium
GATCCTAACCGAAGCAGCCCTAAGCGATGTGCTCTCAGGTGCGGAAGGAGGTCGCCTTCCCCGCCTGTCTTTTTGTCGCCATCACGCTGCGCGTGATGAAATCGTCATGCGGAACGTGACGACGACGTTGTCGCTCGCCGCGTGGCGGCTATCATGGCGCGACCTCATTCCGTCCGCCGAGCTGAGCCGCAACATGGAAGCCTCTTCGACCACGTATACTGTACTCGCTCGCCGCTTTCGCCCGCGGGATTTCTCGGAAGTCATCGGGCAAGAGCACGTCGCTCAATATTTTCGCAACGCGATTCGAGCGGGACGTGTCGCTCACGCGTACCTCTTTACCGGCGCTCGCGGAGTTGGCAAGACGTCGACAGCTCGCATCCTCGCCAAAGCGCTGAATTGTCCCAACGCCGTCGATGCGACTCCCTGCAACCAGTGCGATATTTGCGAGAGCATCGCCGCCGGCCGTGATGTCGATGTGCTGGAAATTGACGGAGCCTCGAATCGCGGTATTGACGATATTCGGCAACTGCGAGCCAACGTCGGCGTCAAGTCGATGCGCACGGTGTACAAGATTTACATCATCGACGAAGTCCACATGCTGACGAAGGAGGCGTTCAACGCGCTCCTGAAGACGCTGGAAGAGCCGCCGCCTAACGTCAAGTTTGTCTTCTGCACGACCGAGCCGAATAAGGTTCCTGACACCATTTTGTCGCGCTGCCATCGCTTCGACTTCGGCACGATCGCCTTGCCCCAGATCATCGGCCGGCTGGCGTCGATCGCCGAGGCGGAAAAGATGGAAGTCGAACCAGCCGCGTTGGAATTGGTCGCCCGTCGCGCCGCTGGTTCGATGCGTGACAGCCAATCGCTGTTTGATCAACTGCTGGCGAGTGCCGACAGCAAGATTACTGTGTCCGACGTCCATCGTTTGCTGGGCACCGCTAGCGACGAGCGTGTGATCGACCTGTTCGACGCAGTCATCGCACGCCAGCGTCCGCAGGCACTCGCGCTTTTTGGCCAGGCACTGTCCGACGGTGCGCAACTCGGCGAGTTGACTGATCAAATCTTGAACTACGTGAGGGATCTCATGATCCTGTCGGCCGGCGCAGATAATGTGCGGCTGCTGAGCGTGTCCGAATCCAATCGCGGGACGCTCGCCAAGCAGGCTCAGACTTGGGGCTTGAATACTGTCGTCGCGGCCTTGCAAATCGTGTCCGAAGCCAAACTCAAAATGCAGCGAGCGACCTTCGGTCGTGCCCTTGTCGAGCTGGCGCTCATCCGTTTGACGCTGCTTGAACAACTGCAAGCCATCGATGCCTTGTTGACGCAGTTGTCGACACCGCACGCGATGTTGCCACCAGCCTCGGGTGAGAACCCCGCCGCCTACGGGAGTCAAAGCGAGACTTCGCGCCTCGAGCCATCGCAAAAAAAAAAGCTTGAGGCAGTCACCCGCGAGGAACTGACTCCCGCCGACGAAACTCCCGTTCCGTCGGTTCCGGTGACACCGACGACGATAAGCGTCGAGGTGCCGGAAAACTTGCTCGAATCGGACGGGCACATTGTCAATGTCTCTGCGGAGGTAGCTCAGTCCCGCGAATTTCTGGCGGAAATCTCGCCGGAAGGCATTTCCAACGGCTCGTCAAGCGCAGACTTTCATCCCGAAACGGAATCTGTGTTTTGGTCGCAACTCCTTTCCGATGTTGGCGATCATTTCGATCCGCACCTGCGGCGGGTGTCCCGCGTGGCAATTTGCGGGCCAAACCGTCTGGAACTTGTCTTTACTAGGAGCTACCTTTTCGCGAAGACGTACTGTGAACAGCCTCAAGTTCGCGGACAGCTTGAGCAGGCTGTCTCTCGGCTGGCGGGCCGTCCGGTTCAAGTGGCGTTCACCGTGATCGACGACGGGGCTGCCGATGAAGCCGCCTCGACGCCCGCTTCGGCACGCCGGATCGATTTGTCCACCGACGGAGACCCGTTTGTGGAGAGAGTGCTGGAGCTGTTCGGAGGCAAAGTGGTGAAGAAGGTGGTTCTCGATCACGTGGGCCCCGAGAAAGATTAGCGAGCGACTCAAATGTTCAAGGGATTGGCCAATCTGGCGCAAATCGTCAAGCAGGCACAGGAAGCCCAGTCGCGAATGGGCGAGATGAAGGAACGGCTTGGCCAGTTGACGGTTCAAGGCGCTGCGGGCGGCGGTTTGGTGACGGTGGAGATGAACGGTCGTCAAGAAATGTTGTCGTGCCGGATTGACGAATCTCTCTTGCGGCCCGAAGACCGCGAGGTGCTCGAGGACTTGGTGGTCTCGGCCGCGAACGAAGCCTTGCGAAAGGTCCAAGCAGCAACCGCGAGCGAGTTCTCGCAACTGGCCGGCGGGCTTGACCTTGGAGCCATGAAAGATGCGCTGGGGGGACTGGGATTAGGCGGCGGCAACTGAGGGACGTTGGGATCATGGCAAAGCAGTTTCTCGAACCCACGAAACACCCGTTCGGACCAGCGGTCGGTCGGCTGGTCGAGCAATTCGCGCGCTTGCCGGGCGTTGGTCGTAAATCTGCCGAGCGCTTAACTCAGCACGTCTTGATGTGCGACGATGCCGAAGCGTTCGAGTTGGCCGATTCGATCCGAGCCGTCAAAACTCTCGTGCGTCCGTGCCGTGAGTGCTTCAATTTGACTGAAGACGAGATTTGCGGCATCTGCCGTGATCCGCGACGCGATCATCACGTGCTGTGCATCGTTGAGCAGCCGCGCGACGTGCTCATCATCGAGGCGTCGCGAGCGTTTGATGGCGTTTATCATGTGCTGCAAGGCCGGATTTCGCCGCTCGAAGGTATTGGACCGGAGCACCTGACGATTGACACTCTTGTCCGCCGCATCCGCCGCGACGGCGTGACCGAGATCGTGATGGCGACCAACCCCACGCTCGAAGGAGACGGTACGGCGCTGTTCATCTCGAACGTGCTGGC
>CAZPUJ010000433.1:0-5526 GCA_964589725.1 uncultured Planctomycetaceae bacterium
TCTCACGTCAAAGTTCGGAGGGAGTAATCTTGCGCAAGTGGTCAAGCCACAGCGAGGCTAAAACGCTCCTCACGAACAACCACAACCCAAACTCTGACATCCACTGGGCTGTGGTTTCAACATACGAGCGAGGGAATCCGCGGAAATCCCTCGCTTGCGCTTCGGGCTTGTATTTCAACCAAGTCGCAGATTGAAGAATTAGCCAGCCGTGACATCACAGGAGGCCGATCCGATTCGGTCAACGCGACTTGGCGAATCTGCCGCAGGCTACTTGGTCTGCGTCGCCTCAAACTTGGTGATCCATTTCTCCGGATCTTCGTCGAAAGCCGCTTTGCAGCCAGTGCAGCAGACCCAGTACGACTTGCCCTTATGGCTGACCTGAATGGTCCCCAACCCCTGCGAAATGATGCAGGTTTTCTCCTTGAAGTCGCTGTCGTTCAGAGCGAACGACGTCCCTTCGCGCTGGCTCGACACGGTGTCGAACCGGGCGAACGTCGTGCCGCGAGCTTTCGACAGCTCCAGCAGGTAGCGATTGTTTTCCTGCTGATTGACGACGACTTGCCAACGATCCTTGGCATCGCCGACTTCGGTGACTTGCAATTTGTACGTTCGTTGCGGCTTGTTGTCCTCGATGACGTCTTCTGGCTCTTGTGAGAATGTCCCTTTCAGCTCACGGCGGCGTCCTTCCTTGTCTTCGATCGTCAATTGAAATTGCTCGTCATCCACCAGGTAGGTCAACCGAGCCGATTTGTAGTGCTTGTTTTTGTCGGTCGACATGACCAACGCCGGTCGCGACGTGTCGGTCAGCCGGTCCCAGACCCAGTTCAGTTCCTCGTACTCGCGACCACTCTGCGTGACCCCGTGCCACGCGCCGACCAGCACTCGCACCGGCTTGAGAGCTGCCATGACGGAGTCGACTTGCTTCTCGTTCGGCACCTTCTTTTTCGAGTCAGACTTATTCAAAGGGGCATTCCCACTGCCAAGCTTCACCGGAACGAACGAGCCGGTCGGGGAGTCTTCCTTTGACACAGTGGTCTTGGATTCGTCCGCCGATTTCGATTCGTGACCGGACTCGTCTGCCATGCGCGCGACCTGAGTGGGTGAATTCTTCTTCGCTGACGGATTCACGACCGGCTCAGCGGCTCCACCACAACCAAGAATCCCAAGGCTGACATTCAGCAGAGCCAACACTTCGCAGCAGCGACGTTTGAAGACAGACATGACAATTCTCTTCGAGTTTCGGGGCTTGGATTTCGAGTTTCTCAGGGTATCCAGCCTCCATCGCACCAACTCGCCACGCTGGGAGTGTCGATCGAGTCGAGCGGCCAGAGCGGCCGGTGGACCTGATCGAATCGTATGTCGCTCCAGTGCGGCGAGGCACAGCCTGGGCCGTCGGACAAAAATGTCGCCGCCACGAACGGATCGTAATCGGCGCGGAACCCAGCGGGCGACTTCGCGACCACAATGCCGCAACTCCTCGGATCGAGACCAACCGATTCGTACAGCCGAGGTGAACTACCGGGACCACCTCGCTCGACGAGAAGAATCTGCACGTCTCCGGACCGGACGATCGCGCCGCGGCCCATGAAGACCGGCAGATTCTTGCTGATGTGCCCGCTGAGCGTCCATTCGACATCTTGCAGCCGCTCGACGATCCCGCGCACACGCACCGGCTGCGAATACTCCGGAGCCAGGCGTCCACCAACGTCGGCATCGAATGCTCCGCCGACGCCCACGCGAGACGCCTCGGCGACGGCGATTGGATCGACCATGAACGTGATCGCGCCGTGTGGAATCTTTGGGACCAGCAGGAGTTCGCGAAGCAAGCCCGTCGCATCGCCGGTCGAGCCGCTGTTCGTGGAATCGGCTCCATCGCCGATGACAATTGGATGCCCACCCTGCGCGAGAGCCTTCTTGACGACCACGTCCGGAGGAAACCGCTCGACCGATTCAAGCTCGTACCGAATGCTCCAGCACTTGTTCGCCAGTTGATCGACGACCTGTTCCCAGCGCGTCTCGCGGCGGTGAGTCGTCAGCATGACTGACCAACCCAGCTCCGGAGCATCAAACCAGGGCATGACCATCGCCACGTTTGCGGCCAGAACGTCGGCTTCGGCTTCAAGCTGCTTGAGCCGCTCGTAAATCGGAGCCGGTGGGCCGGTGAACGTGTTGTGATATTCGGCGGCCGTGAGCATCGGCAGCTTTCGCCAAATCGTTTGTGGCCGAACGCCGGTTTGCAACAACTTCCACAACGCGCCCGCGGCTCGCTCGCCCGTCTGCCACGAATCGAGATGCGGACAGGTGTGGTAGCCGCTCAGCACGTCGGCGTTTTTCAACATCCGGCGCGTGATGTTCGCGTGCAAATCAAACGTCGCCACGATTGGCACGTCCGGACCGACCGTCTTGCGGACCAGTTCGAGCAACGCGCCGCTCAAATCGGGATCGCTCTCCGCAGCCATCGCTCCGTGAAGATGCAAGGCGATGCCGTCGAGCGGTCCCGTGATGGCCAGTTGCTCTTTGAAGGTGTCGAGAATCCGAGACGCCGTCGTCGCCTCGACCGCTCCCCACGGCCAGCACACGAACCGCCCGAGACCGATGAATTCGCACCGCTTCGGCCACTGCTTCGCCGCCGACAGAAAACCGCCCAGTTCGCCCGTATCGCTGTATTTTTCGAAAATCTGCTGTCCGACGGCGAGGCCCCAGTTCTCGAAGTCCGACCAGCGCGTCGGATTACGATTGAATGTGTTCGACTCTTGCCACATCTGCCCAATTGCGATCCGCATCGCGGCACCTCCGAAGAAAAAAAGCGGAACGACGAAAGTGTAGCGTCGGCCCGTTTCACCGCGACCCAACGGCGAGCGTGTTCGCTCGTGCGCGAGTGAACTCCAATCGGCTCGCAAAGACTTGCCTTCCCTTGCTTGCTCGGCTCCAGCTTGAAACGATGTCGCCATTCAGGATTCCCAATTTCAATGCTGAAATCACAAATTCCTCCGACGAGAGGTAGGCCCATGAAACTTCGACTGACTCTATTCGTGATCGTTTTGGGATTGCTCACATCTTCCGTCCGTGCCGCCGATCCGTGGTTGGTCTTCGAGGGCGGCGAGGGCCCCGGCAAGGGAAGGCACATCGTGCTTGTCAGCGGCGACGATGAATATCGCTCGGAAGAAGCTCTGCCGCAGTTGGCGAAGATTCTGTCGAAGCATCACGGCTTCAAATGCACCGTGCTGTTTGCGATCGATCCGGCTGACGGGACGATCAAGCCGGATCACCAAACGAACATCCCCGGCATGGAGTCACTCAAGACGGCGGATCTCGCGGTCGTCGCCCTGCGGTTCCGTAATCTGCCGGACGAGCAGATGCAGCACTTCGTCGATTACGTCGAGTCCGGCAAGCCAGTCATCGGCCTGCGGACCTCAACGCACGCGTTCAACATTCCCAAAGGTCGCAAGTTTGAGAAGTACACGTGGACCTACGGCGGCAAAGAGTACGAAAAGGGGTTCGGCCGGCAGGTGCTCGGCGAGACATGGGTTAATCATCACGGACATCACAAGGTCGAGGGAACTCGCGGCATCATCGCGGCTGGCCAAGAGACGCATCCGATCATGCGCGGCATCAAGAACGGTGACATCTTCGGTACGACCGACGTTTACACGGTCAATCTGCCGCTGCCGGGCGACTGCCAACCGCTGGTGCTCGGCCAAGTCACCGAGACCTTAGAAGATGACAGCAAGCCGGTTGAGGGGAAGAAGAACGACCCGATGATGCCGGTCGCTTGGATCAAGGTGTACGGGGCACCGAACGGCAGGATCGCTTCCATTTTCACGACCACGATGGGTGCGTCGGAAGATTTACTGTGGGAGGGGACTCGCCGAATGATCGTCAATGCTTGTTATTGGTGTTTGGCAATGCAGGACAAGATCGCCGACAAATCGAAGGTCGATGTTGTCGGCGACTTCAAGCCCATGCGTTACGGATTCGGCACGTTCACAAAAGGGGTGAAGCCGGAAGATTTGAAGTAGTCATTGGGCCCTTGTCTTTGGTCCGTTGTGTTTGGCCCTTGGCAAGGTTGTGAGAGTTTCGAGACCAATGACACCTGACCAAGGACCAATGACAAATGACAACTGACAAACCGCTCGTCGGCGTCATCATGGGCAGCAAGTCCGATTGGGAGACGATGCGTCACGCGGACGTGACGCTTTCGCAGTTTGACGTACCGCATGAATGCCGCGTCGTCTCCGCGCATCGGACTCCCGACGAGATGGCTGAATATGCGAAGAGCGCCGAGTCACGCGGACTGCAAGTCGTCATTGCCGGCGCGGGGGGAGCGGCACATTTGCCGGGCATGGTGGCCTCGCAGACGGTCTTGCCGGTGATCGGCGTGCCCGTGCAGAGTCAGGCTTTGAGTGGCTTGGATTCGCTGTTGTCGATCGTGCAAATGCCGGGGGGGGTTCCCGTCGGCACGATGGCGATTGGCAAATCCGGCGCGATCAATGCCGCGCTGCTGGCCGTGCGGATGTTGGCGACGACTCGGCCGGAGTTGCGTGAGAAGCTGCGAGCGTTTCAGCAAGAGCGGGCCGACAAAGTGATGCAGGAGACGCTGCCGTGAGCTTGAGTGCACAGGATTTATCACCGATTTTTCCCGGAGCGACGTTGGGAGTGCTCGGTAGCGGCCAGTTGGGGCGGATGTTCGCGATCGCGGCCAGGCGAATGGGCTATCGAGTCCACACGTTCTCCCCGGATACCGATACGCCGACCGGTCAAGTCGCGGACCGTGAGTTCGTCGCCAGCTACGACGATCTCGCTGCCGTCGCGGACTTTGCTCGGCAAGTTTCCGTCGTGACGTTCGAGTTTGAAAACGTTCCATCTGCAACTGCCGAAGCCGCCGCGCGGTTCGCGCCGGTTCGCCCTGCCGGACATGTGTTGCATGTTTCGCAACATCGGTTGCGCGAGAAGACGTCTCTCAGTGAACGGGGCTTTCCCGTGACGCCGTTTCGCGCCGTGCGGTCATTGAATGATCTTCAGACTGCGTTGCGGGAGTTGGGAGCACCGGCGGTCTTGAAGACGGCGGGCTGGGGGTATGACGGAAAAGGGCAAATCAAAATCGGTTCGGCCGACGAGGCGGCGTCCGCCTGGCAATCGCTGGCAACGAGCGAGGCGATTCTCGAAGGCTTCGTGAGTTTTCGCCGGGAGGTTTCCGTCGTCGCGGCGCGCGGAATGGATGGCTCGTTCGCACACTACGGGCTATTGGAGAACATGCACTCGAATCACATTCTGGATGTCACCGTCACCCCGGCTCGCGTCTCGCCGCAGGTTGCGGCCGAGGCCGGAGAAATTGCTCGCGGAGTGCTCGAGACGCTGGACGTCGTCGGAGTGCTCTGCGTCGAAATGTTCCAGACGCACGACGACCGGCTGCTGATCAACGAGCTGGCGCCGCGTCCACACAACTCTGGACATCTCACGTTTGATGCGAACGTCACCAGCCAGTTCGAGCAACAAGTCCGTGCGATCTGCGGCCTGCCGTTGGGC
>CAZPUJ010000434.1:0-4280 GCA_964589725.1 uncultured Planctomycetaceae bacterium
GTTCTGCTGGAATTCAAGGCCTTTACCGTCTTCTCCTGGCTGTTCGGCGTCGGCATCGCCGTGTTCAGCCAGCGTGCCGCAGCGCGTCGAGTTGGCGGAAATCATTTTCTCGCGCGGCGGTTGCTCGTCCTGTTCGTCCTAGGATTGGGACACGAGTTCCTCATTTGGAATGGAGACATTCTGACGCTTTACGCGGTCTGCGGTTTCCTGCTGATACCATGCCTGCGGTTGTCGCCGAGCTGGTTAGCATCGGTGGGCGTCGCCGCAATCGCGCTTCCGGGCATTCTCCCTTTGGATATTCATTTTCCAAGCGACGACATTCTGAGGGGCCTGGCGCTGGAGGCACGACGAGTCTACTCCGAGGGGAGCTTCAGCGACGTGAGAGCGTTTCAGTGGAGCGAGACGCGGCTCTTAATTGTGCCACTTCTTGCCGCTTCCGTGCCGAAGACCTTGGGTCTGATGGCGCTCGGCGCGAGCGCATGGCGGTTCGGCATCCTTCGTGAACCGCAAAAGCACCGGGGCCTGCTTTTGGGGACCGCGATCGTCGGTGGCACAGTCGGCGGATCGGCGACGATCTCGTTGGTGTATTCGGACGCGACGGGAGCGGCGACTGCGATTTCGCGCGTCCTTCTAGAGGCTGCCTCGTATGTGCCGCTGGGGCTGGCTTATGCAGCGGGTTTACTGCTGACGCTTCAGGTGCCGCCGACTATTCGGATCGTCAGACCGTTCATCGCCATCGGGCAGATGGCGCTGACGAACTACCTCTTGCAGTCTGTGATTCTCAGCCTCGTCTTTCATCCCTATGGGCTTGGGTTGTACGGCCGACTCGGCGCGGCGGAAGCGGTGTTGGTAGGCATGGCGATTTACGTCGCGCAAATCGCATTCAGTCTGGCTTGGCTGCGCCGCAATCGGTTCGGTCCGATCGAGTGGCTCTGGCGCTCGCTGACCTACGGCTTCAGGCCGGATATGCGTTTGCGGCACTGATCGCGATGATGCGCGCCGTCCGGAGACTCGTCGAGTCACTCGGAGGGTGACGGGGAAAAGAATGAGAGCCTCGACTTCTCGTGAAGCCGAGGCTCTTGGTATTTTTCGAGTCTGGTTGATTGCGACTACGGCGCATCCGGTCCGGCGCAGCGGATCAGGTGATCGTGGTCGATGTAGACCACGTCTTCGGTCTGATCCGTGTGCGTGAACGGCACGGGCCAGTTCGAGCGGAGCGTCTTGTCATAATACACCGTGCATTTGTAATGACAGTGGTGCAATCGGGCCGGTCCAGCCAGCGGATAGAAACGGCATTCATCGACACGGTCCACGATCGGTTCAACCACGATGCGGACGTTGTTACGAGCCGTCTCGGCCAGGAACGCGAAGCCTCCCTTCGATTGGTCCGGCAACGCGCGTATTACTTCATCGGGCGACGGTGGGTCGAGGCAGAACAGCGGAGCGTTCTCGCCTTCGACTGGATCGAGGATCGGTACCTTTGAATATCGCTCCTCTTCCCAGTAGGTGTCTTCGATTTGCTGGCTGTAGTACGGGCTGACTGGAATCAACGGCGTCGAGAGCCAGAATCCGCAGAAGTCCACCACATTGACCACGGCCCCAAAGAAAACTTTGCATCCACTGGTTGTGGTCACCAGCAGGCACAGCAACGTCAACAACGAAAGCCGTCGAATGAGCTTCATGAGTGACACCTCGCCCGGATTCGGTTCGGAAGGCCCCTGGTGTTCATCGACTGCTAAACCTTGCCGACTTCGGGATTTTTTTCGGTTTTAGCGGTCGCACCGGCAGAAATCAGAAGTTAGAGATCAGACAAACAAAAAACCTCCGGGCGCTGTGTCCTCGGAGGTTAAGGATTGGAGAGTTCGACGAAACAGTTTGGCCGCGTTACCAATTCTTTGGGTGCATGAACCACCACCACTTGTCGGTTCGAGACCGGAAGTTGAGATTCCATTTGCCGTCGTCCCATTCGAGCGACGCGGATCGCCAGCCAAGTGGCACCTGCGGGTACGGATAGAATGGCCCAATGTACGGCCAAGCACTGGCGCTGTATTCCTTCGGGTACGTGATGGCCGCGGAGTTCGGATACTGGGCATAGCTGGGCCAGGCGTAGTTCGGCAGGTTGGGCATGTCGTAAACTTGGTGTGACGGTCCTCCGGCCATCGGTACCGGCATTCCCATCACGGGCATTCCGCCAGTTCCACCCATCGGACCAGCTTCCTGATTGAAGGCGACCTGCTGCATTGGCGGACGCATCGGCATGCCATTCGCCGCAGGCCCACCCGCATGGCGAGCGATGTTGCGCGCCACAGTGACTTTGTTCTCGACCTGCTCGACGCCGGGCACTTCGGAAACCGTCTGAGTAATTCTGGCTCGCTGTTCCGGATTCGCCACGGCACCAGCGAGAATGGCTTGACCGTCTTGGAAGCGAACTTCCAAGTCGTAGCCACTCATCCCGGCTTTTCCCAACGCGGCGGCGATCCGTTCCGCCACTTGCTGATTCGTCGGCGGCACCGGAGCGAGCGCAGTTTCAATAGGTCGGCTCGCGGTGGTCCGTTTCACTACTTGCTGGTTCGTCGGTGCGGCATGTTCGGTCACGGACGCCTGCTGAATCACGTCGTCCGCGACGGTCGTTGGCCGTCTTGCAACAGCCTTCGGAGGCGTCACAATCAGACGGTTGTTCACACTCTTGACGCCTCGAAGTCTTGAGACGACTTCCGTGGCTTTCGTCTTTTGAGCGGCGTCGACGACTTCGCCTGTCAGCGAAGCCACACCCTCTTTGACTTCGATGCCGATGTCGTATCCTATTAGCTTGGAAGCTCGCAGCGCTTCAGCAACGTCATTGGCCACCTTTTGATTTTTTTGTTTGGCCGCTTGTTGTTGTTGAGCTGGCGAGCCCCACAAGCCTGCGTGCGAGACGGCAGGTGTGGCGGCCAGCAGTCCCATTGTCACCAGCCATTTGCCGAGATGTCGCATGAACCACTCTCCTTCGTGTTCGACGTTGCCTCAGCTCACCGAGCCGATCTGTTCCCATTGGCGACGATCTTGAATGCGGCTTGCGCAGTCCAATCGCTTTTCTATGAATCGGTCAGCGGAGTCCGGTTACACAAACTTTTCTGATTGCTTCGACAAAAATGGCACCGAGTCATCCCTCGCCCGCGTTGGACCTGAGTCAAGAATTTGCTATCCTCTCGCCCCGAAACGACGAGATCAGTGCCGGAAGCGATTCTGACACAGAGATCTCTGACAAACTGACATATCTTCACGGGAAGCTGCAAAACATGAAGAGCCGTTTGGAATTGCGCAAGATGGCTGAAGCCGCGGAGGCTCGTGAAGCCGAAGGCGATGAGGCTGAAAAAGGGGATAAGAAGCGAAAGAAAGGAACTGCGGCCAGCGCGAAGAAAGCCCCCAAAGCGAAGAAGCCTCGCTCCAAACAGGTCGAACGCCGCCGCATCGTGTGGGTGATTTTCAACAACACCCAGAAGGAAGAGGGACGCTTTCCTTACGAGCAGCGGAAGGAAGCGGATGAGAAGATCGAACTGCTTCGATCAAAGAGCAAGCGGTTGTACTGGCTACAGGCCGTGAAAGAATCCCTCGGTGGCGCGGCTCTCCCCCCCGGAAGCAAGGTTGTCGTTGCAGCGACCAAAGTACCGGAGGTCGTTGTCGAAGAGGCCGAGGAAGAGGAAGAGGAAGAGGAAGCAGAAGAGGAAGAGGAAGAGGACGAGGACGAGGAATAATATATTTCGCACGGTTGAGTCTGACACCAACCCGAAGCGTAAGCGAGGTCAGAGTTAACAGGCCCTCGCTTACGCTTCGGGTTGGTGTGAAGCGTCCTGCAAATGTGCCACACGTGGCTGTGGGAAGTATAATCATCGGTCGTTGTTCTCACCGGGACTGCTCCTGTCGCGTCAGCAAAAAAAGCACCCGTTGTCAGGCGGGTGCTTTTTCATTGAGCCAGTTTTCGTCGTGGATTGGTCGAGATGATGTGCGGCTAAATGCCGCTGCTCGTACCGCTGCCACTGCTACTGCTGCCATTGCTGCCCAAGCGAGACAATCGGGCGCGGCGTTCGGCACGGCGGCGATTGCGACGCGAAATTTCGCTCGGCTTTTCATAGTACTCGCGCCGCCGCATCTCTTTCTTGATTCCCGCGTGTTCCACCAACTTCCGAAACCGCTTTACCGCATCTTGAATCCTCTCGTTGTCTCGCAAACGCAACTTAACCACAAATGGCCTCCTTCATGGCAACCTCGACGAAACAGAGGGCTGAAAATGTCCGCAACTC
>CAZPUJ010000435.1:0-13633 GCA_964589725.1 uncultured Planctomycetaceae bacterium
TTCATCGCGGACTCCAGCCATGCCGCCGCCGTGGCAGAAAACTTCGCCGCGATTGACCAAGCTCGAGAATCGCTCGACATCACCTACCAGCACTTCAACGTGGACTTGATCAACAAATGCACTCGAGCCTTGGAGCAGATCCGCACGCCCTATGTGGTTTTCTGCGCGGACGACGATTTCTTGTTTCCCGCTGCTGTCGAGCGTTGCGTCAGATTCTTGGAGACTCAGCCGGGCTACTCAGTGGCTCAGGGCATTATGGCCGTCATGAACTGTAAGAGACCCGGCGCCCCCTATCACGCGAGCGCCGGTTTCTCAATCTCCGATGACCGCGCGCTCGTACGCTGTAGCAAGATGGCGTCGTTGTGGTTCTCGACTTTCTATGGCGTGTATCGCACCGAAACTTTGCTCGAGAACTTTCAAATCACCGCTGCGAATTTGGACTGCCTACGCTCGTACTTCATTCCTGAAATGTTGATGTCACAACTCAGCGTGCTCAAGGGTCGGGTTCGGGTCTTTCCGGAGATTTACTATCTGCTCGAGGCCCATGACGCCAATCTGGGATCGTCGCCGAAAGTCACCGAGCCCAAGGACGCCGAGGAACTTTACCTTCAATTCCGCACATGCCTGTCCAGCCAGTTCGAGCAAACTGGGATCAGCCGGGCAAGTGCCGAGAGACTGGTCGACAAATGGTATGGCTTCATGCTCGATTTCGGAGCGGCGAAATCACGAAACAAGACCCTCTCGATGCCTCGTGTTCGACGATCTCTCAAACGCATTTGGCGAAAGATTCTGAACCTGTTCATCACCGATGGCATCATCTATCGACGCCCCGTTCGCCCTTCCGATTTACGGGGACAAGAAGACATTTGGAATGCAGCACGGCACCTGATGGCCACGTATCCCAATGGGCTTCCTGCCAGCATGGAAGCGAAACGGTACGCGGCTTGAAGCGGCACCGATCGAGAAGGCTCCGCTCTTCACGCTGCCAGCCGATTCGCTGCCCTGATACAGCGTGATCTTGGAGGCGTTCGCAACGAACAAGCAATTGCGGGGCTCAATGTTGCTGGCTTCGGGCAGCGAGTTGATTAGCCGGCTTTTCTGCGCTGCCGAATGCCAAGTCGGTGCGTGATCCAGCGGAGTGGCTTACGACGCAATTCCCATTTGAAGCGCCGAGTCACTTCAAAGCTCGGAACCGAGCGGGGTTCACACTCAGTGACGCCGCCTGGGAGCTCGAGTCGTTCCGTGTAGCCATTCTCACGATTGAATTCAGCAAATTCGGTCTCTAACCACTCCAAGTCTTCCGGCGGAATCACGTCCGGCGGGATCGAGTCTTGTCGCGGCCGGAGCGACGACAGCAAGCCCTGCCCGCAGGACTCACGAAATGTCAGATTGCCGTGGCGCATGTCGTTGACCTCGCATCGCGGCTTGGGCCAGGTGATCATGGACTTACTCCACGGAAGTCCAAGTTCCTTGCAAGCCCGTTGCAATGTCGGCACCGGCTCGGTGACGAAGCTTTCATAGCGGATCATCGGCCAGTCATTACGCCGGAACAATTCCCAATCCTCTTTGAACCGGCGCAGCCGCATTCGGAGTGGTGGGTCTTCGGCGGTGTTGCCGTTCTTCCCATAAGGTTTTTGACACAGCGACGCCCACACCTGCCGCACATCGCGCACCACCAATGCCGGCCGAATCTGCCAGCCATCCTCGCGAAAGTGAGCCATCAATTCGCTGAGCCGAAAGCAGCCGATTGTCGTCTTGTACCAAGTCGCATAGGGCTGAAAGGGGAGCGCTGGCAAGAGGTCATTGTCTGCGTCAAGGTGTCCATTCAATTCGGGATGTTGCAAGAAGCACCACGAAATCAGAGTTGATCCGCTGCTTTGCGTGCCGCCACACAGATAAAGCTCGCGGGACAGGTTCACTGCGCTCATCCCTGAATCTCCCCCCAGTGAGGTGGACCCCAAGAGTTGGACAGCGGGAGACTTGCTTTAAAACAACCCGAAGCGTCAGCGAGGGCGTCGAGGAATTGAGCGTGAATGCGTCTCTCGCTTACGCTTCGGGTTAGTTTTGTTAGAGGCTGTAAGAGAGAGTCAGCCGACGTGGTTTCGACCGTTGCCTCTAACCACCGTGTGTTGTCCGGAGGCTCGCGGTGAAGACTTCGTGCGGTGTCCGGTAGTCGAGGACTTGGTGGATGTGGTGGTGATGGTAGAAGTGGAGGTACTGTTGCAGTGATCGGTTCCCGATTCGTGATCCTTGAGGCTGTTCGTGAAAACTCCGCTTGAGTCAAATTCCCGAGACTCGCTAGAACCCCCCGCCTGGATGGATTCAGGGGTGGAAGTCTCGCATACGGCAGGATGCCTACTTCATGGTCAAACTTGCTCATCCTCATCATGAGCGAGTCCGTCATGTCGGCGGACCGGATTTTCATCGCACGGCCACCGCGCCGGACGATGAGCTGGAACTGTCGATCGTCATTCCGTGCCTGAATGAGCACGAGACCATCGGAACCTGCGTGTGCAAGGCCGTATTTGCGATGCAGTCAGCAAAGATCGATGGCGAAGTGATCGTGGCCGACAACGGTAGCACCGACGGCAGTCAGGCGATTGCCCGGCGCTCAGGAGCACGGGTTGTCGCGGTGACGGAGCGCGGGTACGGTAGCGCGCTGCAGGGCGGGATTCAAGCTGCGCACGGCCGCTATGTCCTCATGGGCGACGCCGACGACAGCTACGATTTTTGTGACGCTCCGAAGTTTGTAGACAAGTTGCGGACGGGCTGCGATCTGGTGCAGGGTTGCCGGCTTCCCTCGGGCGGAGGAGTAGTGAAACCAGGTGCGATGCCGTGGCTTCACCGCTGGATCGGGAATCCCGGGCTGACCTTTTTGTCGCAACTGATGTTCGCGGCGCCCGTGCATGATATCTACTGCGGGATGCGAGCGTTTACAAAGTCTTGTTACGAGCAGTTGGAATTGCGTTCGCCGGGGATGGAATTCGCGACCGAGATGATCATCAAGGCATCGCTATTCCGTGCTGATTTTCAAGAAGTGCCGATCACGTTGTGGCCCGATGGACGCATGAGCCGCCGGCCTCATTTGCGGACGTTTCGCGATGGTTGGCGGACGCTACGGCTGTTTCTGGTCTATTCCCCCAAGTGGCTGTTTCTTTATCCGGGCTTGGCCCTGATTCTGCTGGCGCTGACCGGATATGGGATCGCGCTGCCGGGACTACGATTAGCAGGAGTTGCTTTCGGTGCGCACACATTGCTCGTGGCCAGCATGTTGCTGCTGTTGGGATTTCAATGCATCTGTTTCGCGATCGTCACCACCGCCTATTCGATCAGCCATCGTTACCTCCCGGAATCAGCTCACACCAAACGATTTTTCAAGCTGTTTACGTTGGAACGAGGCCTTTTGGCGGGCGTCGCCAATATGGTCGTAGGCCTCGGGCTGATCGGATTCGCCACGGCGGAATGGGCCTTCGCGGGGTTCGGCGCACTGGACTATGCCCATACGATGCGGCTGGTGGTCCCTGGGGTGACGGCGCTAACATTAGGAGCATCCGCAATCTTCTGCAGTTTTTTGTGCAGTGTTGTCGGAGCCCGGGAGTAAGCAACATGTCCGTGCTGCCCATCACTTCATTAAATCGTCCGAATGAATGGCGACACGTCGGTGCTGAGTCGAATCTCGAGCGCACTGCTCGGCCAGTAATCATTCGGACTTGCGAACCGCTGCCCTGTTGCGATGAGGTCTGGGAGGCCGCGTACCTACGGTTCGAGACGCCACGTGAAGAGATCAATAAATTCAAAACTCGGTTGCGAAAACTAGGTTGCCGGGACTGGCCACGCGACGCTGAAATCGTGGAAATCTTCTGCGGGCGGGGACACGGTTTGACAGCGCTGTCTGAGCTGGGTTTCGACCGGCTGGAGGGGTGCGACCTCTCCCAGCGATTGCTCGAACAATGCGAATTTCCTGCCAGGCTCTACGTGGCTGACTGCCGCCGTCTTCCCTTCGAAGATGCCAGTCGCGACATCATCATCGTCCAAGGGGGCTTGCATCATCTGCCCGATCTGCGGTCCGACCTACCGCTGGTCTTGGCGGAAGTCCGGCGCGTGTTGCGGCCCGAGGGGCGCTTCGTCGTCGTGGAACCGTGGATGACTCCATTCCTCGCATGCGTGCATTTCGCCTCGCGGCAAACCATCGTCCGGAGAATGTTTTCAAGACTGGACGCCTTACAGACTATGATTGAACGTGAGATGACGACCTACGACGCTTGGCTGCGTTCTCCGAAGGAAATTCTCACGTCGTTGACGACGAATTTCTCAGTAGTCTGTTGCATGCCGGCGTTGGGAAAGATCGTATTTGTTGGCCGGCAGAAATAGCGTGGAATTTCCTGACAAAACCTGATGGCACACGTGCCGACCGATTTTTCCGTCATGTGGCTGTGGTGAATTTTCGATCGCGTTCCCTGCGCCGAGTCAGGTTTCCATGTCGACTCTATTGCCTCTCTTGGGCCGACTTCACGGACGCACGGTTCATACACGTCGCGTTCGCATCCTGGCGGGCTGGTTCGTCCGCATGATTCCCGCAGGGCATCGCGTACTGGACGTGGGTTGCGGGGATGGGTTGATCGACGCGTTAATTATCGCTCAGCGCCCGGACCTGGAGATCCGCGGCGCGGACGTTCTCGAACGTCCTCAGTCACACATTCCGGTGCATCGGTTCGACGGCAAACAACTTCCCTTTGGCGACCGGAGCTTCGATACGGTCATCGTTTGCGATGTCCTGCATCACACCGATTCTCCCCTCGAGAGCCTACGCGAGATCGCGCGTGTTGCCAGGTCCAATGTGTTGATCAAGGACCACCTCGCGCAGGGGTTGCTCTCACGGCCGACGTTACGGTTCATGGACCTTGTCGGCAATGCACCACATGGAGTAGTGCTGCCCTATAACTACCTGTCGCTCCAGACCTGGCGGGATTGCTTTGCCGAGTGTGGCTTGAACGTCGAGGAACTGCACACCGAACTTGGTCTGTATCCCCGGTGGGCCAACTGGGTGTTCGGTCGGGGATTGCATCTTGTAGCCCGGTTGTCACGCGGCGAACAACGCTCGACCCAGGCCACGGTTGTCGCCAGATGATCCAGGTCTCGAATGGGAATTGGTGATGCCACGGCCCAGCCGATTGCCGATGTGGATGGCCGTTCTGGCCTGGATCGTCATCGGATGTGGCTTGCCAGCGCTCGCGGGTTGGCTGTACGGGGTGCGCGACCCGCAGGCCCATCTGGTTGGGGACGAACACTGTTTCTTGTTACAGGCAGATACCTTTGCATCCGGCAGGCTGACCAACCCGACGCCGCGACATTTTCAATTCTTCGAGTCTCCGCATGTGTTGCTGACGCCCAGCTATCAAGCCAAGTATCCGCCCGGCCAAGGCGTGTGTCTGGCGATCGGCCAGCGCTATCTCGGCCATCCCATTTGCGGAGTCTGGCTCAGTTGCGGTCTCTTCGCCGGAGCATTGTATTGGATGTTGTGCGCCTGGCTGCCGCGGAATTGGGCGCTGATCGGTACGCTGCATGGCGTGGGGGTGTTGGGAGTGACGACCTATTGGGCCCAGTCCTATTGGGGCGGCATGGTTTCCGCAACGGGCGGGGCACTTGTTCTGGGCGGAACATGCTGGACATTGCGGCGCTGGCGTCCCAGTCACGGATTTTGGACCGGCTTGGGTACCGTCCTCCTCGCCTGCTCCCGGCCCTTCGAGGGAAGCGTGATCTGCCTAGCGTGCGCAACGGCGCTGGTAGGGTGGCTCTGGTCCGGCTCGATGCGCGACCGACTCTGGAAACTGCTGGGGTGGTGTGGCCCCTTTGCGCTGGTCGTTGCCGCCGGGGTCGGCGCGCTGGGCACTTATAACCACGCGGTGACGGGCAGTTGGAAGACGATGCCGTACGGAGTTTATCACCGGCAATACTTCACCTGCGGCCTCTTTCGCTGGGAATCGTTGCATCAAATCCCCGAGAGGCAGCTCACGACGCGTGTACGCGACTATTTCGATGTCGTCGCGAGTCCGGGACAGCCTGGAGGACCGCGTACAGGTCTCGCCCCGGTGTTGGAATCGGCATTCGGAGCCGTGTTGAAATTGCCGGGCCAGTTCTTCTTCCATTTACGGTTTCTGGCGCGATCGCAACCGTTTTTCTCTCCGCGTCGGCTTCTCGAATACGTGCTGATCGGAACGTATTTGATTTCTTTGGTTCAGTCACTCCGCACGACCCGGCACTGGGGCCGGCTGCGAGCCGCGCATGGACTCTTGATTTGCAGCGCATTGGCCGGTGCTACGGTCTGGTGGAAATTGCTGCATTACCGCGCGCCGTTTGTTTGTCTCTATTATTTTCTGGCGACAGACCTCTTACGGCGTCTGGCACTGTTGTGCCATCGATCGTGGGGGACGCGGCCAATTCGGCTCCGTCGAATGTCCGTCGGTTTCGGCTTCACGCTGGTCGGCATCATTCCAATCACGTGGATGATCTGGGGAACAGATCTCCCGGGACCGGAAAGTCTCTCTGGCGCAAGCCGGTCCTCGGCGCTTGATCCAGGTCGCTGGTTGACCCGCTCTCAACTGCTGCAGCGGCTCGCTGCCGGTCCACAACCGGCGCTGGCGTTTGTTTCTTATAGCGATGAGGTCTCAACGCATGCGGAGTGGGTCTACAACTTGTCTCATCTCGCTCAGCAACGCGTGCTCCTCGCCCATGACATGGGGCCGCTGCAAAACCGGCAGTTAATCGCAGACTTTCCGAACCGCGAACTGTGGCAGGTCATGGTGACGCCAGCGGGAGCCGAGTTGCAGCCTTACAAAGACGTGAGCGACGACAATCCGCTGCCGTGATCAGCTCCTTCGAGAAATCACATTGCCGTAGGCGGGACTGGAACCCACGCTCATCACCATCTTTACCTGTCGATGCGATTTCACTTAAAAGCCCACGTCTCGACCGCCACCTGGTTGCTGCTGCTGGACCGGGCGATGTCTGTCGAAGTAGGAACGCAGGGATGCTATTCAATTCCGTTGAGTTTCTCATCTTCTTTCCGATCGTCACGGTTCTCTATTTCCTCTTGCCGCATCGCTGGCGGACGATGCATCTCTTGGGCGCGAGTTGCCTCTTCTACATGGCTTTTGTTCCGAAATACATCCTGATTCTCGCACTGACGATTGCGGTGGATTATGTCGCGGGGATTCTGATCGAGGACTCACGGGACGCGAGACGCAAGCAGATTTATTTGATCCTCAGCATTCTTTCGACATGTCTGATCCTGTTCGCCTTCAAGTATTTCAACTTCTTCAACGAGTCCGCACGCGCGATCGCGACGGCATTGGGTCTGTCGTACGCGATGCCGGCATTGGAAATGATCCTGCCGATCGGCCTCTCGTTTCACACCTTCCAGAGTCTCAGCTATGTGGTCGAGGTGTATCGCGGAGCCCAGAAGGCCGAGCGAAACTTTGGGGTCTATTCCTTGTATGTCATGTTCTATCCGCAACTCGTCGCCGGTCCGATCGAGCGACCGCAGAACCTACTTCATCAATTCCATGAGGAACATCATTTTGATCAAACACGAGTGGCGTGCGGAATGAAGTTGATGGCCTGGGGGATGTTCAAAAAGGTCGTCATCGCGGATCGTCTCAGCCCGTTGGTCGATCATATCTACGGACACCCGCAGGGGCTGGAGGGTTTGCCGCTGATCATCGCCACGGTGTTCTTCGCGGTGCAGATTTACTGCGACTTCTCCGGTTACTCGGACATCGCCATCGGAATCGCTCAGGTCATGGGCTTTCGATTGATGACCAATTTCGACCGGCCGTACTTCGCTCAAACGGTTTCCGAGTTCTGGCGACGGTGGCACATTTCTTTGTCCACGTGGTTCAAGGACTACGTGTATGTCCCGTTGGGGGGAAGTCGCGGCAGCCGCTTTCGTGTCGCCGCCAATTTGATGATCACATTCCTGGTCAGCGGCTTCTGGCATGGAGCCAATTGGACGTTCGTCGTGTGGGGAGCTCTCAACGGACTGTTCATTGTGTCCGGCATGTTCGGTCGGGCGTTCGGCGAGGCTTGGTTGCCAGCGTCTGTTTCTCAGAGCCGATGGCTGGCGGCGTTTCGCAGGGCTCGGACATTCGCGTTGATCTGCGTGGCGTGGATCTTCTTCCGGGCCGCCAGTGTAGATGACGGAGTTTACATTCTGCGGCATCTGTTTGACGGATCCGCGGAACTCCTCACGCAATCTCCCGCGGCGCTGTGGACTCAGATCGGAGAAGGGACGCTGCTCGGTTTTGACCTGGGCGTGACAGCGGTCAATTTCTGGCTCTGCGTGAGTCTGATCGGACTGCTGTTCCTCGTGGAGCGTGGCGCTGAGCCAGAAAGTTTGCGTCGCATGTTCGTTGGTCAGCCGTGGTGGAAACGATGGCCGGCCTATGTCGCGTTGGTCTACGGCACGTTGTTTCTCGGAGTGTTTGAGAAAGCTCACTTCATCTACTTCCAGTTTTGAAGCCTGGCCGACGGAATGTTTGATTTGGGTTCGGTCATTGTAGAACCGGTATCAAAAGTAACCCGAAGCGTTAGCGAGGGACGACTGGATGCGGAAATCTACGACTCCCTCGCTTACGCGTCGGGTTATCTACGGGTTTTGAAACCGCGTCTAGTTGGTGGAAAGGAAACAATTCAGATGTCGGCTCCCAACGGTACACGTCGGGATGTTCTGCGATTGGTCATCAAGCTGACGCTGCTGGCGGTTCCGTTTCTGGTGTTATTGTTGCTGGAAGCGTTTGTCCTGCCTGTCGACGTGGTGAGTTCACGATGCTGGGAAGCAATGTCGGTTCGCAGTTTGAAGTGGGCTTTTCAAGGACCGTTCTATCCGAACTACTCACTGGCCAGGGAGGAAGTGGGCGACTTGGGAATGGGCACGAAGTTCGCCTTGAAAAGACCAGTGGTTTGGGTGACGGACGCCTATGGTTTCCGCAATCGACCTTCTCGTGACGACGACGAGTTGGATGTCATCATCGTGGGTGATTCGATGACCGCCGGTAGTGGCTTGACTCAAGACGACATCTTGCCGGAGGTCTTGGAACAGCGTCATGGCTTGCGAAGCTATGGATACGCTCCCAGCAACATGAATCGCCTGTTGAGTGATCCACGATTTTCGAAGCAGCTTCCCAAGGTGGTCGTGCTGGCCGCCGTCGAAGGATCTTTGGGGCGACTCGTCAAGCCGTTGAAACAGACGTCGGAGATCGAGTGCTGGACTCGCGGCTTCGGATTGAAATATCCAGCCGTGACTTCCGGACTCGATCGTCTGTTGGCTCCGCACATGACGAGATTCGTGCGAGCGAGGCTGCGACCACAGCCACGTCCGATCGTACGCTCGGAAGGGTCAACGGGAATGTTGTTCATGTCAGGAGAGAAGTCCGACGATGCAGTCAACTCGATCGTCTTGCAACACTACTTGGCCATCATTCGCGAACTGCATCAAATGGTGTCTCAGCGTGGCTCACATTTCGTCTTTCTGCCGATTCCGGACAAGGAATTCGTGTACGCCGAAACCTTGCCATCGAAGCGCTGGCCGACATTGCTGCCGGACCTCGTCCGCGAACTGAGAGCCGCGGGCATCTCCGTGATCGATACGCCACAAGCCTTCCGACAAGCACGAATCGACCATCCGGATCGGTTGCTGTACCAATTGGACGACACGCACTGGAACGGGCGTGCCATCGAGATCGCAGCCGAGTTGTTCACTGCGGAATTGATGCGCGTCTCCGCACTGCCAGAGCTCACTTCACGCTGAACCAGCGGATTATTCTCGTATGACGCGCGTAAGGTCGAGAATCATTTCGCCGAAGTGACGATCAGTTTGATGAGCGGCGTGCAAGGGCCGGGCATGCCGCCGCGGATGTCGCTCCCCCAAGTCTGAGCGACAGTCATGAAATAGGTGCCGGGGTACGTTTCAGGAGTCACCTTCACGGGGACATCCACGAGGCCATCTTTGATTGGCAGGACTTGAGGCGTCGTCAGGGCGCAGGCGACACCGGACGTGGCAAGGTTCACGACCAGAGGCATGGCCTGCACGTCACCCGCACCGAGGACTTTGACTTGGATGGTTCCGTTGCCGCCCGCTTTGACCGTGATTTCTCGCGTGATCGCATCTACCCACGGGCCTTGCGATTTTGCGATCGCTGCACGCGACACGGGACTGGCTCGGAAGAAGCCTGTGTCGCTGGTGTAGAAGAGCGTCAGAGGAATCCCATCGTGTTCGGTCGTCGCCGGCGAAGGGCCGTCCGCGCGAGTTCGACCAACGATGCGGAATGGGACACAGGTTCCAGGCTGGGCGTCGGCGGGTGCAGTCAGCGTCACGAAGACTTTGTGTTGGTACGTGTTGTAGGGGCGCACTCCTTTGCCGCCGAGCGAGATTGCAGAACTGCTGGACCATCCGGCTGGAAGGCCCTCGACTGAGACTTCGATATCTTCATCACAGCCGGCGAAGCGGTCGATACGAACCAACGTGGCCGCTGTAGAACCCGGTCCCCAGATCGGAACGGCATCGGGAAAATGCGTCACACGAAAATCGGGCCGAGCCTCTTCAACGGACAACCGATAGACCGCTCGCTGGCCGCTGATGCCGGATTGCTCGCTCACTTTGACGAAGAACTCGCCAGCCGCCGGAGCGGTGAAAAAGAGCTTGCTGTCCGTCGTCTTGAAGTCGTGATAGCTCTCATATCCGGAATCGAACGCCTCGTCGTCGTTCTCACTGAGCAACTTGCCGGTTGCATCGTACACCTGAATCAAAGTGTCGACCGGTGAGCGGACAGAACGCTGAGCAACGATCTCGAACCAGACTTTCTGCTGGGCTTCGAGTTTGACGCGATACCAATCGGCTTCTCCTGGCTGATCGAATCTCGCGTTGACACAGATCGGCCACGCGAGAAGCGCGGCCTGCGACGGCTCGTCGTTCGGTTCGGCTTCGATGATCTCCGGGTGATTTCCCAGGACGAGCGGCACATCAAGGCCCGAATGGTTGCCGTCCAACAACGTGACGTGCTGCACAAGTCGAGCGTCCGGCTGAGGAACGGGGCCATGATGACTTTCCGATGTAGCCGAACTCATGAGAGTTCGATCCGAAGTCTCACGACTTCGGCTACTGGACGGAGTGAGGCCCACCACTCGCCGGCCAATCGCTATGTTCGGTCCGAAGAGTTCGATGTTCGTTTCGGTCCCACGTTGCAGACCGGGAGGAAACGCCCCAACGACGTACGGGACTTCACCCAACACCAGGCGATAAACCGCTTCGGGAAAGCCGCCGTAATTCAGAAGCTGCACGCGAACGAAGTAGTCGCCGTCGGCAGGCACGGTCTGCTCGATCAGCGGATCAAATCCGAGAGAGTCTTCAGCGGCCGCGAGTGTCCGCCCGTTAGCATCGAGTAACTCCAGACTGAAGTCCGCGATGCCGTAGCTCCGGCCTTGGCCATGAACATCCAGAGCATGTGCCGCGATCGCGGCGACGAACTTTTGCCCCGCCTTGGCTCGAAATCGAAAAACATCCAGATCGGCCTGCGGATTGATGCGGCCATTCACGACCGCCACACTGGCTTCGACTTGTTGAGCGTGCGCGGTGTCATTGTTCGGCTCGACTTCGAGATGTTCTGGCAGACTGCTTACGACGAAGTAAGCGAAGTTCGTAAGACCGCTCCGTTCGCTAAGAACTCGCAGCCAACGACGTCCCAACGGCGCATCGGCCGCGATGTCGAGCGTCGCTTCCAGAGTATTGCCGTTGATCGACTTCAACTCTTTCACCGAGATGCCACGCGGTCCGTCGATCACGATATCTTTCGGGAGCGACAGCCCGCTGCCGTGACCTTTGAATTCCACTTTGACAGAGGTGCCGCGCGTGCCACCGTTCGGAAAGATCGAATCGAGCCGGCATTCCGCGTACTGCGGTGCCATCGGCTGCGCGGGAGCGGATGTTGAAAGGAACACGCAGATCAGAAGACCGACAGCCCAACTCACGAATCGTGGCCAAGACATGTTCATTCGGCTATTACTGTGTGTCGCTGAATTCGCAAGAATTCAGTGAGTTCGGTGAAATCTGAATTCTGGTGAGTTCAGCTATTGCGTCCTGTTTAACGCTGGAGATGGAGGAATGGAAACATGAAGTGACCAGAAAGCATTCGATGACACGCTGGATCACAAGCATCTGTGTGAATTCGTGCAACGTCGGGTGGGAGATGGAGTCGTCTTGCGACTGATCGGAAAGTGGTTGAACGCGGGAACGTCGAAGCTGGCACGGATCATTCCGTTAGTCCACCTTCTCCGCCCGCCTCCTGCCACGCCACCCGCTTCCGTCCCCACGCATCGCCTCTCGGTTCGAGGCACCCTCTCTCAGCGAAGCCGTGCCCTGCCCTGACGAGCCGTCTGAGAGATCAAGTATGGATCTGTGGGAAGCCAGCCGGGCAACTGGCTGGCTCACCCGGTCGGTCATTTCAGCTTTGACTGACCACAACTGATGAGCCCTATGATGAGTATCCAATCGCTCCTTTCGCCGACCGACACCTGGTCGTCCGAGCGTGCTCGGCAGCTTGCGCTGGAGCGGCGGGAGCAGCAATATCGGCGAACCGACCGCATGTTCGCCGGCTTGCTGATGATTGAGTTTGTGGCGGGCATCGCGGCGGCACTGTGGATTTCACCGTTCGCCTGGGCCGGGCACGAATGGCAACTGCACCCGCATGTCTGGTCGGCAACGTTGCTGGGCGCGTTGATTGTCAGCCTTCCGATTTGGCTGGCGCAGGTACATTCGGGCAAGCGGCTCACGCGGCACGTCATCGGTATCGCGCAGTTGCTGATGTCCGGCTTGCTGATTCACCTCACCCAGGGGCGGATCGAGACTCACCTCCATGTGTTTGGATCGCTGGCGTTTCTGGCGTTCTACCGCGACTGGCGAGTTCTCATCACCGCCTCCGCGGTCACGGCGGTGGACCACTTGGTGCGCGGTTACGCCTGGCCGCTATCGATCTATGGCATCGAGATGCAAACCCCGTGGCGTTGGCTGGAGCACACTGGCTGGGTGATCTTCGAGGACATCTTCTTGATCCTGGCGGGTCAGCAGAGCAACCGCGAGACCAATGCCATTGCGGAACGCCAGAGTCAGTTGGAATCGACGAATGAAATCATCGAGCGGGAGGTGCGGCAGCGCACCGAAGAGCTGGTCCGTAATCAAACGTCCTTGCGTGAGAGTGAAGAGCGGACGCGGCTAATCGTGGACAACGCCTTGGATGCGGTCATCACGATGAGTGAGTCCGGCGACATCACTGGCTGGAACGCACAAGCCGAGTCCATGTTCGGCTGGACGCGCGCTGAGGCGTTGGGGCGATCGCTTTCGGAAACGATCATTCCGCTGCGGTATCGCGAATTACATCATCGCGGCGTGGAACGTTTTCTCAATACAGGCGAAGGTCCGGTATTGAACAAGCGGATCGAAATCAGCGCGATGCATCGCGATGGTCGCGAAATCCCGTCGGAATTGTCGATCTGCCCCGCGAAAGTCGGCGGCAGTTATCGGTTCAGCGCTTTCGTCCACGATATCAGCGAACGCAAGCGGAACGAGGAGGAATTGTGCCGGTCG
>CAZPUJ010000436.1:0-20122 GCA_964589725.1 uncultured Planctomycetaceae bacterium
CTGAGAACTGGCCAGGTGATTGGTGCAACAGACTCCCGTGGCGAAGCAGTAATCGGCAACCCAATTGGCATGAAGAGCGTGCTGGCAACGGTGTATAGTGTCCTCGGCATCGATCCGGCCGTCACGATTCCCGACCACAACGGTCGCCCAAAGGTCATCCTTGATGAGCGAGAGCCGCTGAGCGCGCTATTGTGAACCTGTCGCGGAACAGTCTTTGATCGCAATAGGGAAACGGAATGAACAGTGCCGTTCACAACGCGATCAATCGCCGCCAATGGTTGCAGGCGTGCAATATGGCCTGCGTCGCTGTGGATTTACGAACTGGCTGGGGACGGGCGGTGCGAGTGCCTTAGCCCAACACTCGCTCGAAAGCCGCGTAACCTTCTGACACCTTTCCCTTCCCCGGCGTCTTGGTAGACGCCGGGATTTGGGAAAATACTGGCGATCCATCCGTCACGATCAGATGCCATCCAAAGCGGCAAGCATCGCGGACGTCAGTACGAACGATTCGTTGATCACGTCTCCACTGCCAACGATGGTGTCGGTACCAGAGCCGGTTGAGATGGTGTCGGTCTCCCCTTGGCCATCAATGCGATCGTCACCATCTTGGCCCAAAACGATGTCGTTGCCGGCACCGCCCAAGATCGTGTCGTTGCCATCGCTGCCGGTCATGGTGTCATTGCCGGCACCCCCATTCAGGTTGTCGTTGCCATTGCCGCCAGCGAGACCATCGTTCCCATCTCCGGCCAGCAGCGTGTCATCACCATCGCCGCCGACGATTTCATCGTTCCCTGCATCGCCGGTGATGGAGTCATTCCCGTCGCCGCCACGGAGCTTATCGTCCCCTTCGTTGCCGATGATGGTGTCACCGCTGACTCCGCCGTCGGCGGTGTCGTTGCCGATGCCGCCGACCAGCGAATCCGAACCGGTGCCACCCAGCAGCGAATCATTGCCGTTGTTTCCCAGCAGCGTGTCGTTGCCGATGTCGCCGATCAGCGTGTCGTCGTTGTTACCGCCGTCGAGCGAATCGTTGCCAAGTTCGCCGTTCAGGCTGTCGTTACCGTCGACACCCAGCATGGTGTCGTCGCCGTCACCACCAAAGCCGCGATCGTTCCCGGCACCAGTATTGATCCGGTCGTTGCCCAGGCCGCCGATCACGATGTCTATTCCCGCGTTGCCATTCAGCGAGTCATCACCAGCGCCGCCGTCGATCGTGTCATTCCCCAAGCTGCCATTGATCGTGTCCAAACCGTCGCCGCCATTCAGAGCCAGAAACACGCCACCCAGATTGGCGGTCGACGCATTCACGACGTCGTTGCCAGCATCGCCGTTGACGATCACGACGGTCGGCGCGACGCCGCTCAGATCGTTGATCGTCACGGTGTCATTGCCAGCTCCCGCATTGAACACCACGTTGGTCACCAGATTTGAAATCGTGATCGAGGCCGCTCCCTCGGTCACAGTTAACTGGCTCGACGAATTCTTGCCGATCGTGAAAGCGTTGTTGGCCGCCGTCCCATTGACGGTCACGGTGTCCGAACCCGAGGTGCTGGTCAGCACATCGTTGCCATCGGTTGTTCCGTTCCAGACGAAGTTGTCGTCGCCCGCTCCACCATTGATGGAATCGTTGCCGGCCTGGCCCTCGAGCGTGTCGTTTCCTCCGCCACCGTTGAGGATGTCGTTGGCAGCTCCACCCAACATTGAATCGTTGCCGTTTCCTCCGTCCATCGAGTCAACGCCTCCATCACCATTCAGGAAGTCGTTGGACTCGCCGGCCAGCATGGTGTCATTGCCTTCACCTCCCAAAAGCGTGTCGTTCTGATTTCCCGAAGGCGGCGGAGGTGGTGGTGGCGGAGGCGGCGGAGGTGGTGGCGGATTCCCGACAGCCCCGGTCACGCCATTCACGATGGCATCCGCCAGTCCCGTGGCGTCACCGGGATTGATCCTGAAATACAACGGAGCGTTCGGCTGAATGTCATCCGCCGAGGGTCCCGCTGTGATGCCATTCTCGAGCGCACCGGTTGTCCGGTTGATGGCTCCGGTCAAACGAGCCACCGCTTCCAACTGCACGCGCGGAGTGGCCATCGCACTGGAAGCGGTTCCCAAACCAACCACTTCGATGTTGTCCGCGATCAAGGCATCAATGGTCGCCTGAATGCGAGCGCCTCGACCTTGAGGCGTGGTCGTCGATGAGTTGGGTGTGAAGGCCGAAGCCGGCACTGTCACGCCACCCACGCCGGTGTAGGGGTCGACCGAGTCATTTTCAAACTTAAAGCCCGCGTCGGTGGCTAACAGCACGATATGACGTGCGCTAGGTCGGAAGCCAACGCCGTCGACCGGAGTGGCGGGCACCGGGATGGTCGGCGGCAAAACGTTGTTCGGCGCGTCGGGCGTGAACGTGCTGTAATTGGGGACGTCGCCTCCGGCAGGCGGACTGGTTTGCGTCGCTGCCAAGCCCGCCGCGCCGCTATCGGTCCTGTCGCCGTCGTTGTTGCCGTCGAAGCCGGCTCCGGTCGCGACCTGGAACAAAGCCTCGATGTCCGTCTCCGGCAGATCACCACCACCACCCGGAGCCGTGCGGTTCAATGCGGCATCAATCGCCGTCGAGAACCCAACCGTGTCGTCGATGATAATTGGCTGATTAAGGATGAAGGGCCGATCACCGTTCGCGGATGTCGAATAATCCTCGAAACGCCCCACACCGAATGCCAAATCCGATCCCGGGAAATTTGCTTGCAACTGAGCGATGATGGAGGGGAACGCAGTCCGAATCGTGGGCCCCGCATTCGTGAATGTGCCGGTGTCATCCAAGAGCAAGAAGATGTCAAGCACTGGCGGCGGCGGCGAAGCGTCGTCATCGAAGATGCGACCTTCCCCCAAGCCGTCGGCAATCGATGCATTCACTGAGTTGGAAAGATTGACAAAGAACGTTTCCGCATCGGATTCATCCAGTGTGTCGCCGAGCACACTGACGGTGATCGTCTTACTGGACTGACCGGGAGAAAACGTGAGCGTCCCGCTGGTCGCGACGTAATCGGCACCGGCCGTGGCCGTGCCACCAGCGTTCGTGCCATCCGAACTTGTAGCGTAATTAACAGTGATGGGCACTCCCACCGCCGACGACAATGTGACCATGAAGGTCGCCGTGCGGCTGCCCGAGTTTCCTTCCGGGTTGATTTGCACGTCGTTGATGCTGATCGAGGCTGCTCGCGTGTCGAGCAGATCGTTACCGATGCCGCCGTCCAAGGAATCCGCGCCACCAGTGGCGATCAGTGTGTCATTGCCCGACTGTCCCAGCAGCGTGTCGTTGCCCGTGCCGCTGTTATTCTGCAAGCGGAAGTCGTCATACATCACGTCGTGATCGTTACCGCCGAAGAGCCGATCGCTGCCGTTGCCCCCTTCGAGGGTATCGTTGCCGGCTTGCCCGTTGACGATGTCATCGCCGTCGCCCCCTTGCAGTGAATCGGCACCCACGTCGCCGAGCACCGAGTCATTGCCAGCGCTGCCGTCGGCCACGTCATCGCCAGAATTGCCAATGAGCGTGTCGTCGTTATCGCCACCTTCAAGCGAGTCATTATCGGCTCCTCCCAGTATGGAATCGTTTCCCGCTTCCCCGCGCAGCGTGTCGAGCCCCGCTTCCCCATTGATGAAGTCGTTGCCGCCACCGCCCACGACGGAATCGCTGCCGTCGCCGGCCGAGATGCTGTCGTCGTCATTACCGCCATTGACAATGTCGTTTCCGTTTCCGCCGTTGATCGTGTCATTGCCCGCTTCGCCATTCAGGCGATCGGCGCCGTCATCACCGAGCAGGCTGTCATTACCCGCTCCGGCCGAGACCGAATCGTTGCCGTCCCCGCCAGCCAGCGTGTCGGCTTGCGAACCGCCCGTCATCGTGTCCGCGCCGTTGCCGCCGTCAATGTTATTGGCGATGTCAGGGCTGCCAATGATCGTGTCATTACCGTCTTTGGCCGTTACGGTGATCTTTAAAGTGGGATTACTGAAGACCGCAGCCGTCACGCCGCTGAGATCAATCACATTGTTCGAATCGCTGCCGTCAACATTAATGGCCGTCAGCGAATTGCCATTGGTGGGAAAGATCGCGACATTCGACCCGTTGCCCAGCACTTGAACTTTACCGGGAGCCGAGGGATTTTCGCGAACCGTGATGCTGTCCCCCGCAGTGGAGGTAATCCACAACTCCGTGCCGATCATCAGAGCCGACACCGCAAGGAACTCTCGCGGTTCCAGCGGCTCCATCGTTCGCGGCTGACGAGCCGACCGTGGTCTGCGTTTCGCGAGCGCCAACCGATCTTTCACCAAGCTCAACCAAGACAAGCAACGCATGGCCTTCCCCCTGGGAGTGCGCCCTTGTTGCTAACTTGCGTGAGTCCTCACAACGCTTGGGCTGAGCCGTCACCGAGAAAGTGTTTTGAGCACTTTCATCGCACCGACTGATCAGGGCCTCACGAAGATCTCTGGCGCGGCACAAGTGCCGCCGACGATTCCCGCGTTACGGCACAAATCAATTCGAAGTGTGTTGAGTGTTCCGCATGTCCAACAACAAAAGCAAAGTGCGGCCCGCGATTCGTGGAAGATAATCGAGCCCGATCAGGGCGTTGACAATACAGCTTTTTAATACAGGAAAATGCGACACCTCTTGCGGCAAAACAATACGCCAACAGCGGTGTCAAAGAAGAGAAAGAAGAAGAGAGAAGAGAAGAGAAGGGACAGGCACTTGATTTTGACGAACGGATGGGGTGCGGCTCATTTGTCGGCCGTTAATCGACCGTGGACATGGGGCAGATCAGGACGATGGCTCGGAAGCCATGGGTTGATGTGGAGATGATGGGGACTGCTCAACGATACGTTGATCGACGGCTTCGGAGACGACTCCGTTGATGCCGAAGCGGGAACCGACAAGGCTCTTGGCGGGCAAAGCGCAGCCATTCGAGGCGCACTGGCGCCTGTGACTTCGGTGATGTTGTTGCCGCTGAACTAAACGGCGAAGTGTTCGCTACCGTGTTCCCGCTCGAATGAATGATTCACCCGATAAAAATCGTGGCGATTCCTGTCCGGCCCATCCGTCGTCGAGCGCATCCGCCCTAATTCCGATTCGTAGATCCCGAACTCAGGTTTCAAGGTCGTCTTGCGGGACTTGCCGAAAGTGGGTATCACCCTGCCCTCTTCCTCAACTCCAATTCTCCGCCCCTCCCTGCGGATGTCCCGGTTCTCGGGCAAAACCGCAATTCTCCCCTCATCCATCCCCTCCGAAGCGTCGACTATGGTTCGATCTGTTCGACAGACAGCGATGCTGTCTTGTTCGTATCGTTGGGCACTGTTGTCATTGACGTTGACACTGCTCGTTGGCGTCGCGGGGTGTTCGTTGGGTGTGATGGCCGGTAAGGCCGTCTTTGGCGACCCGAAACAGCCGTCGGAGTTTCGGACTCGCACGGGCGTCGACTTGACGAAAGCGGAGAAACGCTTGCTGGTCGTCGTCAAAACGCCGCAAGCGGTCGAAGGCGAGATGCCGTCGCTGGATTTCGACTTGATCGAAGCCATCACGCAGCAATTGAAGCAGCACGACGTCAAAGTCGTGGACCCGGATAAAGTCGCCAAGTGGATCGATCATAATGGCGGACGCTTTGATCACCCCACGGAACTGGCGCAGCAGTTCGAAACCGACTACATCGCCGTCGTCGATCTGGAATCCTTCACGCTCCACGACCCCAACAGCCGGAACCTGTATCACGGTGACGCCGGTGGACAGATGCAGGTTTACGAGGTCAAGAAAATCGCGGGGGCTGCACAGGCCCTGCAAGTTTTTGGAGCCTCCTTTCATTCGCAATACCCGCCGCACGGTCCGGTGCCGATGGACCAGCTCTCACCGAAGATGTTTCAAACGCGATTTCTCAAGCACCTCAGCGAGCGGCTGGCAGTGCGCTTCTACGACTACCGGCTCAGGGACGAGATGTGACCCGCGGAATGACGAATTCCGTAATCCGAATGACGAAAGAATGCCGAATGACGAAGCCCGAACGACTTCTTGTGACTAGGCCCTGCGACGACGAGCCGACGGATGACCGCACGATGACGAGCTCGCGGTGGTTGTCGCCCCGGATGCGTGTGATTCGTCATTCGAGCTTCGTTATTCCTTCGTCACTCGGGTTTCGTCATTCGTCATTACTCGCCATCGTCGCGGCGCTGCTGTTACCGCTGACGGTGACCGGATGTCTCAAGCCGCTGATCTTGTTGGGGTATCTCATCGGCGGGCCACCGTCGATCGAGCCGGACTTCGACGCGAACACGAAGAAGTCAATGACGGCAAAAGATGTCAGGGTGGCGGTCGTTTGCTACGCGCCGCTCGAGGTCAAGTACGATTTCTCTGCGATCGACCACGAACTAGCCAAGTACCTGTCATTCCGCTTGGTGCAGCACAAGATCCAAACGATCACTCCGGATTCAGTGCGCGCGTGGCTGGATGAGAATCCCGATTGGGACGAGCCGTCGGAAATCGGCAAAGCGATGAAGGTCAAGTACGTTGTTTACATCGACCTCGAAAGCTTCAGTCTCTACGAAGAGCACAGTGCCAACCTGTACCGCGGCCATTCCGAAGGAATGGTTAGCGTGTTCGAGATCAATGAAGACGGCGATGGAGAAAAAATCTACTCGAAAGAAATCACCTCGCGGTTCCCGTTGGCCTCGCCACGCTCGACGATGGAGGTGTCTTACTCGACCTTCAAGCAGCAGTACCTCTCTCGGCTGAGCGAAGAAATCGGCCGCTTGTTCTACGAACACTACAGCGGCGACGACATCCCCGACGCGACGTAAATAAAGCTCACGGCAGAAACACGGTTTCACGCTCGCCGGATGAGAACGAGATCAAGCACGTGATCTGGTCGCTGCCGCAATTCGTCAGATTGTGTTTCACCCCGATCGGAATCCGGATCGTCATGCCGGCCCTCATTTCGACCGTCTCGCCATCCAGGCTGTGCCGTCCCGTTCCAGCGAGCATATACAGCACCTCTTCACAATTCGGATGGTAATGCACTGGGTTCCCTCGACCGGGAAGAATGTGACACAAGCCGACCGTCTGCGCCGCGCCGGGCAACAGCTTAGCATTGCACAACCACGTGAGCGTGCCCCACTCGAAGGACTCGGTCGACAGTTTGGCAATGTCGGTCGTCATTTCTTTTAAATCGGTCATGCGGCATTCCACATCTGGCGCTTATCTCTGCGGTTTGAATTCGAGCGCACCCTTCAATTCGGCGGGCCAAACAAAACGGAGTTCGGCCGGGCGTTGCCAACCGGCGAGGTGCGGCGCCGTCGGACGCAGGCACGGAGGCAGATAACTCCAGTCATTGTCGCCGAAGACTTCCTCCAGCAGAATCACAAGTTCCGGATCATACTCGCGTAGCTGCCCGCGGCTGCAGACATCGTTGTGGTCGTGGTCGTTGACGCGGTTTGTCCCGAACCAGGTCTGCACACCTTCAGCCCAGTATTCCGTGTGAAATGTCCCGGCGTACTTGCCTCGCCACAGGCCCGTTCGCTTTGCCGACTCGAACGCCGATTTCAGCCGTCGATCAAACGTCGGATCGACATCGACCAGCGCCATCAAGTGAATCGAGTGCGCGAACTCGTGAACCAAGATGTTCTCCTCGCGATACGGATCACCGGGCAGTCCAAGTAGATTCTCCTCGCCACAACTCGTCGCCAAACGCTGGTTCGTCGCACCCAAACCTCGAGCCCGGCGATTCCAATACTTCGCCGGCGTCAAATCGCTGTGTTCGGGGATGTCCGTCGTGAACTCCGTCGGAGCCATAATCGCGATCCGGACCTTGTTGCGAAACAACGCCTGCAACAAATCGTCACGCCCGCGAAGCATGTTCCGCACAATGTCCGCCGCCTCGTGCAACGCCGCATCGTGAACTTTGTTTGAGCTGACGATCGGTAAGCCGCCAGCCATCACACATTTCTCGTAAAACGGTGCGAGCTTGAACTCACTCCGCACGCTCTCGACAGGCGGTGCAACGCCGTCCGTCGCGTCGGTGGCCGTCGCAAGCCTGTTCTGCGCGACGCTGATCACGCCCAGCAGTCCGACCATGTGAAGTAGCCGGATTGTGGCACGCTCAATTCCCATCGGTTGCCGGCGACGCTCCGACATCAGTGACCCTTTTCACGGATCGCTCGCCAATCGTGGAAGGCCGGGTACGGCTCGAGTTGCAACGACAAGAGTCCCCACGATTTCTCGATAGGGCGCTTCGATTCCTTGTGCTTCCACGTGATCCTCAAGCAAAGAAAAACACCCTTTCAGCGGTTTTGCGGAGCAGCCAGTCGCGATCTTCCTTCGAGACGAAATCCAGGCGGTCGCGAACGAGGCTGATCGATGCCTTGTAGTTGTTGACGCCCTGAATCTGATACGGCGAGTCGCTGGCCCACATCAGGCGTTGCGGGCCGAAGCACTCGATCAGACGTTTGATCATCGGGATCAATTCGTCATGCGGCGGCTTTTTCTGGCCGAGCGCGTAGTAGGCCGAAATCTTGATGCTGCTGTGCTTGTGCCGAGCCAGTCGGCAAAGAGCCTTGATGTCGCTGTCGCGCATTTCGCCGTCAGCTCCGATGCGCGCGAAGTGATCGATGACGACCGGCGTATCGGGATGCCGCTCGCACATCGCGTCGGTGGCAGGCAAGTCCGAAGCGTTGATCAACAGACACATCGCCTGCCGAGTTTCCGCCCCGGTCTTCCACATTTCGATCATGCCGGGCGTTTCGAGCCAATTTTCTTGATGCTCTTTGCGAATGAACGGCGTGATGCGAAACCCGGTGACCCCTTGCGGCAGCAATTTCTTCATCGCGTCGCCGGTGTGAGGCTTGTGATCATCGACCATGCCCTGCACGCGGAACAGCTTCGGATGCCGCCGCACCGCATCGATCAGGTACGAGTTGTCGAACAAGTGATAGACCGAATGCTGAATCAGCACGACCCGGCCAACGCCCTCCGGCCGAGCAATCGCCATCAACTCGTCATCGGTGAAGCTGGGCGGATTGAGATCCTTCTTCGTCTGCCCCGGAGCCAATGGGAACTTGTCAACCTCCGGTGGCCAGATGTGCGAATGCGCGTCGATCCACGGTAGGTCGTTCGTTTGCGCGTCGGACACTCCCGCTATTGCGACGGCACTCATGGCGACCCCGGTCTTCAAAGCGTCTCGTCGAGTCATCGCGATTGGCTGGCTCATGAGGATGCTCACTCCCGTTCTGGCTGTCTTGATCCATTCATCGCCCCGACGCCACGCCGGTCGATCCTCCGGTAGCCTACAAACGCCAGCGATGCTCGCAACCCAGCGAGGCACAGGGCCAGGCTTACCGGTCCATCCGTTTGGGCATCATGTCGAGTCGGCGGAGTCATCGAAAAGCTGCTCAGGAATGCCCGCCAAAGTCAGCGAATTGACTCGAACCCCACCTTTCCAAAGAAGTTGGCTTTCCGAAGGAGCTTGGTCTCTTCGACTGGATTGAAACTCTGCCCGACGGACGAGTGCTGACCAGGTTCGTGGCCCGCAAGAAATCCTAAGAGTTCGACCTCCGCTACTTCCTGTGCCACGACGCCGACTTGCTCCGCTACTCGGCCGAGCACGGTTCGGCTCCCTCGCCGCAGCCAAAAGCAGACTAAGAGCCTGTCCGAGAAGTACGTAACCTGACTCTCCGAGTCGGGCCTCTTGCGAGAAAACGCCCGACTCGGAGAGTCAGGCTTCGGCGTTCGCGAGCGATTTACTTGGGTGGCTCGAAATAGATGTCGGTCGATCCGCCGAACTTGGCCGGCAGCGGAATGTTCGACGACGACTTCTCATCTCCGACGACGCGGCATTGCCAGCGTCCCTTGAGCTCCAGTTGGTTCTTCCCGCTGATGACGATCGGGGCTTGTTGCAAACCGATCGAGGGTTCATGACCTCCACCATGCAGCACCAGGAGATTCGTGTCGTCGAACTGGATCGCTTTGTCGGGAACGCGCAACACCGTTCGATCGGCCGAACCTCCCTGCTCGGCGATCAATTCTTGGCCGTTGAGCCAAGCGCGAACCGCACCGTCACGCGACACCAGTGAGAGCCGCACACCGGACGAATCCACCCACGCCGTTGGCAATCGAATCGTGCAGCGATACCACACCGGCCCTCCTAACGAGCCAAAGCCGGCGTTTGTCTCGGCCCATGGACTTGGGATCGAAATCGGAGACCAATCTCCACACGGCTGCCGCGCCAATGCAAACGGTCGCGCCGATCCACCCAGCAGATTCGCCGGTCGCGTGTCGAATTTCGAGCGGAACGGCTCACCGCCGAGCAACTGATCGCTGGTGATCGTCGGGCAGACGAATCGCTCGACGTGCGAGATCACGAGGTCGTTGCCGGTGAAGTGATCGACGTGCGGCCAACACTTTGGGTTGTACATGCAGTCGGTCATGTCTCGCATCAGGGCGACGTTTTTGCCATTGCGAACCATCTGCCGCAGCCCGAACGGCCGGCCGAGTACGCACATGTTGAGATGCACTCCGACTAAAATCACGTTCTTGACGCCGCGCGATTCGAGGACGTTCCAAACTTCGTCGCCTCGGTCAGAGATGAAGTCGCGGTCGGCGTCGATCTCGATCAGCTTCGACTGCGACTTCCACGGCATCCCCGGATTGCGACCCATCTCCTTGAACTTCGAGGCCCATTCGGCGTGCTCGGCCGGATCGTCGTCCTCGCCGCCATCCGATTGGTCAATCGGGTAGACCGCTTTCTCTTCGCTGGGAATGCGCGAGCACCAAAACTCAACGTCCTTTGGCTTGATCTTCGCCGTCGGAGCAGCAACCGCTCGCTTCCGACCCGCGTGCTCTGCGTAAGCCGCCATGCAATCGCTCGGCGAGTGAATGATCGTCGCCCCGCGCATCCTCGCCTCTTTCAAGACTTCGTTCATCCGTGGAGCAAACTCCTCCAGTCGACGCACGGCGTTCAAGCAGTGATGGGCGTCCCACACGTCGCAGACGATGACCGCTGTTTCCTTCGCGGACCAGGTTTCTTCACGAGTCTGCCGCTCAAAAGTTCCACTCCGAGCTGGCAACTCCGGCTGGGAACAAAGCCACAGTTTCAGGTCGTCCCCAAAGACGGTTGTCGTCATGAGCAGGACTCCCAGTGACAAGACAGCGATCAATCCAGATGGCCTCACGATGTCATCTCCTCTTTATCTTTTGGCACAAAATTAACCCGAAGCGCCAGCAAGGACGAAGGCTCTAAAACGGTCGGCCACAAATCAAGTCGGTTAAGCGTTCGCCCTCGCTGACGCTTCGGGTTAGTTTGCGGACCTCCATTCGACGTGTCGGCCACGCGGGCCTCATCCCAGCAACTCATGTACGACTTGTCCACCCGCGACCAGTGGGACCGGGCGGCCCGGCGAGGCCATGAGCTCGCGATTGGCGTCGACACCGAGCAGATAATATGCAGTGCGAAGAATATCCTTGGGATCAATCGGCCGTTCAACCACGTCACCCGCGATCGCGTCGGTCAAGCCAACGACTTGGCCGCGAGGCACGCCCGCTCCGGCGAAGACTTGGCAGTACGCTCGCGACCAGTGGCCTCGGCCGGGAGCACCGGCGGCGGTGATGTCGAACGTCGGCGTGCGGCCATGTTCGCTGAGGCACAGGACCAGCGTGTCGTCGAGCAACCCGCGTCGGTCCAGATCGCGCATCAGCGCCGAGAACGCTCGGTCGAACGCAGGCAGCAGGAACTCCTTCATGCGCGAGTGATGATCGTAGTGCGTGTCCCAACTTTCATCGGTTTGGCCGAACTCGTCCCAAACCACGGTGACGAACTTCACGTCCGCTTCCAGCAACCGTCGAGCTGACAAGCACGACTGACCGAACAGCGTCATTCCGTAATCGTCTCGCAGCGACATCGGCTCCTGTTCGAGTCGCAGCGCGTCACGAACTTGCGGGCGAGTGAGAAAGTCGAGCGCCAACTCGCGCTGCTTCGAATACCCCGCCGCTGCGGTGGAGTAGTCCAGCTCCGCGCACCGTTGCTCAAACTGCGTGAGCAGCGAGCGGCGGCGCTCGAGCGAGTCCAACGTGATCGCAGCTCCATCGCCGGAGCCAAACTCGAGTCGCCCATCAGGCGTGATCTCGCGGAACGGATCCCTTTGCGGAGCCTCGCCACGGAACTCGGTCCACAGCGGGTCGTAGGCGGTCCCCAAGAAGCCGCCGAACGTACCTGATCGCTTGTTCGGACGAGCATACAAGCTTTGTCGCCAGGGCAGCATGACGTTGACCGGAATCCCGCGAGGCTGCGGGCCGAATTCGCCGCGTGTCGCGAGATAGTCGATCACGCCGCCGATGTACGGCCACTGATCCGGATTCCGTTGTCGGCCTTCGATGCGTTCGGTGTCCGGGTTGCCAGTTAGCGTGTAAGACGCCGAATGGATATTCCACGGATGCGACATCGACCGTACCAGCGTGCATCGGTCGAGCACCTGCGTCGATCTCGGCAGGTGCTCACAGACTCGTACGCCCGGCAGCTTCGAGTCGATCGTGCCAAACTCGCCCCGAATGCTTTCCGGAGCGTCCGGCTTCGGATCAAACGTGTCGAGCTGACTCCAAGCTCCGTAGATGTAGAGCAGCAAACACCGCTTCGCGCGCCCGAAGTTTGGCCACGTGACGATGCTCGGCTCTCCGCAAGCCAACGTTGAAAGCAACGGAGTTCCGAGCAGACCGAACCCTCCGGCGCGCAGCACGTCGCGCCGCCGAAGCTGGCCCGATTGAAGTCGTGATGAACCCAGAATTCGCAGCATGAGGTCGATCCGAGAGAATGTATTGATGGTTCGGGCACTTTCGTGTCGAATCACGTGGCGATGTGTCTCATGCCTGCGGTTCGGTCATGCTGACTGGGTCGAGGGCCTTTGTGAGTTGATCTTCCGGCAGGATGTTCTGTTCGCGGCAGAGTTCGCGGATCGTCTTGCCGGACTTGAAGGCTTCCTTCGCCAGAGCGGCGGCCTTTTCGTAGCCGATGAACGGATTGAGGCTCGTTACCATCGACAGGCTCTTCTCGACCGAGCCTTCGCAGGCGGCGACGTTGGCTTCCATTTCCTCGGCACACAATTCGACGAAGGCGTTCGTGCAACTCGCCAGCAACGTGATGCTTTCCAAGGTCACGTGCCCCATCACGGGCATCATGATATTGAGCTGGAACTGGCCGCCGGTCGCTCCGCTGAACGAGACTGTCTGATCGTTGCCGATCACGCGCGCGGCGACTTGCATCAGGCTCTCGCACATCACCGGGTTGACCTTGCCGGGCATGATCGAGCTGCCGGGCTGACGGTCGGGCAACTGCACTTCGTAGAAGCCGCAGCGCGGGCCGCTGCCGAGCCAGCGGATGTTGTTCGACACGTTGAAGAGCGTCACCGCGATCGTCCGTAACTGGCCGTGAGTCTCGACGAGTCCGTCGCGTTGAGCGTTCGCCTCAAAGTGATTGACCGCTTCGATGAATGCGAGGCCGGTCTCTTTCGCGAGCACTTCGCATGCGCGGCGCGCAAACTCCGGATGCGTGTTGATGCCGGTGCCGACGGCTGTGCCACCGATCGGCAATTCGAGGATTGGCTTGATCGCCTTTTCGGCGCGTTCGATCGACAGCTCCAACTGCCGAGCGAAGCCGCTGAACTCTTGGCCCAAGCGGATCGGCGTCGCGTCGGCGAGATGCGTGCGGCCGATCTTGATGATCTTGTCCCAGGCCTTCGCCTTGGCGTCGAGCACATCGTGAAGCCGCCGCAATGACGGGATCAACTTTGTTTTGATCGCCACGCCGACGGCGACATGAATCGCGGTCGGAAACGTGTCGTTGGTGCTTTGTCCCATGTTGACGTGATCATTCGGATGCACCGGCTTCGCGGCCTGAAAGCGGTCGCCGCCGAGCATCTCGATCGCGCGGTTCGAAATCACCTCGTTGACGTTCATGTTGCTCGACGTGCCCGACCCGGTCTGAAACACGTCGATCGGAAACTCGCCGTCGAACTTGCCACTTGCGACCTCGCGAGCCGCCGCCAGCATAGCGTCGACCTGCTGATCGTTCAGCCGGTTCTTACCACTCTTTGTGAGCTTGCCGAGATCGCGATTAGAGACTCCCGCTGCGTACTTCACGAGTCCCATCGCATGAATCAAATCCGGCGGCAACGGCCAGCCGGAGATCGGAAAGTTCTCGACCGCCCGCTGAGTCTGAGCCCCATAAAACGCCAGCGCCGGAACTTTCACATCCCCCATCGAATCCCGCTCAACGCGATGCTCGCTCATGCTGGCGTCCTCGTAGGTCAGGCTTTCTAGCCTGACCCATATTCTTCCAACGATTTGTGTTTGTCTACGAATCGGATCAGCCTGGAAAGGCTGACCTACGTCGGTGCGATGATAGCGATCACATCCCTTCCGACAACTTCCTCAACGCCGGATCATCCCGTCGGATGTTGCTCGCGAAACTCGGCTGCGAATTCGGCATCTTCACGCAGCGAGCGTTTCATCTCAGCGAGGCGTTGGCGAATCCGTTCCACGGTCGTCGAGATCGGCTTCGACAAAATCCGCACGATCTGCGACGGGCTGAACTGTTCGAGTTCTTTCACGGTCTCGACGCGCAGGAACTCGAATATTTGCCGCGCGTGGTAGTCGTCCTTGAACAGCAGGTAGAGCTTCTCTTCCTGCGTGACCAGCGGTCGGCCGAGCGACACGTCCGGCTCCTTCGCGGCCTTGCGTGCTGTCGGTTTCTTGGTTGCTGCCGATTTCTTGGGAGCGGCTTTGCCCTTGTTCCCCTTTGTTGCGGACTTCGCGGCCAGCACCGACTTCATTTTCTTGGCGGCCGTCTTCTTCTTGGCCATGAAAAGCTTCCTTCGCATCTAGGATGATCGAACTCATTCGCGGGCACTTTTCTAACGAACTACGCGGCACCGCGACAGGAAACTCTTGGGAAGCGAGTCGATCTCCGATGGATCGCGAATCTGACGGCACTGCCCGATTCGGAGTTCTCGCAAATGCGGAAGTCTGGACAACTCTTGCAAGCCCTCAATCGTGATGTTGGTATGTTCGAGATTGAATTTTTCCAAGTTAGCAAGCTTGGTGAGTGACTTACAATCTACATCGGTGACACGGCAAAAGCTGAGTTGCAACTCCCGAAGGTTCGTGAGCGACTCCAAATGCCGCACTCCGTGATCGCCAACTTTTTCGGACAATCTCAGAACCGTCAGATTTCCGAAGCGAGTGAGCTGACGCAGTGTAGCAGCAGAGAATTCGCCGTAACTTCTGGCAGACCGTCCGCCATGGTCAACGTTTTCCGAGTAGAATGACAATTGCTTCAAACGCGCCAACACCGGTCGATCATCAGGGAGATCGCCAAGAAAGGTTTGTAATTCCGCAGGCGTGACATCCAGTGCCAACCGTTCGAGGGCATCAAAGTCGCCTAATCCTTGAAACGAGACCCTCGTTGTGCTTGGAGCATCCGGGCAGTAAGAAAACGTTCTCAACCTCGGCAAGCGAGCCAATTCCTCAAGTCCGCCGGCTTCGATCGTTCCCGAACAGAGGAGGTAATCAAGAGACGCCAGTCGTGCGAGTTGTCGGCGATCGTGCGTAGAAAGCACTAACGGCCTCGCCATTCCGCCACCCCCGTCATAGTCCGAGTGCAGCGACAACGCCATCAGGTTTGGACAACACTCAGCGATCAACGCACAAGTACGATTCGAAAATCCGTTGCCATACAACGTCAAATCAGCCAACCGAGGCTGCCATTTCAGCCAAGGAATCACTTGATCTGCATCACTGATTCGCCTTCCGTCAATTATCAATGAGTTAATGTCAGCGAACGGACGTAAAACCGCGTAACGCGTCGTGATCCCTTCGTGGGTAAACTCAACATCGGCAACACACTGACAACTCGTGACTTGCCAGCCAACGTAATAGTCCCATCCCAGCATCGATAACAACGATACCACTGCTCCGCAAAAACAAAGCCACAGCCAGAAGCTTGGACGCTTTAGCCATGAATTGCTTGCGATGTTGGTTGCTCGGCCGATTGGCTCGCTCATGAGGTCACTTCGACTCCGCGATCAGATACCGCTTCACGAACTCCTCATTCAACGTGACGCCGAGACCGAGGCGGTCGGGGACTCGGATGAGGCCGTCGCCGTCGGCTGCGATTATCACGTGGCTGATGTCGAAATGCGACTTCCGATTCACGAGTGCCCGTCCTAGACTGGTTCCGTCATGTCAGGAGCAGGGATCGTCGCATGCCGTACTATGAGTTCCTCTGGACCGACGAAACGATCGAGCATGTCGCAGAACACGGTGTCAGTCCAGAAGAGTTACAAGAGGTCGTTCGAGACCCTGACGAAATTGGTGAAAGCCGGTCGTCCGGGCGACCCTGCTGTTGGGGCGAGACTACCGCGGGAAGATATTTGTTTTGCGTCTTTGAGAAGTTGGACGATTCCACAATCATGCCGATCACGGTCTACGAAGTTCCACGACGCTTCGCGTGAGGCGAATTGAAATGAGCATCAAGACGATATCTCCCGAACTCCTTGAACAAATCCGTCGGGACCGTGAAGCGGTCACGGCAGAGCTTCCAGATTTACAGCAGCGACACGAGCGAATGGTTGAGGCGAAAGGTGAGGAGACCGTCTCCGGGCAACTTCGTCGAGCGATTCATGGCAGCGGCCGATTGATTCGGGAAATTGCCACAGATGCCGGAATCACCTCCGAACAACTCAGCGACTTCTTGGAAGGAACCCGCACGTTGCGCTCGGATGTGTTGGACCGAGTGGCACTGGCGGCAGGCGCGAGCATTCGGCTGGAGCCAACCGCCGCTTCGCGGGTGACGAAATCTTGAATCGGCCGTTTTGATCAGCGTGACTCAGCAATGAAGTACCGCTTCACGAATTCCTCGTTCAGCGTGACGCCCAGGCCCGGACGGTCGGGGACGCGGATCAGTCCATCGCGGTCGGCTTGGACTCGCTCGAGCGTCAATTCGTTTCGCATCGGGACGTCTTCCACGCAATCCTCGAAGATGAAGGCGTCGCGGCAGGTGCTCAGCCAGTGCAGGCTGGCGGCAACGGTGATCGGACTGGTGTAGCAGTGATTGCAGAGACGTGCTCCGATTTCTTCGACGCGCTGACGGATGTAGCTGGCGTCGGTGAAGCCGTTGCGTGAGAGATCGACTTGATACACGTCGAGCGCGTGCTGATCGATGAACGGGCGGAACGATTCACGACCGCACTCCCCCTCCCCTGCTGCGATCGGGACGGGCGAGCGGTCGCGCAGCCAGCGATAGCCCTCGACGTCCGCTTGGCGTAGCGGTTCTTCGAGCCACTCGATGTTGTAGTCGGCAAACTTGTGAGCACGTCGCAGCGCGGTCCGAGCGTCCCACGCGCAGCCGGCGTCGATCAGCAGCGTGGCTTTGTCGCCGAGTCCCTTTCGCGCGCCGCGCACGAGGTCAATGTCGACAGCCTCGGACGTGCCCATCGGCTCCCAGCCGAATTTGACTGCGTTGTAACCAGCTTCGATCCAGCGGCGACCGATGTCAGCGGTCTCTTTGCCATCGCGGCCGAACAGGATCGAGGCATACGCCGGAATCGACTTGTGGTGTGCTCCGCCGAGCAGCCGGTGAATTGGCTGGCCGAAGAGCTTGCCTTTCAAATCCCACAAGGCCATGTCGATCGCCGCCATCGCCGAGACGGTGACGCTTGTGCGGCCGAAGTACATCGTGCGGCGATACATCTTCTGCCACAGCCGTTCCGTTTCGAGCGGGTTCTCGCCGACCAGAATCTGTCGCAGGCCGCACGCGATGTTGTGGCTGAACGGCGCGTCGATGATCGCCTTCACGACCTCCGGCGACGAATCCGCTTCGCCAATCCCTTCGAGTCCGTCGTCAGTGCGGACTCGCACCAACACAACGTCCTGACAACTCGCGGTCTTGGCCACGACCGATTCACAGCGCAGCACTTGGCAGACGATTTCGGTGATCTTCATCAGCGGCTCCTCGGAGACATTTGAACTGGCGACTCAGGCCGCCAAGATCATCGCCATGAAGCCAGAAGTCAAAGGTAGACGAATTGTTGGCAGACGAAAGAATTCCATGACTCGCAATTCGTCGACCCAGAATTCTTGTGCCAACCATTCTTTTGAAAGGTTACTTCGCAAGTCATCACGCGAGACGATATGCTGAATCGCCTGCCAATGAGTTCTTCCCACCCGTCGCGATTCGAGGTTTTTTGATGCCCCGATCCCGCCTTTGCCTGCTGACATGGATTTTTCTCGCGTCGGTGTCGCCGAGTATCGTTGCATTGGCTGAACAGCCCGCAGCACCCGCGGCCGACGTCGACTTCGAACTCGACATTCAGCCGATCTTCACGAAGTTCGGCTGCAATGCCGGAGCGTGTCACGGCAAGCAGCGCGGGCAGAATGGGTTTCAGCTCTCGCTGTTGGCCTTTGATCCGGATTTCGATTACGACGCACTGACGAAGGAGTCTCGCGGGCGGCGCGTGTCGTTGACGGCTCCGGAGCAAAGCCTCCTGCTGCAGAAGCCGACGAGCACGGTGCCGCACGGCGGCGGGAAGCGTTTGGAGCCGAACGATGTCGACTTCGCCAGGTTGCAACGTTGGGTCATGGCCGGAATGCCGCGAGCCGCGGCGAGTGCGACGAAGTTGGAGCGAATCACCGTCGAGCCGAGCGATCGCATCCTCGCGAACACCGAGAAATTGCCGCTGAAGGTCACGGCGCAGTACTCAAACGGGACGACGCGTGACGTCACGCGGCTGGCTCAATTCCAGTCGAACGAACCGGCGATTGCGACCGTCAACGACGGCGGTGTCATAACGGCCGGAACGATCACGGGCGAGTCGGCCGTGATGGCTCGGTACATGAATCAGATTGCTGTCTGCACGGTGTCGGTCCCGCTGCCGACGGAAGTTCCGGCCGATGTGTACGACAAGCTGCCGCGAAGTAACTTCATCGACGATTTGGTTTGGAAGAAGCTCGCGCGGCTGCGGTTGACGCCGTCGCAGCCGGCGGCCGATCAAACGTTTTTGCGGCGAGCGTACATCGACATCATCGGGCGAGTCCCGTCCGCCGACGAAGCCAAGAAATTCCTCGACGACTCGTCGCCCGAGAATCGCGCCACTCTGGTCAACCAACTGCTCGAAGACCCCGAATACGCCGAGCACTGGGCCAACAAGTGGGCCGACCTGCTGCGGCCGAATCCGTATCACGTGGGCATCAAGTCGGTGCTGAATTACGACGCCTGGATTCGCGACGCCTTCCGCAAGAACAGACCGTACGACCAATTCGTGCGCGAGTTAATCACCGCGACGGGGAGCACTTGGCGGAACGGCAGCACGAACATGTTCCGCGACCGCCGCCAACCCGACGAGTTGACCACCATCGTCAGCCAACTATTCCTCGGCATTCGGCTGGAGTGCGCGAAGTGTCATCACCACCCGTTCGAGAAGTGGAGCCAGGACGACTTCTATTCCTTTGCCGCGTACTTCAGCCAGATCGGCCGAAAAGGGACCGGCATCTCAGCCCCGATCTCCGGCTCGGAAGAGTTCATCTTCACGGTGAAGTCTGGCAAGGTCGTGCATCCGCAAACGCAAAAGGAAATGTCGCCGCGCCCGCTGTTCCCACTCGCCACTAAACCCGCCGTAGCTGAAGTCGCCAGACTTCAGACGGACGCCGCATCGACTCCTGCCCCAGTCCAACCTCTGGCGAGTTCAGCTACGGATGCGGACCCACGCGAAGTGCTCGCCGATTGGATCACGTCGCCGAGTAATCCGTTCTTCGCACAAGTCATCGTCAACCGTGTCTGGACCGACCTGATGGAGCGAGGACTCGTCGAACCTGTCGATGATTTACGAGCTTCCAATCCGCCCAGCAACGGTCCATTGCTGGACGCTCTGGCCGCTGATTTCCGTGACAACGGCTATGACATCAAAAAGTTGATCCGCCGGATAACGACTTCGCACATTTACGGACTGAGCAGCGTCCCGAACGACCGCAACGCCGCTGACACGCGAAACTATTCGCGTCACTACCGTCAGCGGCTGCGCGGCGAAGTGCTGCTCGATTCGATTAGCCAGATCACCG
>CAZPUJ010000437.1:0-4415 GCA_964589725.1 uncultured Planctomycetaceae bacterium
CGGAGTCTCCAAACTGCCGACGCCACAGACTGGACCAACGCCATTCCTCGGCGCGGCGAACCAAGTTGGCTCGCAGGGCGTTGCGTTCGACGTATCGCAAGACTGTGTAAAAGTGCTCGTCGGTTTCCCAGTGATTCGGCATCACACAATACGACAGCAGGCGCGTGGGAAATTCTTGCATCGCCTCGGCCATCACGCGTTCAAACGCCTCCTAGTCCGCGTCCTTCTCAAACAGCGCCAGCCGAGCCACGCCACGGTTCAAAACGTGGTACACCAAACCGCCAGGAGCGACTCGAGGTCCGCGAGGCATGGCCACATTCTGACGTCGCCATCACGAATGCCCAAGGAAAAAGAGCTGCGTCCCCTTTTCCGCCCCCTGACGTCTGCTTCCATTTCGTCCACTTGGGCCGGTAGATTGTGACTGTCTTGCCATCGAGTTTTGGAATGAGGAGTTGAATAATGCAGACAGAATCCGATCCGGCTGCTGAATCCTCCGATATTCCGCCTTCATTCACCAGATTCCTTTCACACAACTTGTGGTGCCAGCCATGAAGACACGCGATGCACCGTCCCTCCGACGCCGAGCGAAAACTCCGGCCCCACGGACTCGTCCCGGACGAGCAGTGCGGCTGGAGTTTTCGTCGGAATCCCGTTGGCTCGGCCGGCGTTTTTCAGCGGTCGAATACGATCGGATGATCGACGCCGGCATTCTTAAAGATGGAGAGCAGGTCGAACTTCTTGACGGACGGGTGGTGCCCAAGATGTCGAAGAAACCTCCGCATCGGATCGCAACCCGACTCGCGCGAAAAGTGCTCGAGTCCGTTTCGCCAAAGGGTTGGTACGTCGATTCTCAAGAACCGGTGTCGTTGCCCGAATTGCATGTCGGTGCCGGCAACGTTCCCGAACCCGATGCTGCCGTGATCCGTGGAGACAGTGAAGACTACTTCGACGATCATCCGTCGGCCGAAACCGTCGCGCTGGTCGTCGAAGTTTCCGACTCGACACTGCGCGATGACCGGGGGCTGAAGAAGCAAATCTATGCTCATGCGCGCATCCCGGAGTACTGGATCATCAACCTCATCGACCGCCAGTTGGAGGTTTATCAGCGTCCGACGGGCAGCGGCCTGAAGGCCGACTACGAAGTGACTCGCACGTTGTCGTTGAGCGAGTCCGTTTCAGTTCGCATCGGGAGTAAGACGGTCGGCCCGATTCCGGTGAAGTCGTTGTTTCCGAAGCGATGATTCATGCGGGGTCGGGTCTACATTTTTTCGGAATTGGCCGGCCACCCGTTATGACACTTCGGCTTGAACGACTCCGCCCGCCGCCGCAGCGTTGAGATTGCGGCATGTGATCCGGTACCAATCTGACACCACACAACAACACGGAGGATCGCGCACATGCTTTGGGGTGCTTGAAGGGGGAAGAAAGGGGACGCAGCTCTTATTTCGCTGCCGGGGCTTTACGAGGTCTTCCGCGTGGCCGGATTGTCCATTCGAGACCGAGACGATTTGCCGTTCGGACTTGCCACTGAGTGGTGCCGAACGGCGTTCCGCGTTGAACGGACTGCCGCAGCGCTTTCAGCTCCGCCTCGGACTGTGGGCGATTGACGACTTTCCGCCAATCGCGCGGACGGGGCAGCGGCCAGGCGGAGAGCAGTTTGCGAGACTCGGAGTCTCCAAACTGCCGACGCCACAGACTGGACCAACGCCATTCCTCGGCGCGGCGAACCAAGTTGGCTCGCAGGGCGTTGCGTTCGACGTTTCGCAAGACGGTGTAAAAGTGCTCGTCGGTTTCCCAGTGATTCGGCATCACACAATACGACAGAAGGCGCGTGGGAAATTCTTGCATCGCCTCGGCCATCACACGTTCAAACGCCTCATAGTCCGCGTCCTTCTCAAACAGCGCCAGCCGAGCCACGCCACGGTTCAAAACGTGGTACACCAACCCGCCAGGAGCGACTCGAGGTCCGCGAGGCATGGCCACATTCTGACGTCGCCATCACGAACGCAAGGAAAAAGAGCTGCGATCCCTTTTCCGGCTTTCCGCCTTTCGAATACCGCGTCGGCGAATTCTTCGCGTAGAGCCCATTCCTGGCGGCCGCGTTAATGCGACGTCAATCGAAGGTTGGTTTCGGGGCTGTGCAAGTCACTTGCACCTTAGCAGGCCGCGGAGTCGCCGCCGTCCTCCCAATTCTTACCTAAATGCCTAACTCGATTAAATGAATCAATTAAGTGAATCAATTCCGGACTTCTCTAAACGAATCAATTCCGGACTTAACTAAATCATTCAATTTCTGACTTAACTAAATCAATCAATTCGTCACTAAACTAAATACATCATTGCATCCCTTAACTAACTGCATCATTTCATGACTTAATTAAATGACTTAATTACATTGTTTCATTTCAGCGCATCATACCGCCTTGCGGTGTGCCGCAATGTTTCATATGACTTATTGACAAATGGACTAGCCGCGATAAGATACCGTCCGGTTCGTATTGGCTCCCACTTCTTGGAATGAAAGGACTACCATGGCCTCGGCTTCCAACTGCTTTATTGACGGCGCCAACCTGGACGGCGTTCTTGGTTGCATCATCGGACGACGCCCCTCGTCTCGTGAGCGACCGCGATGGGATGCGATCAAGTACCACTTGAGTCGCTCATTTCCGTTCGTGGGGCGACCGAGTTTTGTTCTCGACCGTCGGCATGTCACCGATCGCGTGTTTCCACTGCTTCGGTTTCTTCGCCACACTGGCATTCAGTGTCAGGTCGCTGACAAGGTAGGTGGCTACCCGGGAAACGACGATCCGGTGGACGAGTTCATCTTGGATCGACTTGTTGACGCCGCTAATGCGTCAAAACGCGAAGGAACCCAAGTGGCGCTGATGTCTCACGACCATATTTACGCACCATTTCTCGATGCGATCGTGAATGCCGGAGGTCGCGTTGTAATCTGCGGATTTCGCGAGGAACTTTCTCCCAATTTGCTCAGGCTCGAAGGGGAGAACTGCGAGATCCTTGATCTTGAGCATGACCTTGCCGGTTTCACGTTTCCACTTCCACGTCCGTATCGTCCTGTTCACAGTTTCGGCGCCTAGGTCTCGGCTTGTGGTCTCCGACTCACTCTCAAGTCCAAAGGGGAATCGCGAATGATTCAGTCAAGCTCGGATGAACCCGATAAGTTCGCCCACCACAACCGTCTCACAGAGTATTTTCAACGGATGGATGAGGAGTCTGCATCCAGACAGAATGATCCAACAGAAAGCCGTGGGAACGGCATGGCCGATAACGAAGTGAACCGCGAAAGCAATGCCGCCAGCGAGTGGTTCGAGGACGAAGGCGACCCCGAATTGGAAAACACTGATTGCCGCGGCAGCAGTGGGGACGATGAAAGTCGATTTTCACCTGAAGACATGCTGACGCCACAGTTCTTTGACCCCTGTTATCTTTCGCACTTGAGAGGGCGTCTGCCGAACTTTCTGTCTGGGGTTGGCCTCGGATCTGCTGATGATGTCGCGCGAGTCGAAAGTTTGTTCGATCAGAAATTCCCCACCTTCCACGCGGAGTCGGACCATCTGCTTGGTTTGATCGAACAAGAACTTGTGCAAGTATGTCTCGGTGGTTGCACAAGAGTCGGGGACTTCACCGAAGACGGATTCGTATTAGACGCAAAATCGGAAGAAAGACGATTCAGAGCAATGCAGCTACTCACCGTCGTGAGAGTCAAGCGCCTGGAGTTGCGGTCAATGCGAAGTGAATGACGCCACGGAAGACCTGCTATACACGGTAGGGACGGCACGTGTCGGCCGCGTTGATGCGAAGTCAATCGAATACCTTCGCGACTTCATTGCGTTACCTGAGGATGATGATCTCCAAGTCAAGAGAGGGGATTCGAAGTATGTCACAGCTTCATTCTTGGGTTCAGTCACTGCCACAAAAACGCTTTCCTGTCATCTTCGACGTCGATGACCGCCTAGTCGCAAGGACGCGCGAAGTAGGTCAGCGACGAGTTCTTCGACGCTCGCGCGCAATGGAACAAGCAATTATCGATGAAGTTGAGTCCGGCCTGACAAATCCCAATTGGCAAGGGATTCTTTACGTCATGTCGTGGGGGACTCTCGATAATCTGCGCCCACTCTATATCGGTAATCGTCAGCCGAGCGACCGCTCGATTGCGCACATGAAACACGTCCCCCGCCGGACAAACTCGTTTGACTCTGGCCATTCACCCCGCGTAACGACCCGATTGCTGAAAACAAAAAGAGTTGCGGTAGGGATGGCCCTTTCGGGCCACCCCCCGCACGGATCCGTACTTGAAGAACTACTTCATACGGCTCGAGCGTAACCGGTCACCCGCAGGGGTGTTTGTCAGGTTGGGAGGATCGGGAGATTTACTGGCCACAAAAAACGGCTTC
>CAZPUJ010000438.1:0-5600 GCA_964589725.1 uncultured Planctomycetaceae bacterium
CTTACTGGCGTCCAACTGCGTGCCCGAGCGGGCAATGGCGCCGAAACTTCCGATCATGCCTTTGAGCGTTCCCAAGAGACCGATCATCGGCCCCAATGAACCGATCACGGCCAACATGCTGATCTGTCGTTCCATCTGCACGACGTTGCTTTCGCCGGTTCGGTCCATGACTTCGCGAGCGTTCGCCAAGCCATACGGCAGGCCGGAGATGCCGGCTCGCAACACGTCGGCCAAGAAGGAGGAGTCCCCTTTGACCAACTTGTACGCCGTCGCCAGGTCTCGTTTTTTCAACGATTCTTCGAGGGCCTGCACCAACTCTGGCGGCGAAGCCTCTTCGAGCTTGAACGTCATGAACGAAAACACCACGACGTACACGAAGTAAAAGGAGATCAACAGAATGATCGCGCCGATCCAGCCGGACGTCACGATCAACCACGAGAGAACTGACTCTTCCTTGGGCGCGTCGTCGGTCGCCGTGCCACCGTTGCCTTTAGTGGCCGCTTTTCCATCATCAGCGTCGGCGGTGGTCTCTTCGGCTGCGTCTTGTGCGAATGTTGGCGTCTGCCAGGAAACGGCGATCACATCGCCTAATAGGACAAGGCACAACCAAAAACAGGCCCAACGAAATTGAAGACGACTGGACATCGCAGCTTGCATGAAGCCATCCCTTGGAATCGAATGACACACCGTCGGAAACTGTTCGTCGGAAGCGATCCGCTTCCACGGAGCATACTATAAAGTCTCAGCCGGCAAGATCACGCGTCGCGGGGACACATTGCCAATAAACGGGCCTGCATCGAAAAAGTGGGTGGAAAATTTCGCGACGGGAACCTCAGCCCCATCCAGCTCGTCTGGATGGAACTGACGATGGAATGCTAGAGAGCGTGAAGTCGTTCGTTTTAGACCCCATCCGAGTCGTGCGGATGGCGAACCAGAGCATTCGGCGACAATTGAGCAAACGATCTGCTTCACCATCCGCACGACGCGGATGGGGTCCGACCAGCCCTTCCATCGTCGGATTTAGCTATCCATCTTTTGGTTCCATCCAGACGAGCTGGATGGAGACCATCTTCGGCACCCCTAATTTCTTGGCCGTTGCTCGGGATCTGGCGAATGTTTATTGTTGTCGCTGGGTGTTCACAGGGGTTTTCACACTGTGCCCCGGAACCAAATCTGCGAGGAGCGAGTCGTGTCACAATCAGTTCTGCCTCAATCGCCGCTGTCGCATGCAGAACCGTCGCATACAGAACTGTCGCATACGGAGGAAACGCACCCCTGGTTCTCGAATCGCCGGTTGCCGGCGGTTGCCGCCAGTCTGGGGTTTCATGTTGTGGTTTTCGCCTGGTTGGCGTTGATGTACTTCACGCTGCCTGTCCTTCGCGAGCAGCTGAGGGAACTGGTCGTCAATGAGGCCGAGGAAGTTTTCGAACCGGAATACAAGTTCGATGTCACCATGACGGATCAGATCGGCAGTGGCGGCGACGCCGACTCGCTCAGCCCATCGCTGGCCGCGGCCACGCAACTGGGCGGTTCCCCGCAGCAAGAGACATCTCGACGTCTGCAAGAAGAACTGGTGAAAGTCAGCGTCGCTCCCGTCGCGTCGATCGGAGAGATCAGCACCGATACCTTGGCTTCGGCGGTCCAAGTCCGAGGCAGCACCGACAACCTGGGGGGCACCGGCGAGGGAGTCGCCGGGTCCATCGACCGGCTCACTTTTGAAATCATGGCCTCGCTGAAGGAACGTAAGACGCTGGTTGTCTGGTTGATGGACGAATCTCCATCGATGAGTTTGCGCCGCACGGCGGTCGCCGAGCGATTCGCGAACGTCTACAAGCAACTGGGACTGCTGGACATCGAGTCCAAAGGTAACGCGCTCAAATCGGCCGTTGTGAGCTTTGGGAAGGACTTCCACTTCATTTCGAAAGATGCGACCGATGACGTTGACAGTCTTGTGAAACTCGTGAACGAGAACATTCCGAACGACACTTCGGGCATCGAGAACGTTTTTGCGGCGGTCGAGGCGACCGTGAAGAAATACCGTGACTACCGCTCTCGCGAGCACCGTAATTGCATCATCGTGATCATCACCGACGAACGGGGCGACGATTTCGACAAGCTCGACCAATGCATTCAGGCTGCGGCGTCGAGCAGCTTCAAAGTGTTCTGCGTCGGCAACGCGGCACCGTTCGGTCAGGAAAAAGGGTACGTCCGTTGGACGTTTCCAGAAGGGGACACCAAAGATCTTCCCGTTGATCAGGGTCCAGAAACGGTCGCTCCCGAACATGTTGCTTTGCCGTTCTGGGGTATGGCTGCCGGAGATCTTACTCGGATGACGGCGGGACTCGGACCGTACGCTCTCACGCGGCTATGCGCCGAAACTCAGGGCCTGTATTTGATCACGGACGAGGTGCGCGGTGTGCATTTCGATCCGGCCGTCATGCGCAATTACCTGCCGGACTACCGGCCGATCCGTTTCTACATGAAAGACATGCAGGCCAATTTAGCCAAACAGAGGCTCGTTGATGCGTCTCGCAAGACCTTGAACGAAAGTTTGCCCACACCGGAAACGATTTTCCGCGCCGACACCGATGCCGTCCTTCGAACGCAAGTGTCGGAAGCTCAAAAACCGCTGGCAGTGCTCGACTACAAGGTCAACGAAATCGTCACGTTGCTGGAGCAAGGCGAAAAGGACCGCGCGAAAATCAAAGAGCCGCGCTGGCAGGCCAGCTACGACGAGGCCTATGGCCGCGCACTTGCGTTACGCGTGCGAGCCTTCGGCTACAACATGATGCTGGCCCAGATGAAGTCCACGCCCAAGTCCTTCGAAAAGAAAGGCAACAACACCTGGGAACTGGTTGCGTCCGACGAGATCAGCACCGGTGTGCAAGTGCGAAAGATGGCCCAAAAGGCGCAGGAGTATCTTGAGCGAGTCGTCAACAATCACCAAGGCACGCCGTGGGCCAAGTTGGCTGAACGGGAACTGAGCAAGCCACTCGGTTGGTCTTGGAAGGAAATCCACCGCGACTACGCGGCCATGGAACGCGCCGCCGCTGCCGCTCAAAAACGCGGCCCGCTCTTCGCGGACGAAGAAGCCAAGAAGAAAGAAGAGATGCGCAAAAAGGCCGCCGCTCGCGTCGACCCGAAACTGTAAAAGGTGTCGTCAAACTTCTGACGCGACCGACCGGAAATGCCAGTTGACGGCAGTGATTTCGGAACACGCACCCTCTGTGAACGCTTGACATCTTTAACCGTTATCGGTTTCCTACTCACACCACCTCGATTTCACCTGTTCCTGCGTCCGGACGATTTTATTCCGCTTCAGTACATTATTGAGAGGAATCCATATTCGGACAAAGTGGAAACTTTCCAGGACGTCAAGGATTCGCAGAGCAAGCAGGTCTACCGTTTTTTGCGAACAACCGGCTCTCGAAAGACGATCGAGGTCTTGGAAATAAACGCGGAGATTCCGCGCGAGCGATTCCGGCCCGAAATGAAGCCTGGAGTTGAATTGCTCGATAACGCGGGAACGGCACAACAAAGCGCTCAAGTGATTAGCGCAGAAGCTGCCAAGCCATGATCATCGGCTTCGTGGCTTTTCGGAACACGCCGCACGGTAGGGGCGGAGCGCTGTGGAATTGAAGGGCATTGGGGTCTCGCGGACATACTTGCGATAGGTCCATGTCGACGGCTTTGTCACACGTGGTCCCGAACACCATCATCGCTCGACGGCAAATCGTTGGCTGGTTGTGAACTCGTTCGCGTGGCTCGACATCGCTGACGCCTTGAATCGCGAACTTAAGAAAAGAACGCGGCGGCCTGGGGGCGGATTTCGGGGAAGCCAGCGCCTTGCAACGGAGCTTCAGGTGTAGAATGCGCACGTCCCGAAGGTGCCGCGCCTTGGCCTACGGGCCTCTTCATTCGTGTCTGTCTGAAACTAATCTGTCTGAAACTAAGGAGTCTCGATCATGTTCACGACAACACGACGCACGTTCATGCAGACTGCCGCGGCGGGCGCGGTGATGGGGCTGGGAGACTTGGGATTTTTGTCGCGGCTGCGGCCTGTGTCGGCGGATGAGTCGCAGGTGCCGACAGTGATAGTGCGGTTGCGACCGGAGATCGAACCGCTAGTGCGAGTGCTCGAAGACACGCCGCGCAACAAAGTGTTGGAGGAAGTCGCGAGCCGCGTGCGTCGCGGCACCAGCTATCAGGAAGTGCTCGCGGCGTTGCTCTTGGCGGGAGTGCGCAACATTCAGCCACGGCCCGCAGTCGGCTTCAAGTTCCATGCGGTGCTGGTCGTCAACTCGGCCCACTTGGCGAGTCTCGCGGCGCCGGATTCGGAGCGTTGGCTGCCGATCTTTTGGGCAATCGACGAATTCAAGGCGTCGCAAGCGCGCGACGTGCAAGAGGGGAACTGGACAATGTCGCCGGTGAAAGAGTCCGCGATCCCGGCCGCCGATAAAGCTCGGACGATGTTCGTCGAGTCGATGCAGAAATGGGACGAAGAGGCGGCCGATGCATCGGTCGCGGCGCTCGCACGGACGCACGGGGCGAATGATCTGTTCGAGATGTTCGCGCGTTTCGGCGTTCGCGACTTTCGCGCGATCGGCCACAAGGCGATTTTTGTGGCCAACAGTTGGCGGACGTTGCAGTGCATCGGCTGGCAACATGCCGAGCCGGTGTTGCGATCGCTGGCCTACGCGTTGCTCAACCACGAGAAGGAACCGAATCCGGCGAACAGCGATCTGGAACCTGATCGTCCGGGACGCAAAAACCTGGAACGCATCAAACGCATTCGCGAGAACTGGTTCGAAGGCAAGGCTGACGAGTCCGCCACGAGCCAACTGCTGGCCACGCTGCGGAGCGGTTCAGACGACGACGCTTGCGAAAAGGTCGTCGAACTGTTGAACGGCGGCATCTCACCGCAGTCGGTCTACGACGCACTGCTGGTCGGCGCCGGTGAGTTGATCATGCGTCAGTCCGGGATTGTCGCTATGCACGCCGTGACCTCAACGAACGCGATGCGATACATCTTCGAATCGAGCGGCAATGACGAGACTAGGCGGCTGGTCCTGCTGCAAAACGCCGCCTTTTTGCCGCTGTTTCGCGAGGCGATGCGCAGCCGCGGCAAAGTGAATGACGCTCGGATCGACGAACTTCAGGCCGCCGAGGTCACGACTTCGCCCGCGGATCAGATTGGTGACATCTTCCGCGACGTCGGCGCGAATCCGTCAATGGCCGCTCGCAAAGTTCTGGCTTACTTGAACGGCGGCCATTCGGCTCAGGAACTACTCGACGCCGCGCGGCGATTAGTGTTCCTCAAAGGAAACGATTCGCACGATTACAAGTTCAGCTCGGCGGTGCTGGAGGACTATTACTACGCTTCGCCGCGATGGCGGAATTTGTATTTGGCTTCGAGCGTCTTTCACCTGAATGGCTCGGGCAAAGCCGACAACAAACTCGTCACACGCATCCGCGAGGCATTCAAGGCGTGACGAGCCGTTTGTTCCTCGCACGGTCGAGTCTGACACTAACCCGAAGCGTAAGCGAGGGCCTGTTACCTCTGGCCTCGCTTACGCTTCGGGTTAGTGTGAAGCGTCCGC
>CAZPUJ010000439.1:0-22586 GCA_964589725.1 uncultured Planctomycetaceae bacterium
ACGACAAGGACTGTTCACCGCGATGGATCGTTTTGATCAAGACGCCTTCGAGTTCGTCGCGGGCGCTCGTGCTCGCAGAGCATTCGACATCAATCAAGAAGACCCGAGGTTGCGCGATCGGTACGGGCGACACAATTGGGGACAAAGCACTCTGTTGGCGCGGCGGCTTGTCGAGGCCGGCTCCACATTCGTCACAGTGCATTACGGCGGATGGGACCATCACTGGGATTTGCGAGCGGGCATGGAGACCTATCTGCCGATCGTCGACTCCGCCGTCTCGACACTGTTGATGGACCTCGACGAACGCGGGATGCTCGACTCGACCCTCGTGATTTTGTGTGGTGAATTCAGTCGCACTCCGAAAATGAACGACGGCGGCAACGGCGGCGCTCCCGGAAGCATGGGCACACCTGGCCGAGATCACTGGGGCAATTCAATGTTCTGCCTGCTGGCCGGGGGCGGTGTGAAGAACGGACAGATCGTCGGCTCGACGGACAAAAACGGCTATCGCCCGGCGACTCGGCCCATTCGGCCCGAGCACATCCACACGACGATCTATCACTGCCTCGGAGTCGACCCGCACCTGCACCTGCTCGACCATTCCGGCCGCCCGGTCCCGGTGATCGAAGACCCGACGCCGATTCACGAACTGGTCTAGTTCAAATTCAACTGCGGATACTGCGTTGACCTTGCCGATGATGAGGGTCGTATCGGCATCTGCTTCATTTGCTGAGCGAGTTCTCAGCAGATTTGGCAAACCACATAGGCTAGTGAAAGGTCACGCATGCCACGACGAACTGGGATCGGGGGGATCGTCTGCGCTTTGGCAGTGTGGCTGCTTGGCAATGGGCCGTGTCCGGCCGACGAGCCAAATCCGCCGTTGAAGGTCGACGCCGTCAGTGGCGGCAGTTCGACGGCAGCGATGCGGAAGAAGGCAGTGTCCGAATTACCTCTGGACAAGATCGCGGCCGACTTCCGGACGCAGGTCGACGATTTGCTGAAAAATGTCAGCTTGTATCACCGCCTGCCGACGTTGCGCTTCGTCTCGGAGGCCGATGTCTATCAGTTCTTCATTGCGCATCCGGACGTCGCCGTCAGCATTTGGCGAGTCATGGACATCTCCAGCTTTGAGTTGTGGCAGATCGGTCCGACCGGTTACGAAGCCGACTCAAACGACGGCTCGACGGGAGCCATTGAGGTTTTGCACTCGTCATCCGACCGGCATCTCGTGCTGTGCCACGGCTCGTTCAAGAGCCCGCTGCTTCCAAAGCCGATCCAGGCGAAGGCCTTGTTGCACTTACAGCCGACGTTCAAAAAAAACGACGACGGCCAAACGCTCGTGACACATACGCTGGACTTGTTCGTGTCGTTCCCGTCACAGCCGGTGGACATCACGGCAAAGCTGATCTCGCCGGTCAGCCACGCGATGGCGGATCGTAACTTTCGTGAAGTCAGCTTGTGGTGCGCGATGATGAACGTCGCCATGTGCCAACAGCCGGGTTGGGTCGAGCAAGTCGCCAACAAAATGGAAGGCGTGCTCGAAATGCGTCGCGGCCAACTGTTGAAACTGGCCGCTCAGACCTTCGTCACGAATCGTAAGCGGCAGTTGGAGCAACAGACGGGATCTCGCGAAGTGTCGCTCGAACAAGTCATGGCCGCGCTGCGCAAGTCCGCTCGGGAAGGAACAGCCGACTCCAAGAATGGAACGATTCAAGTGTCTGCCGAACAGTCGACTGAGAGTTCGCCCATCGAAACAGCCGCCGGCAAAAAGTAGCCGTTCGCTCAGTCCGCCACGGTGGCAAGCCGCTCGTCAATGTCGGCGTGGTACGAAAAGACGATTGGCGTGATCGCCTGCGCGACTACCGACATTACGCCGTTTCCGCAGCGTGCAGGCGTGACTGAATCGCTTGCAGCAGTGTCGTCCGCAAGATCGACGTTAGGTTTCGAACCCGAATGTGTTGGCGAAACCAGGCTTCACCGCGCTCTTCAATCAAGACGGCAAACAATTCATCCGCCAGCGAATCGCTGATGGTGCGGACCCCGGCGAAATCAAAATCGACGGTCGAATCCGCTCCGCGCGAGTCGATGACCGCTACGACTTCTTGGCGCAGAATGGCCGCTTGGTGGCGGCTGGAAATGTCAGTCCCAAGACGGTCCCGAAGAACGATGAGTTGCGTTGTCATAAGCCGAGTCTCCTTCCGAGCTCTTCGATTTCCGAATGTTCGGGTTGCTCAGCTTCACATGCCTCATGCACCCTGTTGTCGTGAAGTTCGGCCACGACCTTGCTGAACTCCTGAACCGAATTGGGAGAGGATTTGGCAAGCTGATGATGAATCAAGTCGCCGATGACCGCGTTGCAACGATCGACTTCGGCATGAGAAGACAGCCTCGCGAGTTTCGAGTAAGTCCGCCCTTCGAGGCCGCCTCGTTGCGGGAACCGATACGTCCCTTCCAACACATCTTTCAAACCCGTGGTCCGGGCGTATTGGTCAGCATCGGAAGAGAAAACAACGTTTCTAAGTTGTCCCTGAAACTGTGGACTCACGGTCCCGGCAGCGCGAAGCACGGATTGAATCGGCGTGACAAAAGGAACGCTCGAGGGAGTGACACCGCGAGACTGCTTGAGCAACTTCAGACAGGATTGCGCGGCTTGGTAGTGCATTGAATGATAAAGCGAATCCACAAGGTTGGCCGACCACGTCCAGATCGTACTCGGATCGTTTCTGATCGCAAGAAAGCCGAGTGTTGCCGCCGTCCCAAGAGATTGCAGCCGGCATGAGGTACTCTGAGGTGGACGAACCCAATCTGTCGCGCCGGCTCGCCAGTATCGATGAAAGTGTGTGAGGGCGCCGCTGCTAGGGAAAACGAGCCTTTGATGTCGCGGGGTTTTCTGAATCTGCCGCATGTGCCGAGGGCATCCGATCGATCTGCGGGCGATCTGGCACATCATGGACTATCTCTTCTCACGTTTGATTACACTGCGCGTTTGGGAGTGGCCGATTATCGGGCGTCCGGGCTGGCACGAACGGAGAGCGATTATGGAACTGAAACCAGTTCAAAACGCAGATCATGTCTGGCGCGGCAAGACCACGGGATCACAGTGGCGGTTTGGAACGCTGCTCGTCATCGCATGTCTGGCTGTTATGGGCGGGCAGTTTTGGGGCCTTCGACAGATCTCGGCCTTGGATGAACAGCAACGCCGCTGGAATGTGGACCAGAAGCAACGAGAAGATGAAAGTCGCAATTTGCAACACAAGCTGAAAGACTTGAAAGAAGAATTCAGCAACAAGGACGTACTTCAGAAAACGACCGATGCTGCGTTGGGGCACGCGGAACAGGAACGAGATCGCTTGCTCGCTCAAGAGGCGAAGGCCAGAAAGGGGTTGGAGCTGACTCGGAAGGCCGAGGCCGACACGGCGACCGCCCGGCAATCGGCGTTTCAGGAAGCTCAGGCAGCAGTGGCCGAGAAAAAAGCGGCCGAGGCCCGCACCAGCGAACTGGCGGCGCGGGAAGCGAATCTGAAAACGGAAGTGGCTCGGTTGCATTCGCAGCAGGAACAACTGGCGAAATCTCTGACGAATGACAAAGCGGCAGCGGCTAAGTTGACAGTTGATCTCACGGCTGAGAGGAAGCAACTCGCGGATGTCGAAAAGCAAGTGGCTGTCGCACGGACTCAGGTCAGCGAGTTGCAAGCCTCCGTCACCAAGAGCAACACCGACTTGCAGGCGGCGATTGCCGAGCAGGGTAAGGCCATTCGCAACCGCGAGTCGTTGCTCGCTGATGTCACGGTGGCTGAGCAGCGGATTGCCGCCGCAAAGAAGGCTGAGCAAGCATTGCTTGCCTCGAACAAGGAGCTTGAAAAAGCCAAACAGCAGATGGCGACGGACGAGGCGGCGATCGCACGTCTCAAAACGGAACGGACTCAGCTTGCGAAGACTGCGGCCGAAGAAAAGGCCGCGACAGCCACGGTGGTCGAGGATCACACGACTGCGAAGCAGCAGTTGGCGGACACGAAGAAGCAGGTTGAGGAATTCCAAGCGAAGCAAAAAACTCAGCAAGCCGAGCTAACGAAAAGTGCAGCGGACTTGATCCCAGCACTTAACATGCTCGAAGAGGTACGGCGAACTCAAAAGACAATCAAGGACGATGTCGCCACAGCCACGCAACAACTTGCAACGGTGAAGAAGGAAATCGACGCGAAGACGGCGGAATTGGCCGTCATTCTGAAGAAGATTGCGGACGCCAAAGAGAGCGAAAAGCAATCCGATGGAACCAAGTCGGAGAAGCCGGAGGCCAAGGAGTCGGACAAGAAGTCCACGGACGCCAAGGATGCTGACAAGTCTGAGTCATCACCAGAAGCGGACGGAAAGACCTCGAAGTGAACGACCTCCTGATTCCGTATTTGGTCTCGATGAGTGTGTCGCTGTTCCTGCTTGGGGCGGCGGTGTTCCTGCTTTTCGAGTTGCGACGACGCATCGAGACGTTCAAAGAGCACGAGTCTCGGCTGCCTGACGCCTGCCGACTTCCGGGCCTGACGGCGGAAGTTAGTCGGCTCACCGAAGAACGTAACGCCTTCCAAAAGGACATCGACAACGCGCGTAGCGTGATCGCACGTCAGAAGGCCGTCGAGCAATGGTTGGATCAAAACCTCGTCACCTACGAGCGTGCCAGCCGTGAGTTGCCTGCATTGAGTGCTGAGTTCGAGTCGCTCACAAAGCAACGGGATACCGTGCGCGACCAGTGCGAACAACTCCGCGAGGAATCGCGACAGCTTCATCAAGACACCGCGCCATATCGACTGCTCATCGAACGCAAACAGCAGGCCGAGAAATGGCTCAATGAAAACCAAGCTCGCTATGAGAAGGTCCAACGCGAGCTGCCTCTGCTCAACGACCAGTTCGAGACCTTACAGGCGAATCTGCTTGACCTGCGGAAGAAGCGGGATGAGATCGTTCTGGAAGAGAAGCAAGCGGAGCAGCAACGCAAATGGTTGCTTGACGAGAATCGGCGACTCAACGGAGTCATCACCGGACAGGTGGCCGAACAACAGAAGCTGCAATCCGAGACAAGCACGTTGCAGGCAACTCTGACTGGCCTCATGGAGCAAATCGCAACTCAAACGGTACAGCGAGACCTCGCCGAGAAACTCCTGGTGGATGTCGAAGCCGACTTGAAGACAAAGAAAAAGGATCTTGAGCGCGTTCAACACGAACATGCTGAGATAAAGGCCGAGTGGGAGACGAAGTTCGCCGAGTTGGGAGGAATGAAGAAGCAATTGCAGGACGTGAACCGACTGCTGGAAGCAGCGGAGAAGCGTTGGACTCAGATTGCACCGACGGTGGGCGTGAGCGATGAAGACCGTCTGGCCGAGTTGTGGAAGCCGGCGATCGCGAGGAAGGCATTCACGACACCATCGAAAGATGACGAGCAAGCGAGCCTCAGCCGCACGTCGAATTACCTTGAGCAACTCGGCATTCAGTTTCATGAGCGAGTGCTGCATGCGTTCCACACGTCGCTCAAAGTGGCAGAGATGTCGCCGTTGGTTGTGCTGGCTGGCATCAGCGGTACGGGAAAGAGCGAGCTGCCACGTCGGTACGCGGAAGGCATGGGCTTACATTTTCTCAGCCTTGCGGTGCAGCCGCGTTGGGACAGTCCACAGGACATGTTCGGGTTCTTCAATTTTCTGGAGAACCGCTATCGCGCGACGGAGTTGGGCCGGGCGCTCGTGCAGATGGATCGCTTCTTTGATGCTCCTGAGCGTGGTTGGACTTTCCCGAAGGAATGGCGAGACGAGAACCTCTGCAATCGCATGTTGCTCGTGCTGCTCGACGAGATGAACTTGGCACGAGTCGAATACTACTTCAGCGAATTCCTCAGCCGTCTGGAGATTCGGCGTGGCATCGCGTCCGAGAATCCCCATGAACGCCGCAAGGCCGAGATCGCCTTGGAAGTCGGCTTACAGTCGCTCAAGCGAGAGAATGGTCAGGTGCAGGTCCAGCAGCAGCCCACGCTGCAACTCTTTGTGGATCGAAACGTCCTGTTTGTCGGCACGATGAATGAAGACGAGACAACGCAGACGTTGTCCGACAAGGTCGTCGATCGCGCGAACGTGCTGCGATTCGGCCGACCGTTCAAGCTGCGACCGGGGGCCGTGCAGAATCCGCCCAAGCCGACAGATAAGTGGCTGCCTTATGAATCCTGGAAGTCATGGACTCGCGACTCGGAGAAACTCGATAGCCACATTCGCGCTGAAGTCTCCGGTTGGATTCAGGAGTTGAATCAGGCGATGCAGTCGATCGGGAGGCCGTTCGCGCATCGCACGTTTGCATCGATGTTGGCGTACATCGCGAACTATCCTGACCCTTCGGCCTACAAGCTGGCGATGGCCGATCAGATCGAACAGAAGTTACTTCCAAAGTTTCGCGGGCTTGATCCGCAAGAGTCTTCTGCACGGCAGGCGCTCGGCACCATCCAAGCAATTCTTGGCAAGCTGGGGGACGAGCCGTTGATTGACGCGCTACGCGAGTCGCAGAAGCAAAGCGAGCACCAATTTGCCTGGCTCGGAGTCGATCGACTAGGAGCGTCATGAGCGAGCCTTCGCCCAATGCGAAACCAATCGTTGTGGATGCGCCGTGGCTGCCGCACAGTGCTGGCGGCACGTCCGGCTCTATCTATCAGCCAGTCGCCTCGAACAAGCAGGCCACGTTTGTTTCCGATGGCGGTCGTCCTTGTGTTGTGGTTCCCGCATCGGTGACGAAAGTTTGGACGGATGCCAGCCCGGACGAACTGCCCTGCATTGGGGCATGGTGCGATGTCGACGGCCTGGAATGGAAGCGCTTTGAGCTGCCGATGTCCGGCATGGTGGCAGACGCTGCGAGCGGAGAGTGCGCGGAATTGTGCCGAGTGTTTTGGGCACCACGATCTCCGCACGACGATGATTGTTTGGTCGAGTTGCGTCGGCAGTTGCCGCGACTAGCTCGAAATGTAAACGACGATCGGCAAGCCGAAGTGTCGAATGGCTCAATCCCGATGCAAGCCTCAGCAGCCGTGGAAGACTTGATTGACCGACACATTGATTTGATCAATCACCTGTTTGAGACCGTGCCCAAGGCGGTGGTGCAATCCGGTTCATGGCAAGGGAATCTCGGTGGCGTCACGATTCGCCGGATCGCGGATGTCGTTGCACAGTGGCACGCGGTCGGGCAGGCGGATGAGCCGCGTATGGCACTCATCGTCAAACTGGCGCGTGATCTGCCGGACGTGCTGGCGAAAACCTGTCGTCGTCCACGCCATGCGCTTCGGCGTGTGCGGCAATTCTCACCCTTGGGCCGCGTTCGAGAGGTCGATAGCGCGTGCTTGCGCTGGCTGGCTCGACAATCTGGTGCGACAGTCGCTCAAAAGGCCGGCATGAGACAGCAGGTGTTGGCGGTGGTGCGTGTTGAAGACATCGACACTCCCGAAAACCGCGTTGTCCGAGACCTGCTGGTCCGCGCGACTCAGGCATGTAACCGGTATCGTCGCGAGCATCACGCCGCACGGGGACACCCACGGGTTGCGGGCGTAACGCAATTCTGGCGGTTGCTGCGCGAGTTGTTCACGACAACGGCGATGGCCGACGTGCAGCCTTTGGTCGGGATTCCGCAGCCGAACTATGTGCTGCAAATGGACCCGCGCTATGCCGTGCTCTGGGACGCTTGGCAGCAATTGGTTCGACAGCAAATGCTCGAAGACAGTGTCTGGCGTTGGCGACAGCGATTGTTTGCCGAGCATCTGCAACTCGGCTTGATGGCCGTCTTGCATGAGCTGTCGGATGAGACCCGCACTCACGGGGGCGATGTGCTGCTGCAACTCGAACAAAACACGGGGCAGTTCGTCGATCCGCGAACGGCGTTGGGGCCGTGGTGGTTAAAGACGACGACGCCACTCAATCGGAACATTCGCATTGATCTCGTTCGCGGCGACCAGTTGGCCCGGCATCCACTGGTCCCAAAACCTCTCGCGGAACTGTGCCCCGGCATTGTCCTCGTAAAGCAAGTTGCCAATGAAACGCCGTGGCTCGCGGCATTTTGGACAATGCTGGATTTCGACATCGAACAGAGTCGGCTCGACGATCGAGTCATCAGCTTGACCGAGGCCAGCACGCGACTCGGTTCGCTAGGACCGCTGCGCGGCGTGATCATCCAGCCGGCGCTCTCGGCGTCAGGGAATGACGGTAACCAGATCGCCGAACTCGATAACTGCCGCGGCTTCCGGTTGCCGCTGCCGTTGTCGCTCGGATTCGCAGCGTTTCGAGATCAGGTGTCGTGGGCCTTGGGGATAACATGAGCAACTCAACTGCCGTCACGACTGATGTTGCACAATCAACCGATGAGGTTTTCGATCGTCGGTTGGTTGGGGTTGGCGTGTCGCTCGAAGCGCTACGCGCGAACGTGGCATTGGCCGAGCACAGCTTGGATGGCGGTGCGATTCGCCCCGTGCCGATATCGAGTTGCCCGATTCCACCGGCGGTGTTGCTGCCGCGTGTCAGCGGCGAGCCATTACACATCGACCTCGCAAGCCCGCCACATCCGCGCGGGACGGGCGATGCGTGGCCGCCTGAGTCTGCCCTGAGCGTGAAAGTTGGCGGAGGCCGATTGCCTCTGGCGTTCGTCTGGCCCGCATTCTTGCAGGACGCTCGCCGAGAATGGCTGTGGACGACTCCCGAAGGTGTGACGCAGCAAGTCTCCCCCGCCGAAGCTATCGCCGGCGCTTTCGCGGCGTTGGTTGATTTGAATGCCAAGCAGAGCGAGGAGCCGTTGGTGCTCGTCGTGCCAAATCGGCTTCGCATGGATCGGCAACAAGAGTTGATCGATGCCTGTTTGTCGCACGGTTACCGAGTCAAGTTGCTCTGGCGGCCGATCGCGGCGGCCCTGGCGTGGTGCGAACAGCAGGCGGCCGATTTGCTGCGGCAGACAAAACTTAAAGACGGCGGTATCGGCAAGTTGCTGTGTTTGCATCTGGGGCTCGATGAGTTCGAGGCAACTCCGCTTGAACTTGTCGTTCGGTCCCAGTCCGGTGAGCGTAGTTTGCTGCCTGCTCGAAGCCGACCGTCGGTCACACTGCCGACGTTTCCGTCGTTTGGGTTGGAGTTGTTGGTGCGCCAAGCTGCTTCAAAGATCGGTTACCGAAACGGCGATGACACGAATTCCTTGTGGCGCGAATTGTGGACCACGTCTCGGCCATTCGAGGTTATGTCGGCACTCAATCAGCGCGAAGCCGACCGAGACGCAATCTCGCCGCAACTGATCGGAAGCGATGACTGGCGAACCATTGCTCGTGCGGGTGACTGGTTCCCGCCGCCACGTTCATTCCGTGACTTTGAAAATTGGCTGAGCGCACTCAAGAAAGAACTGCACCAGGAACAATGGCTCGGTGTCATGGTGACTGGCGAACTCGCCGCCACGCAGTTCATCGGCCAGAAGCGATTGTGGGCGTATTGTCTGGATGCAATCGCTAACGAGTCAGCTCGTGGGAGGTCTCTCGTCGACGGTCCCCCGACCGAGTCACGATCAATGCTCGCACGCGGTGCTGCAATCTATGCGGCGCGGTTGTCCGAGGGACGTCTGGCCTATCTCGATTCACTGCCCCGCATTCGCACAGCGACGTATCAAGCTGGTCTGCCATCTTGGCTCGACCTGCTCAATCCCGACGACACCTACGTCGAAGGAGGGAAGCCTTGGCGTCGTCCGAAGCCAATTGACGGACTCAAGATTCAGATGGGGCAAACCTGCCTGGACGTCGCGTTATGGCATGATGAATTTCCAACGGCACGTAAAGTGACCGCTACATTTCCGGACGCGGTTATGACTGACGTGCCAATCACTCTCAACGTCTCCGTTGAGCCAGCTCAAGGCAATGCGCACGTTGAGGTCATTCCGAGAGATGCGGGGACGTTTGGCACACGCCGGCTCTTCCTCGAATGGCGTCGCATGGAAGATCTCGGCCTGACGGCGGATGACTGGCTCGCGAGTCTGCCGCGGTTGTTTCCTGGCACGCTCAAGCGGATCGCAAGTCCCTCTCGCTGGCCGAACGCTGAGTCGGCAATGGCACGCTATCTTCAATCGCCGAGTACGGACAACCTGGAGACCGCGATTCGTCAACTGTCGCAAAAAGACCAAACGATTCAGACACAACCCAATGAAGAGGCTACGGCGACGGCAGTCTCGTCTGACGGCGAGCCTCCGACCGGGAGTTCGCGGACGCTCGATGCGTTCGTTGAATACCTAGTCGAGCATGTCGCACCCGAAAATCGCCGCCCAGGAAGCGACAAGATTCGAGCCTTGACCTACACCTCCACGTCCAACGTGGCCTTTCAGCGATTTCTCATGCGTCGCCTCAAACAAGATGGAACAGCTCTTGAGCGACACCATCTCGCAGCCTGCGGTTGGTGCCTTTGGGAACCTCGCAAAATCGCCTCCTTCGCGAAGATGTTGGATCGATTCCTTCGCGATAAGCCGCCGTCGCCAAACAACTGGCTCAAGGCATTCGCGGAAATGCTCCGTTATCGGGAAGACGCCACATGCCACATCGAGTCGGAGCTTGGAGAAGCCTTGACCGCGCAGATACTCGACTTCTTTGAACATGAGCGACTTGTCCGGCGAAATGCCAAGTTCCTGTTTCGCAATAGCTGCCTCTGCATCGTTTACCTGCTTCGCCGCCGTGCCTATGACGACGACTACTTGCGACCTGAATCCGAATTAGCCGAGAGAGTGAAAACCGTGTTCAGCTCTGCGATCACGGATCTAAAGGGCAGAAGGCTCCAGGCAATCGGCGGCACGATTCGGCTGGGCCAAGCACTTCAGACGATGATCGACTACATCAATCGAAACGTGCGGCTACCCAGAGGCGACGACGGATTGCGTGGTGTTACCGACTCTGAGGACGAATGAACGCGGGTTTGTTCAAACGACCTCCCAGCGGATCGTGAACAGCGTCGCGGTCGATTGCTTTTGAGCCATTCTGCGCTGGAGCGTCTCAATGAGTTTGTCGCGTCGATCGCTCGTTTGGTCTTCGATTTCGAAGATCTCCTGACGCTTCCGCTTCTGTTCCTTCTCAAGGTCTTTCATCTGCTTCTGATGTTCGAGTTGCTCATCAATCGTCGGGGCCAGCATCGCTCGCTTGCGATGTCCAGTGATCTGTTCCTTGATCTCTTTCAACTCGCGTTCGGCAGCCAGCAACACGTCCTCGGCCCACTTCTCGACGCGCTCACGCTCCTCATGGAACAACCGGCTGTTGTTCTCCATCGAGCGCATGACCGCTGACTCGGCATGAGTCTTTGATTCCTGAGCCAATCGGGCGGCGATGTCGGCCGTCGCCGCATCCGGCTTTACGACCTGCCCATCACAGAGGAAGAGCTTTTCGCATGTCTCCTGGTCGAGCGACCGGCCCGCGTCCGTCACACCCGAAAACAACAACACCTCTTCGCGGTCCACACAGTCGATCGCCATGAGTTGCAACGTGAGCCAACCGGATTGACCCTTAATCGCTTCGACCAAAGCGAGACGATTTCGATAATTTGAGACATCGAAACGGACCAATGCCGTCGGTGCCGGATGGACCTTGCCTGCGTTCAACACCCATTCGCCGAGCGGATGAGACAGGCGATACAAGAACTCGCCCGCGACGTTGTCCTTCTCTTTTGAGATCAGGTGGTACTTGCCTGTCCGAATCGCCGCATCGGGTGGTTGATGCAGGTCAAAGATCAAACGGTCGTCATCAAATTTCGCACCAGCCGAGAGGATGAATCGAGTCAGCAGCCAGAACAGCCGACCAATGCGATCAAGATCATCTTTCGCCTTGTCGAATCGCAGCTTCAGCTTGCCATGCACGTCCTCGTCGAAATGGTCGAGCAGCGTGCGGCGCGTCTGGACCATCCTTTCTTGAATCGCTTCGTCCATGTCTTGCTGAAGCTGCCGAAACGCCAATTCGATCGCCTCAGAAGTGCGACAGCGCTTATAGATTTCCAGGATGCGTTTCTCGAAATCGACGCCGTCTTCAATCGCTCCGAGCACTTCATCGGACGCACCAAACACGCCGCTAAAAAGCTTGAACCTTTCGTCAAGCAATTCGTGAACACGAATGTCCGCCTGATTGCGTTCGTTGAGGAAGTTAATGACGACCACCGCATGCTTCTGACCGTAGCGGTGACATCGGCCGATGCGCTGTTCGATCCGTTGCGGGTTCCAAGGCAAGTCATAGTTGATGACTTGCGAGCAGAATTGAAGATTCACGCCTTCAGCGGCAGCTTCTGTGGCAATCATCACTGAAGCGTGATCGCGAAAGTGCTCGACCAGCGCCGTTCGAGCATCGACGCCGCGCGATCCGCTGGTTCGGCCGAGCGGCGCGTTGGTTGCGATCCAGCGGTCAACGATCCGTTTGGACTCAGGGTCTGAGTTCGTCCCGTTGAACAGCACAATCTGACCGGCATAGCCATTGGCATCCAGAAAGTTCTTGAGGTACTCCTGAGTGCGCCGCGACTCGGTAAAGATCAGTGCTTTTCGGTTGGCCCCGATCTCGGCCATCCGCGTAAAACCGGTCCGAAGTGCTTCGAGGAGCGTGCGACTCTTGGTGTCGACACTGATGCCGCGTGCCCATTGCTCATACCGCGCGAGTTCAGCAATCTCTTCATTGAGTTTGCGTCGATCGACTGGTGGCTCATCACGCTCCGGAGCGACCGGTTTGTCGTTGCCACTGATGTTGCTCAGCAAGTTATCGACGTACTCTTCATCCAGCTCTTCATCATCGAAGACGTCCTCGGTCCATTCGGTTGAGACCGGCAATCCATCTCGCAGCCTTTCGAGCCGCAGTCGCATGCGTTCGAGCGTGCGAGCCACTGCTGGTGACGACGACGCCAGCAACTTCCAGACAACCAGTTCAATGAGATGCCGGTGGCGCTTGGGCAATGCGAACGAGTCTTCTCGCATCAAATAGACGGAGACCGCTTCGTAGAGCTTGTGCTCGTCGTCAGTCGGTCGGAAGCGGATCGTGAGCGGGTACCGCTCTGTGTATTGGATGTATTCCAGGACATCGCGCCGCAGCGTTCGCTTACAAAAAGTTTGCAGCCGGGTCTGCAACGCTTCGAGGTCCGCATTCTTCTGCGTGAACCGCATCCGGAAGGTATCAGCGTCACCGAAGATCTCTTCGCTCAGAATCGTCGAGAGTCCGAACAACTCCATCAGCGAGTTCTGCAAGGGGGTCGCGGTCAGCAGCACTTTGCGATGCCCTGCCAGCGCCGTCCGAATGTTCTGGGCAGTCTTCTTGTTGGGCTTGTAGACGTTCCGCAATTTGTGGGCTTCGTCGATCACAACCATGTCGAAAGGAATCGTCCGCAATTCCGTGTGACGAGCGCTGGCGAAGTTGTACGACATGATGACAACTCGGTCGGGCGGGAACTGTTCGCCTCTCGTCTTCGAGTCCACCACGACGTTGGGCAGATTGAATTTGTCCTGAAGTTCCAGGCTCCACTGCTTTCGCAAGCTGGCCGGACAGATCACCAAGAGCCGCCGTTTCTTCTCAGCCCATTTCTGGCAGAGCACCAACCCTGCTTCGATGGTTTTCCCCAGCCCCACTTCATCCGCCAGGATGACGCCCTTCGACAACGGGTTCCGCAACGCGAAGACGGCCGCCTCAATCTGATGCGGATTCAAATCGACGCAAGCATTGAAGAGAGCCGAACCAACTCCGGCGTCACGATTCGCCCGGGTCAATTCGTGAGCGAAATACCGTGCGTGGTAGGGTGTTGACATCGCGAAACCAGCTTCTTTTCAAGTCGCATTGGCGGCATTCAGAGGCAAAAGAATTTGCAGCCATGAAACTCCGGGCGTTGGTTGTCCCATCGAACCGAAGAAGGCACAACCCAGCGTTTGTTCGGCCTATCGTGGCCGCGTAGCTTTGAAAGCACGTGTTCAACAGCGATTCGCTCGCTTTCGTTGACGCACTCGCCGCAGGGAACATGGTCGACGCGCATCGCTCTTCAGCCTAAATCGACAAGATGAGAACTTGCTGACACTCACGGATTCCAGGTGCGAAGGATTCAGCCCCCATCCAGCTCGCCTGGATGGAGCTGATGACAGTGAGCTAAAGAGCGACCAACATTCCTGTACTCAGCCCCCATCCGCCTCGTGCGGATGGAAAAGAAGATCACTCGGGCGGCGAACGGCAACGAATCTGATTCACCATCCAGACGAGCTGGATGGGGTCCGACTCGGCGAGTTGTTGCCGGGTTAGCGCTCCCTCTATGGCTCCATCCAGGCGAGCTGTATGGGGACCAAAACAAATACCTGGAATTCGTGAGTGTCAGAAAAATTGAATTCCTGGAGCTGCCACAACGATCGCCACGATATCGTCGCGGCTGTTCGATCGCTACTTGCGGATGGCATGCATCAGTTGGCGGCGGTGAGTCCGCTGGTGTTCAAGGTCGGCGCGTTGGTGGAACCTACCAACCGCCGCGTGTGGTTACACCTGTCGAGCACTTGGCCCGGTCGCGATCTGTTCACCCGCGTGTGCTGGGCCGTGAGCGAGTTCACTCACACCTGTGGCCGCCTGTGGCCGCCGAGCCTGTCGCCGATCATTTCCGCGCTGTTGCCCGCCGCCGCGACCACACCCACATTCGCACCTCAGGGCACGGCTGGCTAATTCTTGAACCTACGGAACCTGTAGCCCAGGCCCTTGTGGCCTGAATCATGAGACTTCTGCTTTTTTTTGACGAATTCCAATCAAATCGGCCACAAGGGCCGGGGCTACAGATTGCCCAAGACGACGAATTGACCAGCCATGCACCGCAGGGCTTCCTCACGCGGACCGTGAGGGCTAATTTGGGAGCATGTCCGACATCGTGCTGACCACGCTGAACGCCAAGTATCCGCACTGCGCGTTTGGGCTGCGGTATCTTTTGGCCAATCTCGGCGAACTCCGTTCGCGCGCCGAGTTGATCGAGTTCACGATTAACGACGCGACGCTGGAAGTGCTCGACGCGATCCTCGCGAAGCAACCGCGGATCGTCGGCATCGGTGTCTATATTTGGAACGTCGAGCCGGCGACACGCTTGGTCGCGGCGTTGAAACGCTTGCGGCCGGACATCGTCGTCGTGCTCGGCGGACCAGAAGTCAGTTTCGAACTCGACGAGCAGCCGATCGTCCAGTTGGCCGACTACGTCATCACCGGCGAAGCCGATGTGGCGTTCGCCACACTCTGTCGACAACTGCTGGATGGCGAACGCCCCACGAACAAGATCATCGCCGCCGAAGTTCCTCGGCTGGATGACGTCAAGCTGCCGTATGACTACTACTCCGATGACGACATCGCTCATCGCGTCATTTACGTCGAAGCCTCGCGCGGCTGTCCGTTCACGTGCGAGTTCTGTCTCTCGGCGCTGGACATCCCCGTGCGACAGGTTTCGCTCGAAATTTTCTTATCGGCGATGCAGTCGCTGCTGGACCGAGGCTGCCGATTGTTCAAGTTTGTCGACCGCACGTTCAATTTGAACCCGCGCGTCAGCCATGCGATCCTGCAATTCTTTTGGGACCGATATCAGCCCGGATTATTTCTGCACTTCGAGATGATCCCCGATCGGCTTCCGGAGACATTGCGAGAACTGATCGCGAGATTTCCATCCGGAGCATTACAGTTCGAGGTCGGCGTGCAGACGTTCGACGATCACGTGGCTGAACTGATCAGTCGGCGGCAAGACAACGCGCGGCTCGCGGAGAACTTCCGGTTTCTTCGCGAGCAGACCGGCGTCCACGTTCACGCCGACCTGATCGCGGGACTACCAAGCGAAACGCTGGAGAGTTTCGCCGCTGGCTTTGATCGGCTGATCGCGTTGCGACCTCAGGAGATTCAGGTCGGCATTCTCAAACGTCTACGCGGCACGCCGATCATTCGGCATGACGTGGCGGAAGAGATGATCTACAGCCCCCATCCGCCGTATGAAGTGCTCCGCACGCGCGTTTTAGATGCCGAGACGCTGGGCCAATTGCGGCGGTTCTCTCGCGTCTGGGATTTGCTCGGCAACAGCGGCAATTTTGTCGAGACGCTGCCGTTGCTTTGGGCAACCGGTGGCGGGCGGGTGGCGATAAGCGAGGAGACATCGCCGTTTTGGAACCTCTGGCGACTGACTGCTTGGCTGCATGGCCGACTCGGCCGCTTCGCCGGTATTCCGCTGATCAAGCTGTCGGAATTGCTGTTTGAATTCCTGACCGCGGAACTCGGTTGGCCCGTCGAACAAATCAGGACGACGTTGCTTGGGGACTATCAGCGCAGCGGCCGGTCGGACGTGCCGCATTTCCTGCGTGACTTCGCGCCACAACTCGGTGACCTGTCCCGCGGCGAATCGGCCCGAACCGCCGGTCGGTGGCAGCGACAGACGCGACACGCACAACTGCCATAGCGAGCCGCAGCGCGGGAATACGGTCAAAACAGCGTCCCCTGCTCGGGCTTTTCCGGCAGGGCATTGATGCCGAGATGCTTGAGGGCGGCGGTGGTGATGACTCGACCGCGCGGGGTGCGTTGCAGAAAGCCGATACGGAGCAGGAACGGTTCGATTTCGTCTTCGAGCGTGTCGGCGGGGCCGTTCATACTGTGACCGATCGCAGTCAAGCCCGCCGGGCCGCCGCAGAACACGTTGATGAGGATCATCAAGTAACGGCGGTCGAGTTCGTCGAGGCCAACGTGATCGACCTCGATCATTTCCAGTGCGAGCTTGGCGACATCGGCGGCGACGCGGCCTTGAGCTCTGCTGTCAGCATAATCTCGACACCAGTAGAGCAAGTTGTTGGCTTTGCGAGGCGTGCCGCGGCTGCGTTTGGCGAGTTCGTTCGCGGCCTCGGCGTCGATCTCCGTGCGAAGCTTGCGCGAGTTTCGAGTCACAATCTCGGCGAGATCGGGTTCGTCGTAGAAGTCGACATGCAGGCGATTGACGAAGCGATCGCGGAGCGGCGCGGTCAACATGCCGCTGCGGGTCGTCGCGCCGATAACCGTGAATTTTTTCAGCGGCATGTTGATTGTGCGAGCGTTGATTCCTTCGCCCAGCGCGATGTCGACGCGAAAGTCTTCCATCACCGGATAGAGGAACTCCTCGACGGCCGGCGGCAGGCGATGAATCTCGTCGATGAACAGCACTGAGCCGTAACTGGCGTTCGTGATGTACGGCAAGACGTCTTTCGGAGCGGTCAGCGCCGGAGCGGACGCGATCTGAAAATCGGTGCCGAGTTCCTTCGGGATGACCGTCGCGAATGTCGTCTTTCCCAAGCCGGGCGGACCGTCGAAGAGCAAATGCCCGAGCGGCTCTTTGCGCTTCTTGGCAGCGTCGAGCATAATCCGCAGCCGCTCGACCGCCTTCCGCTGACCAACGACGTCGTCGAGCCGTTGGGGCCGCAGTTCTTCGTCGTGCTTCTCGTCATCCGGGCGAAACTCGCTTGCACGTCCGGGACGGCTGTCGCCGTCACCCGATTTGTCGTCGCCGCGTCCTCCGATGACTGTCTGTCGGGGCATGCTTTAGTGCTCAGTAGCTGAATGCGCAAGAATTCAGGCGCGTGTTGTTCCGGCTGAACTCGTGCGAATTCAGCGACGTGCTGCTCACCCTTTCGCCATCTCCGCCATCAACTCGTCCGGCAGGTTGACGTTGGTGGTCACGGATTGCACGTCGTCTTGGTCTTCGAGTTCCTCGATGAACGCGACGATGCGGCGGCCGGTTTCCACATCGACATCGACCATGCTGTTGGGAACTTTCTGGATTTCGGCAACATCGGCCGGAATCTTCGCGGCTTCGAGTGTCTCATGGACTTGCGGGAAGAGCACCGGGTCGCAGGTGACCTCGAACGTGTCGCCGGTTCGTTGCACGTCATCGGCTCCGGCCTCCAAGGCGATCTCGAAGAGCCTATCTTCTTCGACGTGCTGAGCCGGGATCAGGAAGATTCCTTTGCGAGCGAACATCCAGGCGACACAGTTGGTGCTGCCTAAATTACCGCCATGGACTTCAAAAATCTTGCGGACCTCGCCCGCCGTGCGGTTGCGGTTCTCGGTGAGGATGTCGCACAAGACCGCAACGCCGCCGGGAGCATAGCCTTCATACACCAGATCCTCGTACTTCTCGTCGGAGCTTTCGCCGGTCCCCTTTTTCACCGCACGTTCGATGTTTTCTTTCGGCATACTCGATTTGCGAGCCTTGTCGAGAGCGTACCGCAGCGCGAGGTTCGTGGCTGGATCGCCGCCGGCGTTGCGTGCGGCCACGATGATCGCGCGGCTCAGTTTGCCGAATAGCTTGCCCTTCTTTTTGTCTTGGGCACCTTTCTTGATGGCGATGTTCGCCCAGTGGGAATGTCCGGCCATGAGTCGTTGTCGTGCGGTTCGAGTGGGAGGGTCGGCGTCATTCCGCCTATTTGGCTTTCTTGAGTTTCTCTTCGATCTTCTCGATCAGCTTCTCGTCTGGATGCTTATCTTCTTTCGCATCTTTGAGGGCTTTGGTCCATGACTCGGCGGCCTTGTCCTTTTGGCCAAGTAGTTCTTGGACATCGCCCAAATGATCCCAGATGGTGGCATCGCCGCCGCGCGGGTTTGATAAGGCTTTCTCCAGATACGGCAATGCCTCTTTCGCTTTGCCGAGTCGGAACAGAATCCAGCCCATGCTGTCTTGATAGGCCGCGTTATCGGGCTCGGCTTTGAAAGCCTTTTCGATCATGCCGCGAGCCTGCTCCAAGTTCTTGCCTTGATCGGCGTAGAGATAGCCGAGGTCGTTGTTCACTGACGGATCGTCGGGCGATTCGACCAGTACCTTTTCCAATATCTCTTCGCCTTTGCGGATGTCACCCTTCTGCACGTGGATGTTGGAGAGACTGAACTGGCACTGTCGCGCGAGGCGATGGTTGGGGTATTTCTTGATGAACGATGTCAACAGCGGGACGGCCTTGTCCCAGTTGTGAGCGTGGTAATGCACCCAACCTTCTTGAAAGTCCAGCGCCTGTTGCAGTGCCGCGTTCGGGTTGCAGCCACGGGCGTCGGCGATGGCCGCAAGCGCGGCATCAGTGTTGTCGGCCATCTCTTCGGCTTGAGATCGCAAGAAGAGAAAATAAGGCTTGGCGGTTTCAAGTTTGGGATCGCTGGCGGCTTCCTGAAAAACTTTGGCGGCATCGACAAACTGGCGGACCTGGAGGAATAGCTTGCCAAGCTCTTCAAAGATGCCGGCGGCACGATCGCGTCGCTGCTTGAGAGCGTACCGATAGAACCGTTCGGCCGGCTCGACCTGCTTCACCTGCGCGGCAACTTTGGCGAGCAACAGGCTACTGGCGAAATCAAGCTTTGGTGATTCGCCCTCCGTCTGCTGACGCCCCACGTCGAGCAAACCGGCGACGAGCTTTTCGTCCGCACTGATGGCTTGCAGTTCCTTTTCGAGTTCATCGGCGACTTTCTCCAATTCCGACTCACGCGAGAACGCCAGCGCGAGGTTTTGTAGCAGTTCGACGGGGCGACCTTGCCGCCGGTACAACGCGGCCAAGCCAACGTAGCCTTCGATGGACTTCTCGCGGTCCAGCGTTTTCTTGTAGAGCTTCTCCGCGTCGTCGAGACGGTTGGCCTCGATGTACTGCTGGGCGAGGAAGAATTGTAGCGTGAGATTGTGCGGATCCTTTGCGGCCATATTCTCCAGGCGTGGGGTGAGACCGTTCGATTGGTCCTGGGCCTTAAGGATGTCGGCCAGCAGTTGGTAGGCGATTTTGCCCTTGGACTGCAACTGGGCGTCGAAGTACGTCTGCAAGTGGTCAAGCGCTTTGTCGGCGTTGTCGGTCATCAAGTAAGCCTGCGCGAGACTGAAGCTGATGATGCCTGGTTTAGTCTTGTTCGCTTTCGCGGCGTGTTCAAGGGCCACAATCGCTCGGTCGGGACGCTTGGCTTCCAGAAAGATTTGGCCGATCGTCTCGAATCGCGTCTGCTGCCGCTTCTCCAATTCCGATCGCATCTGAAAATCGAGGTGATACTTCTCGGGATCGATCTTGGCGTCGAGAATGACCTCGAACGTATCGGCTGCTTTGTCGTTTTGGCCGGTCATTAGGTACAGAAAGCCTAAGTCGCGCATCACGGCCACGAACTGACTGGAGTTCCGATCGAGCTTGTTCGATCGCGACGCTTGCTCGAGTAGCTTGATGGCTTCGGGAACTTTTTCCTTCGTCGCCAAATGGATGCCGACTCGTTGCAGCAACAAATGGTCATCCGGCGAAAGCTCCACCGCCTTCAAAGCGTACTTGATGGCCGTGTCGGCCTCGTTGATCCCGAACGCCAGCGGGATCAGCGCGCGATAAACTTCGACCGCGTTCGGGTCGAGCTCAACTGCCTTTTCGTAGGCCTCGAGCGCGGCCTTGAATTCCTCGCGCGACTCCAGAAATCGTCCCTTCATGAACCAGGCGACGGCGTCGAGCCGACGTTGTTCGACGTCCGTGCGAGCGCGGATTGGCGTCAGCGGTTCCGGCCGGTCGATGATGTCGACACGAAAATCAGTACGTCCGAAGATTCGCGGCGTTGTGTCGGCCGGAAACGTCGTTTCCTGAGCGACGCGTTGCGCGGCCGGTGCGGTCGCAGTGATACCAGCGAACGCGCACAGAGACCACGCAACGAACACCCACAAACTCCCCGCGGTGCAGACAATTCGAAGTCGCGGCAACGTCATGGCCAAGTCTTTCTGGAGAAGGCTGTCAAACAGAGAGTCCGGTTGGAGTTCACACGAGCGCGTGTCACCGCAAGGCATGCTGAAAGCGAACTCCAACTCGCGGGCGGATTCTAGCGAGCCGCCTCACAGGCCACCAAGCCGGGTTTGATGGACGAGACTGTTTTCGAGTTCCGTACGCGAATTTCGCGTTCCGCTCGCGAAAGCCGCGACTTAAACTTGGTGGCGTTAACGCGGTTTCTTTTTCTTGGCGAGACCGGCTTTGCTGGCGCTCTTCACGGCCACCTTCGTCTTCGTGCCGTGTTTGTGTCCGCTGGACTTGGACGACGCTTTGCTCGCGGCGGCGTTCTGGGACTTGCCTTTGGCCTTGGCGGCCTTTTCGGCGTGGATGATCAGCTCCTCAGCGCGGTCCACCATGTCGTCGAGATCGTGCCCATCCGGCGGTGTCTTGTGTTTCGTCGGATTGAAGTGCGACTGCAAATGCGGGTCGATGGCGAAGTCTCGCAGGTACTGGCAGAAGACCGACGTATCGGACTTCAAGATGGCGGCTTTCAAACCGTCGGCCGCTTCCGTGATCGATGCTCCGGGAATCGCCAGTCCCAACCAGACGCATACGTCGCGCAGACGGTCGTCGAGGGGGATCATGTGCGTACCCAGCGCGATCTGTAGCGTGTGCAACTGGATGAACGGCGTGAGGAACCGAATCTTCTGCAACTGCTTCTCGGCCAAGTCGATCGTTTTCTTCTTGAGCGACTCGAAGTCAAAATCGAAGTTGATCTCGAAGACGTATTGCAGGATTGATCGCACGCGTGCGGCGCGAGCTTCCGGTTCGGACATGCCTTCGAAGACCGGCGTCAGTTCAAGAAACGTGCTGACGCGGATTTCGTTGAGGTCATGAAACGTGGAATGCAACCGTTCGTACGCGGCGTCCGCCTGCGCGTGCGTCGCGTTCTCCAAGCACACAGCGTAGAGCAACGACTCCAGCACCGGCCGGTCTTTCTTGCCGCCGTGGGGCTTGTAGTGCTTCTTGAGCAGCGTGATGAGTTTCTTGCAGAGAGCCTGCAGGTCGGACGCCTTGGTCTTCTTGACGACGGCCATGAGCAACGTACCTGATTGATGACAGCGGTGACGGAAGACAACCGGCCCGGGTTAGTCGCGGGTGACGATGTTGGAAAATAGCAAGCGGAAATTGCAAATTGCCGATTGCAAATTGCAGACTGCACATTGAATTTCAGTTGTCATCGGACATCTCCTCGCCTTCCTCAGCGGCTGGATCGCCATCCTCGTGAGCCGCCGTGAGGGCGGCGGCTTCGGCTTCGTGCAAGCCCGCGGACGTGGCTTGCAGGGTTTCCAGCCAATTTGGTTCCAGAATGAACTTGAGCACGGGGGTGTATCGCGTTTGCAGCCGGTCGGCGATCTTTGCCTGCAAGAAACCGCGCGCCGATTCGAGCCCGTGCAGGGTGAGCGACTGGATCTTCACATCGCCTCGCACGCCAACGTGGACTTTCGCGCTGCGCATGTCATCGGTGGTCTCGACATCCAGAATCGTGACGTTCTTGACACGAGGATCCTTCAGCTCGAACAAAATCGTTGAGCTGAGCGATTCCAAAACAGCGCGGTTGACTTTGGCAATCCGGCGTGACGTCATCGATCCGTATTCCACCATAGAGGCCAACAAGACGTGCTCTCGACTGTTCCATCGCCCGTCCCGTCAATCAAGCGTCCGCTTCACTTCCTCGATGCGATATGCCTCCAGCAAGTCGCCCTCTTTCATATCATTGAAGTTCTCAAGCCGGATGCCACACTCCATGCCCTCGCGGACTTCGCGAACGTCGTCCTTGACGCGCTTGAGCGAGGCGATGGCATACTCGTTGACCAATTTCTGGTCGCGAAAGAC
>CAZPUJ010000440.1:0-8480 GCA_964589725.1 uncultured Planctomycetaceae bacterium
GAATCGGACTACTCGGACGCCGTCGTCGTTCGGCTGGAGGAGAACTTCCGCAGCACGCAGAACATCCTGCGCGTCGCCGACTCGCTGATCGAGCACAACATTCACCGCAAGGCCAAGCGGCTGACAACCGGCAACGAGCCGGGTGACTCCGTGCGACTGCATCGGTTTTGGAACGGACAGCGGGAAGCGGAAGAGTTGGCCGCGCAGATTCGAGCCGACGTCGAGGCGGGAGTGTGGAACTGGTCGGACTTCGCACTCTTTTATCGCGTCAACTGGCTGTCGCGGGAGATTGAGCTGGCTCTCAGCCGGAACCGCATTCCGTATCAAGTCGCCGCCGGCCTGGCATTTTATGAGCGAGCTGAGGTCAAGGACATGCTGGCCTATCTGCGCGTGATCGAGAACCCGGCCGATCGGGCGGCGTGCTTGCGAATCATCAACAATCCGCCGCGCGGAATCGGGCAGAGCACGCTCGCGAAGCTGACTCGTTTCGCGGACAAGCACGAATTGACGCTGCTCGAAGCGGCCGGTCAGGCCGGCGAGATTTCCGAACTTTCGGCAGCTCCGAAGAAGGCGTTGTGCGCGTTCTTTGAGTTGCTGCAAGGCCTACGAACGTTGGCCACGGGGCCGACCGCCGAATTGCTGCGAGCGGTGCTTGCGCGGACCAGCTACGGCGACGAACTGCGGGCCAGCGGTGACGAACAGGACGATCAGCGTTTGGGAAACGTCACGGAGTTAATCCTGTCGGCTCAACAGTTCGACGAACGAGCCGGCGATGCGCGATCGTTGCAAGCGTTTCTCGAAACGACATCGCTCGTCAGCGACACCGACTTCGTCGAGGAGTCTTCCGGCAAGGTGACGCTGATGACGCTCCACGCGGCAAAGGGGCTGGAGTTCCCAGTCGTTTTCATCGTCGGTCTGGAACAAAACCTGATCCCGCACGAGCGGGCGATGTCCGACCAGGACGATTACCGCCGAGCCGTCATGGCACTGGAAGAAGAACGCCGGCTGCTCTTCGTCGGCATGACGCGCGCCATGAAGCAACTGCACCTTACGCAAACCATCGAACGTTACTCATTCGGACGACCACTGCGGACTGTACGCAGCCAGTTTGAATCGGAGATCGACTGCGAGGTCGTGGATCACATGGCGCAGTCAGGGGTCGGGGGCCAGGGGTCGGGGGTCAGGGAAGGCATACGAGGCTCGATGCCGTTCGATGAAGACAGCCAAGAGACGGCCGACGAGGATTGGCTCGATTTCGATTTCGGCGCGACGGCCGCGAGCGACAACACAGAGGCGACGAGCGCGAATGCTCGCCCTCCCCGCCGTGGAGAGGCCCGGTTCTCGGTTGCTCCCTCTCGCCGCCGGGGAGAGGGGTTTCTCGACGCTGATGACTCCGCTGCGTCGGAGATTCCAGAAGGAAACACCGAAAGCCGGGACGAAGACGTCACGCGCGCCCCCAAACCCCGTTCTGTTCGTAGCCGACTGAAGTCGCGGTTGACATCGGGCGCCGCGCTGTTGCGAAGTCAACAAGCCGAGGAGACGTCAATCGCGCCGTTCTTGCTCGGCAATCTCGTTCGACATCCGCGGTACGGCTTGGGCAAGGTCGTCGAAATCGGTCGCTCGCTGAAGCGGCAAACCGTGACCGTGCAGTTCGAGCAAGACGATCGTCGCGAGACCTTCGTCTCCGACAAGTGCCCCCTGACGCTCGTCGGCTTGTCGTGATGAGCGGTGTCACACTTGCAAAACTGCCGTCATGTTGAATGATGGCTCGAAATGGCGTTTGCAGAAATGCTGCATGGAGGCCGCTGGATGAACAGAATCTACATCGCGGCATGCCATCTCCCTTAACGACGCGGCGTTTCCGGGAAACATCTGCGTTTTGGTTTTGAAGTCTGTGCCGGTGCAGGTGGGAGTCTGCGTGCTCGAGTCGGGCCACTCGGAAATCATTCTGCGAAGCGTCGAACTGCGGGAGCATCTGACTTCGCTGCTCCGTAAAGACTCGCCGGAAGACTCGCTCTTGAAGTCACGACTGCACACGATCGTCGAACGACTGGTTTTTCTCGAACGGCTCTCAAATGAACCGGCTGCGCGGAATGAACGGACGCGAGCGACCTTGGAGATCGAAATCCTGGAAGCCAACGTGGCGAGGCAGCGAGCCATAGCGGAGTTGCGCAGTGTCGAACACTTTTCGGTCCAGCAGTGTCTCCAAAGGGCCCGTGAACAAACCGTGGAACTGAACGCGGCTCGCTTGGTGCTCGTCGGCGTTGGACGAAATGCACTCTCCGTCGCTCAATCGCTCGATGCAAGCATACGTCCTCTTGCCGATCAAACCGGTTTGCGGCAAATGGCCACGAGCTCACCCACGGCGGATCCAAATGAAACGTTACGGCAACTGACCGGCAAGTCCGCCGCCGCGCTAAGTAACGCCTCGGTCGTCCAGGCGATCATTCGTCTGCGTCAAGGATGGTGGGAAGCCTGGGCAGCGCGGGCGGAAGCGGACGCTCAGGCGAAGTTCGCCCGCGAGCGAGAAGCCAAAGTGTGCTTACTAGTCGGTGATCCGTTTACGAACGAGAAGCAGCGCGCGTCTGTGGATCGTGAGCTCGCGGAGCACGAAGGACAGGCGGCTCAAGCGGCGCTGGACACTTGGGACCAAACGCACGCTCAGTTGGCCGGCGTTTGGTCCGCGGACGACGGCTTGCTGTCGAAAGCAGTTGGCTCAACACGGCCGCCGGTCGCCACGGAACACCGGTCGCTTTACGAATTCCTGCAAAGAGCGGACTCGCTGATCGGACTCGAAACTCCGATGCCAGACCCGGAATTGGTGGCTCAGCACGGCCGTAAGCTTGAACGACACGCGGCTTATTTGGATTCGTTGGTGTCGGAAGGGCATTTGACTCCATTGCAAGTGGCGGAGACGCGGCTCCGCGCACAAACCGCGGAGGCCGCGGCCGTACAGATTCGGCGGCAAATTTGCGGCATCCAGAGTGAGATCGAATTCCTGCGTTACCTGGCGATAACCGTCCTTAGGGAGTCAAGACCATGCGACTAGCTTCTTTGTCTTGCGGCGTGATGTTGATCGTCAGTCTGCGTGTTGCGTCACTCACCGCGTCTGAACCGCCTTCCGTCTTCGAGCCGCTGGACCGTCATCCGTACATTCCGGCGAACGCGAGCTACGCTCCTGCGCCGGCGGCGTACGTGAGCGTTTGCCCGCACGGGTCATCATCGGCATGGAGCTTGGCCGTCCCACCGTCCGCTTACGGCGCGCCGTCGTACGTCGCCTTCTCGCCGACAGCCGTACCCGGCTGGCGAATTCCCGATTCGCCCACATACTTTCGCCCCGGTTTCGGCTACGTGTTGCCGATGCCCGTGTTCCATTCGCAAAGCTTCGGATACTTGGACAACTACAGCTTTGGGCAGAAGAACTCCGTGATGCTGCTCGAATCCATCGAACCTTGGCGAGCGACCGCCACCAGCGGCCCGCGGTACTACCCCGGCGCTTCCACCAATGAATCCCGGTTCCGCTTCAATTGGTGAACGAACACCGCAGGTGGCCCAATGGCAGCGAGATCGAATCTGTCGACTTAAAAAAAAACTGCCGGCCCGTTTGATCGCCGGACGATCTAGTTCGTAGGTCCGATTTTCGACGGATTCACCCGGCTGAAGCCGGAACTACGAACGGAGCCGACAATGCCCGAACGGCGGCGCCCGGTGTCTGCGGGGAATACAACGACGTCACGGCCGGCCGATTTGTCCGCGTTTGTGGCGTCGTTCGTGAATTACTTGCAGGCCGAGTGCGGCATGTCGCGGAACACAATTACGGCGTATCGCACAGACTTGCTGCAGTTCGCCGAATGGTTTCACCAGCACGGGCCGGCGACATTGAACCAAGTGACGCTGGCAACTCTAACCGCTCATTTGCAGTGGCTGCACGAGCGGCGGTTGGCGGCGAGCACCATCGGTCGGCATTTGGTCTCGATCAAAATGCTCTTCCGATTCCTGGTGCTCGAAGGAGTGTTGCTGGAGAGCATCGCGGACCTGATGAGTTCGCCAAAGCTGTGGCAGAATCTGCCGAAAGTGCTCAGTCCAGAGACTGTCAATCGACTGATCGCGGCACCGACGTCGGACGACAGGCTGCCGCTGCGCGATCGAGCACTCTTGTGCCTGCTGTATGCGACAGGCTGTCGAGCCTCGGAAATCTCAAATCTCAAGTTGGCAGACGTTCGATTAGACGAGAACTACTGCCGTTGTTTGGGCAAGGGAAACAAAGAACGGATCGTCGGGATGAACCCGGTGGCTCGATTGGCTTTGGAAGCTTATCTGAATCATGAGCGTCCGCAGCTTGTGTCGCGTCGTGATGCGGATTGGCTGTTTGTGACACGGCGCGGGACCGGGCTGACCCGGATCATGATTTGGCATATTGTGAAGAAATATGCGGCTCGCGCGGGATGTAACGATCAGGTTAGCCCGCATACCCTACGACACAGTTTCGCCACCCATATGCTGGCCGGCGGTGCCGAGATTCGCGCGCTGCAGGAACTCCTTGGCCACGCGAACATCGCCACGACGCAGATTTACACGCATGTCGAGCATAGCCGGTTAAAGGCGGTTCACGCCAAGTGCCACCCCCGCGGATGATGCACGCTGGTGGCGCCCGAAAGGTTTGCCACGTCCTCCGGATACTCATTCCCGGTACGGCTGGCAGGACATGCTCAAAGCGAGCGGTCGGCATCGTGAAACCAATTCATTTCATTGCGCAACTCGACGATCAAATCGAGAGGCAGGATGCCGTCATCGTGTTCGAGGCGTTTGGCGTCGGCACGCACGTGACATAGTGTCTTGTGGCACTTGGGCGGGCGCGGGCAGCGTTCATCACGTTGGTCGCCTCAAAACTGAGGGTCTGTGCGATGAAATTCCGTTCGACTGGCGTTTGGTGCCTCGCGTTCGTGCTTGTTGGCGGCTGGTTCGCGTTCGAGGCTTTGTACGCCGACCCCGCGGGCCGGCGAGGTTCGGACGTCGACTTAGACGGGGCTTCGAACGTCCTGCGCGACGCCGGCCGAGTGATGTCCAAGATCTCCAAGCAAATTTCTCCCAGCGTGGTCAACATCGAAAGTGTGCATCGCACGGCTTTGCGGGGCGAAGTGGAGGAGACGGGTTCGGGCGTCGTGGTACGGAGCGCACGCGTTGCCGGCGAGTATGTGGTCACCAATCGGCACGTCATTGCGGGGGCGAAACTGAATGAGGTATCGATCACTTTGTCCGACGGTCGCTTGGTGCATCCGGAGAAAACTTGGGAGGACGAAGCATCTGACATCGCCGTGTTGCGATTGGGTGTTGGCGGCTTGGTGGCGGCGGCGTGGGGCGACAGCGACGCGGCCGAGATCGGGCATCCCGTGCTGGCGGTCGGCAGTCCATTTGGGCTGAGCCAATCGGTGACGTTCGGGATCATCAGCGCGAAAAGCCGTCGGTCGCTCAAGCTGGGCGATCGCGGAGTACTCAATCAGGACTTCCTGCAAACCGACGCAGCCATCAATCCGGGTAACAGCGGCGGACCGCTCATTGATCTGAACGGGCGAGTCGTCGGCATCAACACGGCCATCGCCTCGAACAGTGGCGGCAATGAAGGCATCGGTTTCAGCATTCCCAGCAACCTCGTCAGTCGCGTGGTCGATCAGTTGCTGGAACACGGTAAAGTTTATCGAGCGTACCTGGGCGTCAAATTAGACCCCGCCTTTGACGCTCCGAAGGCGCGGCTACTGAGCCTGGATCGCGTACGCGGCGCGCGGGTGCTCTCGGTGTACCCGAACACGCCGGCGTATCGAGCCAAACTGCAAAAGGACGATGTGATTCTGAGCTTCGACGGGACCGACATTCTCGATGAAAACCACTTGATCAATTTGGTCAGCCTGTCACCGGTCGGCAAGCGCGTGAAGATGACGATTCTCCGTCGCGGCGAGAAAGTGATCATCAACGTTGATCTCAGTGATCGCGCTGTCGCCGAAGCGGAAGAGGAGACAGCGCCGGCGCAACCTCGGCAAGGCAGTGTCGATGTCGATTTAATGAGCCTGTCGGTCTGCCCGATCGATCGCGAGTTGGCTCCGCAGCTTGGGCTGGAGTCGACAGCGACTGGAGTACTCGTCCTTCGCTCACGCCGTCCCATCGTGCGTCGGGGGAACAATGCCTCGCCGTCCGTGCCAACGACCAATGAGCTACGTCCCGGTGATGTTATCGAACAAGTGGCTGACCAGCCTGTGCAAACTCCTGACGAATTGCAGCGGGCGATTGGGCGTGTGGCCGCTGCCGGCTCAGTGCTTTTACAAGTTCAGCGACGAGACTCCGACGGCCAATCGCGCCGCGAGTTCATCTTGTGGAATCGGCCGTAAGCCGTGGGACACGGCGATCAGTCGTCCATGTGCAGCACGCGATGCAGCGTCGCTCCGAAGTAATCCAGCACTCCTTGCACGTCGACGGAATCGACGACGTCGATGTTGGGCCGCGAATGCCGAGTGCTCCGCTGGTCGAACACAGTGACTCCGCGGCACAAGCCCGGCCGACCCTCGATATCGAGCGTCATCGATGTCGTGTGGATCAATCGATCTTGAACGGCCGCGACCAACGCCACCACCTCGCGGAGTGCGAAGCCCTCGGTACCCAGATGCTCATGCGACGCTCGCAGCCCGAATCGCAACCACTCGAGCAGGCCGCGGCCAGCTCGCGAAAAACTCGCGTCAGAGAGCCGTGCGAATTGGTCGTAGCTGAGCACGACCTGCCGCGACACGTCCAACGGCACGAGTGTCTTCGTCGCCGGAGACTTCAGCACGTGTTGAGCTGCTTGCGGATCGGCGAAGATGTTGAACTCCGCCGCCGCCGTCGCGTCGCCGCCGGCACCGATCGAGCCTCCCAAACAAACCAGCTCGCGGAGCAGCGATAAGAACTCCGGATCGCGTTCCTGTGCAGATAACACGTTCGTGAGCGGCCCCAATGTCAACAGTGTGACTTCTTGCGGATGCTGCCGCACTTGCTCAATCAACAGTTTCACCGCCTCGTGAGGTTTGTGGAGTTCGGCGACGGCCAGTTTTCCGTCACCCAGGCCCGTCCGGCCGTTGAGCAGCGCGGGATCGAAGAAGTCGGGCACAATGTCACCGCCGGGAAGCGAGGTCGACGCCTCGGAAGCTCCCAGCCGAGGCCACTTCGGCGGATCGAGCAACTCAACGACCGCTTGTAGATTTCGCGAAGCCGTCGGTCCCGACACGCAACCTGCGGTCGCCGTGACGGCGATGACGTCGGCTTCAGGATCAAGCAGCGCCAGCGCGACCGCAATGGCATCTCCAATGCCCGGATCAGCGTCGATGATGAGCTTGCTCGCCACGTTGAACATCCTCGCTCAAGGCAGGCGGATTGTACGAATGCCGTTTTCGCAACGTCAATTCGCTGTCCGAACCGATCGCATTTGCTAACGCTCAAACAAAGCCTGGATCACCTGATCGAAACGCTCCGGCTGGAGCCAGAAACCGACGCCGTGCTCACTCGGTCAGCGCGTGAAAGTTGCCTCGATATTTGTGACGGACGCCACACAACGCTCTTTGCCTGTTCCTCCGTCGACGGTTTTGACATCATGTCGACCAAGACTGAAGTGATCCCAGCCGTCTCACTCGATGAGGGAAGACATGCTTCGCCGCTGTGTGCTTGTAGCCGTGACTTGTGTGGGAGCTCTCATCTGCTTCGGATCGACGTGTTTCGGTCAGCAGAAGATTGACGAGATGTCGCTGGAGCGTTGGAAGGCACTGCGAGAGACGGAGCGGCATCAGCTTAATCTGGCCGAGAAGTATTACCGCGAGCGGCAATTCAAAGTGGCTTTGGGCGAGTACGAGAAGTTCGTGACGCTCTACGAAAACAGCGAAGGGACATCGTTCGCCCAGCTCAAGTGGTCCATCTGCCAGATTCATCTGAAGAAGCTGAATACGGCGATCGCCGACGGCTTTCAAACCGTGATCGATTACTGGCCCGAATCGTCGGACGCCCCTATTGCGGCGTTCTACATTGCCCGCTGCTACAAAGAGATGGGCGAGGTCAAGAAATCCAAGAAGGCTTATCAACAGGTCGTCTCTAGGTACGAGAACACGCTCGCGGCCGTTTATTCGCTGTCGGACTTGATCGACATCACTACGCTTGAAGAGGACATCGAAGGCCGCGTCGCGCTGTGGCGGAAGCTGACCTACGACATCAAGCGCACGCCGGGCGACGCCAACAGTCTCTGCGTCCAGGCCTCGCAGCAACTCGCCACGCACTACTTCAGCACAGGTAACGCGGTCGATGGCGTCGCGGCCGTGGAGTCCACGTACAAAGACAAGGTACTGCCGTATTACGTCTGGTACTTTTGTCGCGGACCCATCGGGCAACTCACGGCTGAGCCGAAGACAAAGGAGAAAGGCGAGAAGACCGCAGACGGCTGCGTGGCCGCGATCCGCGACCGCATCCCGACG
>CAZPUJ010000441.1:0-3785 GCA_964589725.1 uncultured Planctomycetaceae bacterium
TTGGTTCACTCGAACCATTTTCTTTGCGGGGCTCACGCTTGCGAGAGCAACTTTTCGCAGAGCTTGCCCGATTCTTGGCCGCGACTGAATCGGATGCGAGAACTTATCGCCGGAAAGTTCGGAGCGATCACGTTGGCGGACGTGCGGACGTTTCTCAGCGATCACTCCGGGCATCCCGTCAGCATCTGCCGGCATCCGCATTCGGGTTTAAACAACTCGATGCTTCCGAATTCTGGCAAGACGGTCGCCGCGATCATTGCCGAGCCAGAGCAACGTCGCCTGCACGTCGCGTTCGGCAACCCGTGCGAGAATCCGTTCGTGACATATTCATGGTGAAGCGGCAGAGGTCGCGCATGTTGGAATCGTTGAACGCCGAAGTCGAACGCTTGCGGTCGGAAATCTGGCGGCACAATCGGCTGTATTACGTCGAGGTTCGGCCGGAGATTTCGGACCTGGAGTATGACCGGCTGATCAAACGGCTGGAGCAGATCGAACGCGACCACCCGGAGCTCGATGCGCCCGACAGTCCGACACACAAGGTCGGTGGCGAACCGATTGCGGGCTTCACGCAGGTCGAGCATCGCGTGCCGATGCTGTCGATTGAGAATGTCTACGACGAAGAGGGCGTTCGTAAATTCGACGCCGACGTGCGTAAGCTGCTGGGGGCGGGAACTCCGCCGGAGTATTGCATCGAGTTCAAAATCGACGGCGTGTCGCTGGCGTTGATTTATGAGCGTGGTATTTTGGCGCGAGCGGTCACTCGCGGCGACGGCCGCAAGGGAGACGGCGTCACCGAGAACGCGCGAACGCTACGCGGAGTGCCGCTGCGGTTGGTTGGCGATGGAGTGCCACCGGTCATCGAGGTACGGGGCGAGGTGTACATCGCGAACTCGGACTTCGCTCACATCCGCGCCGAACAGATCGCCGCCGACGAAGAGCCGTTCGCGAACCCGCGTAACGCGGCGGCCGGGGCGCTCAAACTGCTCGATCCGAAATTGTGTGCCTCGCGGCGGCTGAGGTTCTTCGCGCACAGCATCGGGTACAGCGAAGCGACAACCTATCAGACTCACAGCGAGTTCCTGGCCGCGATTCGCCGCTGGGGCATCCCCACGACGCCGCGCGTCGCCACACTGCCGAACATGGACGCGACGTTGGAATACGCTCACGAATTGATGGACGAATTGCACTCGCTGGACTTCGAGGTCGACGGCTTGGTCATCAAGGTCAACTCGCTGGAGCAGCGCGAGCAATTGGGTCGAACCAGTAAAGCGCCGCGCTGGGTCGTGGCCTACAAGTGGGAGAAGTACGAAGGGATCACCCAGATCGAGGCCATCGAAGTGCATGTGGGCAAGAGCGGTACGATGACGCCCGTCGCACATCTCCAGCCGGTCGAGATCGCCGGGACGACGGTGTCGCGCGCGAGCCTACACAACCGCGACGAGATCGAACGGCTGGGACTGCACATCGGCGACTGGGTGGTGGTTGAAAAGGCGGGCAAGATCATCCCGCACGTCGTGCGTGTCGAAGAACATCGTCGCTCGGGACAGGAGCGGCGATTTCACTTCCCGGAACGCTGTCCCGAATGCGACACACCGGCCGTCAAGGACGAAGGAGGCGTTTACATTCGCTGCCCGAATCCCGAATGCCCCGCACAGTTCCGCGAGTGGCTGCGGTTTTTCGCCTCGCGCGCGGCGATGGACATCGAGGGGCTCGGCATCAAGTTGATCGAGCAGTTGTTGGAGGCAGGGCTCGTGCGCACGTTCCCCGACGTGTATCGACTAAGAGACCAGCGCGCCGAGCTGTTGAACCTCGAACGGATGGGCGAGAAGTCGGCCGACAACTTGCTGGACGGGATCGAAGCCTCAAAATCGCGACCGCTGTGGCGGCTGCTGGTCGGGTTGAATATTCGACATGTCGGCACACGGACCGCGCAGATTCTGGCCGATCGCTTCGGCTCGCTCGACGAGATCATGCGGCAAACCAAGGAATCTCTGGCGACTGTTGAAGAGGTCGGCGAAGTGATCGCCAAGTCGATCCATTCGTACTTCCATTCCGAGATTGGCGATCGCCTGGTGAACGAACTGCGTAATTGCGGTCTGCACTTCGGCGAGCCGATTCCCCAACGGCCTGCCGAAACGGGGCCGCGAAAACTTGAAGGCCAAACCATTGTTGTGACCGGCACACTGACAAAGTCCAGTCGCGACCAGATCAAGGAACTGATCCACGAACACGGCGGCAAGCCGTCGGAGAGCGTCTCGAAGAAGACGTCGTTCGTCGTAGCCGGCGAGAACGCGGGCAGCAAGTTGACAAAGGCTCAAGAATTGGGCGTGCCCGTGCTCACGGAGGATGAATTCTTCGCCAAGCTTCAGTAACCTGACGAACCCGAGTTTCCGGGTCACTCAACGTCCCCGTCGCCGCTGGTACCTTCGGGCAACCTGCTCGCGGCGTCGGCTCAGTCATTCCTTGACCTACCGTCACCATGCGCTCGGGAGTTGCGGTAGTCAGACGAAACTTGCGGCGGTCACTTGCGGGTCGCGCGATTGACTCGCAAAATAGACCTGTTTCGGGGCGACGGCGAGTAAGGCCGTTATCCCCGTGCCGACTGACTCGTCCGCATTGACAACCTTGAAGGAGAGATCGAATGAAGCGATTGATCTGGTCCCTGCTCGCCGGAGCCGGCTTGATGTTGCCAGCCGCTCAAGCTAATGCCAAAGACTGCTGCAAACCGGTCAAGTGCAAACCGGTCAAGGTGAAGTGCTGCAAGCCGAAGCCCGCCTGCTGCCACACGAAACCGACATGCTGTGCTCCACAGCCCGCGTGTTGCACGCCCGTCCAAGCGGCCTCCGCATCTCCCGCCCCAGCCCCGGCGGCGGCCGACCCGAAGAAGCCGTATGAGGAACCTGCGGCTCCGCCACCGCCAGCCGAAGACGGCGCGAAGAAAAAGGCCGAAGATGAAGCCAAGGCCAAGGCTGCTGCCGACGCGAAAGCTGCTGCCGACGTGAAAGCTGCCGCCGATGCGAAAGCTGCCGCCGATGCGAAAGCTGCCGCCGATGCGAAAGCTGCTGCCGATGCGAAAGCTGCTGCCGATGCGAAAGCCGCTGCCGACGCGAAGGCCGCTGATGAGAAGAAGGCCGCTGATGAGAAGAAGGCCACAGAAGATGACGCCGAGAAGAAGTCTGAGGAGAAGAAGGAGTAGTCGCTCGGCAGCATTCTGAACCTTTACGAGCGATCCGCTCGACGGCGATGACAAGTGAAAGGCCCGGGCCACGAGTGGTCCGGGTCTTTTTCATTCATGACAAACAGGAGATGACTTCATGGCGAAGAAATTCGGGTTCGGCATTGTCGGTTGCGGAATGATCGCGAATTTTCACGCAAAGGCGATTGAGCACATCAAAAACGCTCGTATCGTCGCCTGTTACGACACGTTCACCTCATCCGCCGAGCGGTTCGCGGCGGCAAACAGATGTCGGCAATACACCGTCCTGGCCGAGATGCTCAAGAATCCCGAGGTCGATGTCGTCACGATTTGCACTCCCAGCGGCTCGCATCGAGACCCCGCTGTCGCGGCGTGCCACGCGGGCAAGCACGTCGTCGTCGAGAAGCCGTTGGAGATCACGCTGGCTCGCTGCGACGCGATCATCAACGCGGCGGCCAAGAACCGCGTGAAGATTTGCACGATCATGCCGTCGCGGTTCAGTCCCGCGAACATCGCGCTCAAAGAGGCGATCACGGCCGGGCGGTTCGGCAAGCTGACGCTCGGCGACACGTACGTGAAATGGTGGCGC
>CAZPUJ010000442.1:0-14751 GCA_964589725.1 uncultured Planctomycetaceae bacterium
TGTCGCCGACGGATATCTGACGCTTTGATGCGCAATAGACCTTCACCATTTGTAACACGCCTGTGGGAAGTTCGTCGCCCCGTTTAAAGGAGTTCAGCGTCCGTTCGCGGGACTCCATGGCTTCCTCAACCTTGGGCCACAACTCGCGGTAAAGACGTGTGCATTCGATTCGCTTCTGTGGGCTCCGAATTTCGAGCGACTCCCATGTGCTAGAGAACGTCATGGCAGCTTCGAGCACGCGATGTTCATCATCGAGAGCAGAAATCTCCACGTCATTTGGGCCGAGAATCTTGCGCCCGAGTGCCCGTTCGAGTGGAGCAAGGAAAGTCCGAAACGCTTCATTGACCGACGTCTCAGTCTCCCGCTCGACATTTCGGAGCTCAGCATCAAACCGCTTTCGCTCTGACTCCGAGAGGCTCATGCGGCGCGAGAAGCGTTCCGTGTGTATAACGATCCCCTCAACCCCGCTCGGAACCTCCAACGATTCATTCTTTACATCCTCTCCCGCCCGTCCGAAAATGGCATGCAGCAATTTCTCCTCGGGCGTTAGCTCCGTCTTGGCCTTCGGTGAGACCTTCCCGACCAATATATCTCCCGGACGGACTCTCGTACCAACATGTACTACCCCCGAGTCATCTAGATGCCGCAACATTTTTTCGCTGACGTTTGGGATGTCACGTGTAAACTCCTCTCGCCCAAGCTTCGTCTCTCGTATCTCTACGTCGAACTCGTCAATGTGCAGTGACGTGTATACATCTTCCTTCACTAGTCGTTCTGACAAAATGATGGCGTCTTCATAATTGTACCCCTCCCACGACATAAAGGCGACAAGAACGTTCCGTCCAAGCGATAGTTCGCCGTTGAATGTGGCTGCCGAATCCGCAAGAATCTCGCCGCGTTTGACGCGCTGGCCGACTGTTACGAGAGGCTTTTGGTTAAGGCACGTGCGTTCGTTGAGGCCGGTGAACTTCCGAAGATGATGGACGCGCCCCTCAAGTTCTATTCGCGATGCGTCGACATAAGTAACTTTTCCTGCCCGATCGGCTTTTAAGACCATACCTGAGTTGCGAGCTACAGTGACTTCCATTCCAGTACCGACGACGGGGGGTTCTACTATTAGTAGTGGCACCGCTTGGCGTTGCATATTGGACCCCATTAATGCGCGGTTCGCGTCGTCGTGCTCTAAGAACGGTATTAGCGAGGCAGATATACCGACCATTTGGCAAGGTGCTACATCAATGAACTGGGCTTCATCTGAGTCAATCCATACGACGTCATTTCGGTGCCTAGCGAGTATTCTTCCAGTTGCGATTCCGCCGTGGGACAAAGGAGTATCTGCGGGGACGACCAGGGCATCCGATTCTTCGTCAGCCCGTAGCCAGGCGATCCCCTCTGACGCCTTGCTGTTTTTCAGACGTCGATAGGGCGTAATCAGGAATCCTAACTCGTCCACTGATGCGAAAACGGCCAAGCTCGATATGAGTCCGATGTTGGTGCCTTCTGGAGTCTCGATCGGGCAGATCCTTCCGTAGTGCGAGATATGGACATCGCGTACCTCAAATCCCGCACGTTTGCGATTTAGTCCACCGGGTCCTAAAGCACTTAATCGACGTTCATGAGTAAGCATTGAAAGGGGATTTGTTTGATCAACAACTTGTGACAATTCGCTTCGGCCGAAGAAAAAGTCGACCGCCGCCGCCAAACTTTTTGGGTTAACAAGCGAGCGTGGTGTGATGTCGTCAGCGTCCTTAAGGCTCATTCGTTCCTGAACGGTCCGACGCATTTTGAGAAAACCTTTACGGAGTTCGTCGGTGGCGAGTTCATCAATCGTTCGCAGCCGGCGGTTGGCTAGGTTATCGATATCATCGACGTATGCGGAACCATCGCTGGCACGCAAATGCATAATGTAACGGATCGCGCTGATGTAATCCTCAGCTCTGAGTGACATCTCCTCTTCCGCTACATCCTGGTTTAACTTACGATTAATACGAAATCGACCGACTTTGCCTAGACGGTATCGATTGGGATCAGAAAATCTCTCGCGAAATAGTTCTACGGCTTTCTCGAGCTGGGGTGGATTTCCGGGGCGCAAACGCTGGTAAATCTTCAACAGAGCCTCCTCCGTCGAAGCAGTCGAATCATCACGAAGGCTGTTCAAGATGCAGTGATCGGCGGGTAAGTCGAATACCTCGACTTGCTTGATTCCAGCGTCTGCCACTTCAGTTGCCGCTTCAGCTGTGATGATAGAGCCACTGTCCAAGATAATTTCGCCGCACCTCTGGTGTTTTGCAGGATAGACAAGGTCGTCGACTGAAATCGTGCCGCGAATGTTGTTAACCGCATCGTCGCGACCCATGCGGACGATTCTCGTCTCATAGAAGAGTCGTAGGATCGCCGAGTTGGTTGTGTACTTCGCATCCATTGCCCGCAGCAGGATCGTCGCTGGGAATTTTCCACTTTGGTCGATACGTACGACCAAGGTCTCCTTGCGAGTGGTGGCCAACTCAACCCAACTACCGCGCTCAGGTATAATTCGACAGGAGAATGCGTCACGGTCGCCACCGTCTGAGGTTTCCATGAAGTCTACACCTGGTGAGCGGTGCAATTGACTGACCACAACCCGTTCGGCGCCGTTGATGATAAATTCCCCTCCACCAATCATGATCGGAAGATCGCAAAGATACACCTCTTCTTCAATGGGTTGCTCTTTTTTCAAGCGGAAGTAGACTCGAAATGGTCTCCCATACGTTAGCCGAAGTTGCCGACACTCGTCTGGACTATATCGCGGTTTACCTAGCTCATAGCGAAGATATTCCAGAAGGAATTGTCCATCGAAACTCGCAATCGGAAAAATCTCGCGAAGAATTCCTTCCAGCCCGAGTGACTGACGCCGTTCCTGGTCGACGTCGGTTTGTAAGAAGCGGCGGTAAGACTCCGTTTGAATCTTTGTTAGATCCGGAATCTCATATTCTTCCTGTCCCCGTCCAAAACGTCGGACAGTTTGAGGCTGTATTCTTCGTTCTTCCGAGATGGCCATATTCCGACTCCGAGAGCAATAACACGTATGAGGTCAAACGAAACTTGTAATGACCGAGAAGCGCTGCTGGCGGAAGAGTTCTTCCTCTAAAAGAAATAGCTCCCCTGAAACAGGGAAGCTATACCATGTGGTACTTAGCCGCTGACTCCTTGGCTAAATACACACCCGTGTTAGAGGCCACGCATAATGCCTAGGATGCGCCGAAGAAGCAGATATCATGAGATTTATGCCTACTTGATTTCGCAGACGCCGCCAGCTCCGTCGATTTCCTTCTTAATCTTGTCGGCTTCGTCCTTCGCTATCCCCTGTTTGAGTGGCTTCGGCACACCCTCGACCAAATCCTTAGCTTCCTTTAGGCCCAAGCTTGTGATTGCGCGGACGACCTTGATGACGCCAATCTTGTTCTCACCGAAACCGGTGAGGATTACGTCAAATTCGGTCTTCTCGACCTTGGCTTCGGCAGCCCCTCCGCCACCCGCGGGAGCCGCCATCATCACGGCACCACCAGCCGCCGGCTTAATTCCGTAGGCTGATTCCAGGTAGTCGGCCAGCGACTTCGCCTGTAGCACGGTCAAACCAACCATCTTATCTCCCAGTTCCGTGATCACTGGATCAACTTCAGTAGCAGGCATCGCAGTGTACCCTTTCTCTTTCTCTAAGTCTGACGAGCCGAATGCTCAACACCCATTCCCGCCGCAAATAGTTCGGACATTTCTGTCCGGCCAAAATCAAAATGACGGCTCAAAATCTCCGTCCTATGGAAGATAAAACGCGTTGACGCTATGGACTTGCCCAACGATCAGTTTTTGTCGATCTTGGGGATTGTTGAAGCAGTTGAATTCCGTCTGCCATCGTAACCCTTCTTCTTCGCGGATCGTCTGATACACTGAGTCGACGTAGGTGAGAAAATCCAGGGCGGCCGCCTGTGATTTTCGGAAATCTGATGCCGCACTCGCGGTACGGGCTGGTCAGCCACTTCGCGCGGGCTCCTTCTCGGAAATCTGCTTGACCTGGGAAGCGAGCGCGGATCCCTGCGAATTGATGGCGCTCAATGCCGCCGTCGAAGTCGAAAGCAAGCTCCCGATAATTCGGGCAATCATTTCTTCCTTGCTCGGACTTTCACTGAGAACCTTCACTTCTTCCGGAGTCACCACTTCACCGCCAACGTATCCCCCTTTGACGACCGCGCCCGGAAAGTCCTTCTCCCATTTGATCGCCTGTTTGGCCAGTCCGACGACATCCGGCCCCCAGACGATGGTCGTGGGTCCCCCCGACTGTTTTTCCAACTTCCATCCCAATTCACCCATCACACGCTTCGCCAGTTTGAACGGCGTTCCCAGCAGCGAGATCGACTGCCTTCGCGAGGCGACTCGTAATCGGTTATTCGACACGCCATCCAATTTGGAAATGTCGACGAACACGACTTCAGAGACCCCCTGAAGCTTGTCGGATAAGTCCTTCAACATTAACGATTTGACGACTTTACTCATAGAAACCCCGCGAACCGATCATAAATACACCACTCTGTCAGTGGGTACGACGATCTTAGCATTGATGAGTCACCTGTTGAACATCTAGGCCGAGATCGAGATTGAAGGCAACATTGTCCCGGTTAGATAAGCACTACGAAGGTAGATCCCCTTTGAAGCGGTCGGCTTGATCGCCATCAGGTGCTTAAGCAATGCTTGCACATTGTCAACGAGTTGCATCTCGTCGAATGAAATCTTGCCAACCACACAATGAACGATTCCGCCAGCATCCACCCGAAATTCGACCTTGCCTGCTTTGTATTCTCGGACTGCAACAGCGACATCTGCCGTCACTGTGCCAGCCCTAGGGGACGGCATAAGTCCGCGGGGGCCCAAGATCTTTCCTAAAGGACCGACGACACCCATCATATCCGGTGTTGCGATAGCAACATCGAATTCTAGCCAGCCTCCACGGATCTGGTCCGCTAATTCCTTGCCGCCGACATGGTTGGCCCCGGCATCCCTGGAGATCTGCACATTGGAGCCTTGTGCGAACACAAGAACTCGCTTCGACTTTCCAATACCATGCGGCATGACAATCGACCCGCGCACGATTTGATCCGATTGCTTCGGATCTACCCCCAATCGAATCGCTACCTCGACCGTCTGATTGACTTTACTGCGACGAATTCCCGGTGGGAGTTTGTCTTCGAGAGATTTCAACTGCCGAACGGCATCTGTCAAGGACAGAGTTCCAAGGGTCAGGGTGGCATCATGAAGCGCCTGCATTCGCCGAGAACGTCGTCGCATGGAAGTCAGCCTCTTGAAATAGCTTAAAAACGCCTAAAGTTCCACAATCCATATAACTTAGTCTGTGACCTTAATGCCCATACTTCGCGCGGTACCTTCAATAATTCGTGCGGCCGCACTCATTTCAGAAGTGTTGAGGTCGACGAACTTCTCTTTGGCAATCAAGTGAACCTGCGCCCGGGTCACCGTACCAACCTTTTCGGTGTTGGGTTTCGACGCTCCCTTGGCGATGCCGGCAGCCTTCTTTAAGAGCACTGCTGCCGGAGGGCTCTTAATGATGAACTCGTACGAACGATCTGAATAAACCGTCACGATCACTGGGACAATTGTGCCGGCAATGTCTTTTGTCCGCGCGTTGAATTCCTGAACGAACTTGCCGAGATTAATTCCGTGAGGTCCCAATGCAGTTCCGACAGGAGGGGCTGGAGTAGCCTGTCCACCCGTGATCTGAACCTTGACTTGTTTGACAACATGCTTCGCCATCTCTTCCCCTCAATTTGTGGACAATTCAATTGCTACGGCTTTTCCACCTGCCAGTATTCCAATTCCACAGGGGTCGAGCGACCAAAAATCTCGATGAGTACAATGATCTTGCCACTCGCTTCGTCGATCGAATCCACAGTGCCTTCGAAGGTATCAAACGTCCCTTCTTTGATCTTCACGACGTCGCCGCGATTGAGTGGAATTTTGATCTTGGCAGGTTCATTGACCAGTTCTTCTTGCCGCAACAGGCGATTAATTTCCTCATTGCTCATTGGCGTGGGCAAGCCGCCAGTGCCCGTGAAATCACCAACACCCGAGGTGTCTCGCACCAAATACCAAGTGTCGTCATTCAGGCACATTTGAACAACGATGTATCCCGGATAAAGTTTCCGCTCGATGACGCGCCTGCGTCCTCCCTTTGTCTCAATCACCTTCTCCGTTGGAATCACAATTTGCCCAAACGAACCCTCAAATCCATCCCGACGAATCCTCCGCTGCAGGCTTTCTTTGATGGCACGTTCGCGATTTGTTTGAACCTTTAAGACATACCACTTCAGATCCGGTGACTCGGCACTGGACTGTTGGTTTGGAGGCTCATTCGATGCCACAGGATGCTACCTCCGTTAGATCTGCAGAAACCCGATCTTCTCGAAGACCCATTGCCAAATGACATCGTAGCAAAAAATAATGCCTGCCATCGCGGTGATCAAAGCGAGCACCACGACCGTCGCGCGACGGACCTCCTGAGTCGTCGGCCATGTCACTTTGTCAATTTCCGCCTGCACCGAGATCAAGAAATCCGCCCACCGGGGTCGATTGAGCAACGCGATCGAAAGGGCGGCCGCTGCCGCAATCACTACAAGGCATATTCCCAGCCATTCAATTCCAGCCTGCCGACGCGTGAACATAGCCACTACCGACAACAGCAGCCAAGACAAAGCCGCAGTCGTCACACACAACGCAATTTGGCGCGTTGGTCGTCCTTGGTTACGTTTATATGTTGTCACCGCCATTTGCGAGCCGACCCCGCGAACCGATTTACAAGCCAAATCACGGGCGGAGGGACTTGAACCCCCAACCGCTGGATTTGGAATCCAGTGCTCTGCCATTGAGCTACACCCGTAGTTTCAACTAACGACAGCAAGCACTACTTCTTCCGCGACTCTTTATGCAACGTATGCCGACGAAGCCGAGGACAATACTTCCGTAGCTCGAGACGTTCTGTCCCTCGCGTCTCCTTCGAGACGCGGTAATTTCGATCACCACTCTCGGTGCATTCGAGCCACACATACTCGCGAGGCATTTCGTTACTCCAAGATCGAAGTCACCACGCCGGAGCCAACCGTCTTGCCGCCTTCACGAATTGCGAAACGACTTCCCTGGTCCATCGCGATGGGCTTTCCGAGTTCTATTTGAACCTTGACGTTATCGCCGGGCATGCACATTTCGGCCCCACCCAGCAGATTCGTGGAGCCAGTGACGTCTGTCGTCCGGAAGTAGAACTGCGGCTTGTAGCCATTGAAAAATGGAGTGTGACGGCCACCTTCTTCCTTACTCAACACGTAGACCTCGGCCTCAAACTTCGTATGCGGTTTGATCGCCTTGGGAGCCGCCAGCACTTGGCCGCGTTGCACATCTTCTTTCTTCGTGCCGCGCAGGAGGATGCCCACGTTGTCGCCGGCCATCCCCGAATCGAGCGTCTTATTAAACATTTCAACGCCGGTGCAAGTTGTTTCCATCGTCGGATTCAGGCCAACGATTTCAATTTTCTCGCCAACCTTCACCGTGCCCTGCTCAATACGGCCTGTCACCACAGTTCCGCGACCCTCAATAGAAAAGACGTCTTCAATCGCCATCAAAAATGGCTTGTCGGAAGCTCGCGGCGGTTCTGGAATGTGTGCGTCCAAGGCATCCATCAAATCTCCGATGCACTTGTTGGCACCCGGATCCGACGGAGTATCAAGCGCCGCCCTAGCGTTGCCGCGGATGATCGGGATCGAGTCGCCAGGAAACTCGTACTTATTAAGAAGATCACGAATTTCCATCTCGACCAATTCGATCAATTCTGGATCATCAACCAAGTCACACTTGTTGAGGAACACCACGAGCGCCGGCACGTTCACTTGGCGAGCCAACAGGATGTGCTCGCGAGTCTGCGGCATCGGCCCATCAGCGGCGGAGACCACTAAGCACGCACCGTCCATTTGAGCGGCACCGGTAATCATGTTCTTGATGTAGTCGGCGTGGCCCGGGCAGTCGATGTGAGCGTAATGGCGCTTCGGAGATTCATATTCCACATGACTGACCGCGATCGTTACCGTCTTCGACGCGTCGCGAACCGTTCCACCCTTCGCGATGTCTGCGTAGGACTTAAGGGTCGCCAAACCTTTCGTGGACTGAACCGCTAGGATTGCGGCGGTCAGGGTTGTCTTACCGTGGTCGATGTGCCCGATCGTGCCCACATTCACATGTGGTTTTTTTCTCTCAAACACTGCCTTTGCCATGTTTACTCCCTAGGTATCAATTGTCTGAATTTTGCTGGATTCGACCAGGACGGGAACCGAAGGCCATCCGATGCCTCAGAACTACGGATTACTGCGAACACCCGGAGGAGCTGCTAGTGGGACTTGAACCCACGACCTCGTCCTTACCAAGGACGCGCTCTACCGACTGAGCTACAGCAGCGAGGATGCAATGATGAAGCGAATCCCTTCTACTGATGACACCGATCTATTCACATCCACGTGGACGCTGCAGGAGCGGGTGATGGGAATCGAACCCACGTGTCCAGCTTGGAAGGCTGGCGCTCTACCATTGAGCTACACCCGCAGACGTCGATTTCAGAGTCCCTTTGCCTCTCGCTTTCAATGATTTATTGGGGGAAGCAGGATTCGAACCTGCGAAGGCTGAGCCACCAGATTTACAGTCTGGCCCATTTGGCCACTCTGGAATTCCCCCGGTTACCACCCGCTCAGCTCCTCCAAGATTTATCGCCCTGGAACTGAAACGGCTGTGCCGAGGTTCTGGAAGCTAGCGGTGGGACTCGAACCCACAACCTCCGGTTTACAAAACCGGAACTCTGCCAATTGAGCTACGCTAGCGGTCGAAGCCGGCTCGATGGGAGCGAAGCACTATAGCGACGGCGCGCTCTAATGCAAGTCAGTCAGGCACACCGACGTCTGGAAAACGACACTGTCCTTTGAGCAGATTCGACTCGATCGCTGGGAGGCTCTTTGGCAGAGGTCGCGAGATTGTGGTGGATCGGTCGCCACTACGCAAGCGATGCGGCAGCGCAGCACCGAATCCATCCCAAATTTGCCAAACCGGCACGACAAGGTTAACGATCCTGGCCTTCTTCGTACTGACCACCCATTTGGTACAAAGGCAGGAAGCGGTAGTAAACCTCCAAGCACAGGCTGCTCACTGCGGTCGAGAAGATGCGGCCGCCGTACAGTCCCCAGGGAGCACGGGGATCCCAACTGCCGGCGACGTGTCCCTTGGTTCGCTGCTCGGCGATTAGCGTGTCGCGCAGTGCTTCGTTCCACTGTCGCCACGGGCTGCCGCCGTATTGGTACATCGCCAACGTGCCGTAGTACCAGTAGTACAAATTATGCCCAGAGGCCCGCGGCAACCGTTGCAGCATGTGCTGAACGGCCTCGGTGCTGGCGGGGTTGGTACGTGAGATGCCCAGCATCTGTTTGCAGAACAACGACTCGGCAGTCATCGAGTCGGTCGGCGGCAGCAGTTGGCCTCCCATCAAACGATAGCCTGCCAAGCCTTTGTTTTGGCCGAGGCTGCGATCCTTCAGGAACTGGACCATCTTGGACTTCGCGTTTTCAGGGATGGAAAGCCCAGCGATTTCCGAACTCTTTAAGGCCATCAGTTGCCAGCCAAAGATGCTCATGTCGCTGGATTGGCCTTTGACGTAGCGCCAGCCGCCATCCGGATTCTGATTGTCGATGATGTACGCCACGGCGCGAGCCAACGGTTCTCGCAAGCGAGTTGTCGAAGAAAGATCGCTTTGCATCCCGATCGCCTCGGCGAGCGAGTAGGTCGCCATCGCGTGGCAATACATTTGTTCAAAATGCGTCGCCTGGCCACCCAGGTATCCGTCGGCTCGCTGTTGACGGATCATCCAACTCAGCGTGCGATCGATCTGGTCGGCGTATTGACCTTCCTCGTGCGTATACCCGGCGCCGAGAAACGCAAGCAGCGAGAGAGCCGTCAAACCGGTATCGGCATCTTTGCCGACATTCTGGCGCCCTTCTTCATCGATTTTCACTTGGCCGGCGTGCCCAGAGCAGCGATTTCCGTCGGGGCAATGAACGTCATAACCGTCGGCGTCCCAAAATCCTTCGGGGTCTTGGTGAGTGACGAGCCAGCGGAGGCTCAACTCGACCGCTCCTTCCGAAGCGTTGGTGCCGCCGAATTTGCGAGCGACCTCACGGCGACGCGCGAGGTTCCGACCTTCATAGATCAGCGGCACGGTCGCTCGTTTGCCCAACCTTGCCGATTCGAAATTCGGCCCAACGGGACGAGGCATCAGGCCATCGTTCGGAATGTCTGTACGAATTCCGTCACGGACATCGACGGCATCGCCGGGAATCGCATTGGGGGCTTGAGCCCTGCGTTCGGGGTGAATTCTTTCGGGACCACCGGAGTCTTGGCCACGACTTGTTTTGACGCGTAGCCGCGAGAACGGAGACGAGCCGACGGACCCGCCGGCGTTTCCGCCGGCCGGATTATCGGCGACGGCGCCGGTTTCATCAGAGGCGATCGAGGCGGGCGCGGGGCCGGATCGGCGCGGGCCGGCTTCTTGGGTTCGAGTTTGGCTGGGACTGGCGATCGCCGTCGGAGCGGTCGGCATCGTTTCAGGCAGCAAGAAGGGCTTCGACGATTCGAATTGAGGGGCGACTCGATCCACGCTGCCGACGTTCGGCTGCCGAGCCGTCGTGTCGGCTTGTGCTCCGGCTTGATTGCGTCGTTGCAACGGCGCGAGGGACGGAACTTTTACTTCGGGACGAGACTCAGCCGTCGGATCGTCGATCTTCAACGGCGCCACGGCTTCCACGCGAGTCGCTGCTGGCTCGGCCGTCTGTTTGAGTTCTGGCCGGACAGTCGGCTCATCGGGCAATGCGGTCTTGTCCGTGACTTGAACATCCGGCGGCGTGAGTGGATCGGGGCGACGCTGGGGTCCTTCGACACGTTGTAGTTCAACTTGAGAGCGGTTCGTGCGGATCAACTCTTGGTCCGGCGCGTCGGGTAGTTTTTCCCAGACGCGCGTGTTGCCTGATTTCGGCGCGGTGAGTTTCTCATCCACCTCCGCCAACTTGGCGCTGATTTCAATTTGTTGTTCGTGAGAGTCTCGCTCGTCAGCTCGCGCGAGAGTAAGCCGTTCCGGGGGATTGACCGCGACCAATCCAAACAGACACGAAAAGTGAATGAGCAGCGAGAAGATCAGCGACTTCCATTCGATCGAACGATCGCCCCAGCGAGTCGCCAGCATCGTGATCAGATGCAGGGACGCGAGCCCGAAGCCCGTGGCGAGCGTGCCCCACAGCACCGTCTCGACGACGTCCACCGGCTGCGACAGCAACGACGCGACCCGTTCAACGATTTCCGTCGCGGCGAGGAGCGATGAAGGAAACATGACAGGTTCTTGTTTTCTACAAGTCTCGTAACTGCGTGGCCAACGTCATCTTCTTGATTCGGCATAGTTCCGGCGAGCCTTCAGCAACTTTTTCTCAAGCTGCCGCAGCGTGACGCCGTTATCGACCAGGAAGACTCTGCCGTCTCCGTAGACATTGATGACCAGATCGTCTGGACGTTTGGTGTCTGACGAAATGGAATGGTCATCACTTCCCGCCCCCTCGTCAATCCGCGTTTTGCACTCGGCCCGTTGAGTCGCCTTTGCCCATCTTCTTCGCTAACCTGTTTTCGCTCATCACCGAGGTCAATCGTCTTTCGGGCCGCGACCAGGCGCTTCGGCGGCCAATCCAGTGTCTCACCTGATCGTGAGGTTGAAATCATGAAATTCTTCCAACTTGTGTGTCGAGTCACCGTCGCGGCGGGTGTCATCGCTGCTGGCGCTATCCCAGCCAATGCTCAATGGGGTGATCTCGAAGGTCAGTTCGTATTGGATGGCGACATTCCGACCGTTAAGCAATTCGATTCGACCAAAGAAGAGGCTGTCTGTGGCAAGACGCTCCCGAGTGAAGAGCTCGTCGTGAACGAAAAAAACAGAGGCATCCGCTACGTGTTCCTCTTCCCGGCCGCGTCGAAGAAGCCCAGTAAGGTGCATCCAGACCTGGCGGCGTCGAAGGAAAAAGAGATCGTCTTTGACCAGAAGAAATGCGTGTTTCTACCGCACGCCCTTTTTGTCCGTACGGATCAGACTGTCTTGGTGAAGTCGAGCGACCCCGTTAATCACAACACGCGTACGGCTCCGATCCGCAATCAGCCCTTGAACGTTATCATTACGGCCAACCAAAAGGATCCGTTGAAGGTCGAATTCAAAGGCCCCGAGAGCCTGCCGATGCAGGTCAAATGCGACATCCACACGTGGATGAGCGCGTGGTGGCTGGTGCTTGATCATCCGTACGGCGCGATCACCGACGAAGACGGCAAGTTCAAGATCGAGAAGCTGCCGGTCGGCGATCACGAATTCCGGGTCTGGCACGAGACGCCGGGCTACATCGAGAAGGCTTTCAAGTTCACGATCAAGCCGGGCAGGAACGAACTCCCGCCGGTGAAAGTGCCGGTCGACAAGCTCAAATTGAAATAGAAAATAGAAGTTGTCGCGCGTCGGATGAACTTGCAATTTGTTCTATCTACCTTGTGGCGGCCGGGCTGCTCTCGTTGTGCTCGTACCCAAGCGGAGCTTGGGAACCAGAGAATTGTCTCCAGAGTTTTTCTTCCGGAGTCGCCATGCAGCAAACGCCGCAAGTCATCTTGAGCGCTTTCGCCGACGAAGCCGCCAATCACAAGACGGCGCTCGAACAACTTTCAGCGCTCGCTGCCGTGGGCTTGAAGCACTACAGTCCGCGATTCGTCGACGTCAACTCGTCCGGCGCGGTCAAACACGTCGTCACGCTCAACAAGGCCGAGTACCAATCGCTGGCGAAGCTGCACTCGGAGTACGGCGTGCGCGTCACGAGCATCGGCTCGCGCATTGGCAAGGTGAAGCTAAAGGACGCCGACGACGGCTCGCACAACAAATTCGTGCCGTTCAAAGAGTACCTCAAGTCTGAAGTCGCCGCGACGATCAACGCCGCGCAGGCGTTGGACACTCGACTGATTCGCGGCTTTTCGTTTTACCCGCCGCGCGGCGAGAACCCAAAAAGCTACTTTCAGCAAGCGGTCGATCAGATCGGCCAAATCGTCGACTTGTGCGCGAAATCAGGCTTGGTTTACGGAATGGAAATCGAGCCGAACCTGATGGGAGACACCGGCCCGATGACGGCCAAGCTGGCTCGCGCGGTGAGGCGCAAGAACATGCTGCTGGTTTTTGACGGTGGCAATGTCGCGTGTCAGAACAAGTCTCCGATGCAGTGCTTCCAAGAATATTTAGAGATGCGCGATTATCTCGGCTGGATGCATATCAAGGACTACAAGGTTGACTCGACGTTGACTTGGACCGGTGCCGTCGATGAAGAGCGATTGAAAAATTTCGTCCCGTGCGACTGCGGCGATGGCGGGCACGATCTGGTGCTCAAAGATCTGCGCGAGCATCTGCCGAAGTTGGAAAAACGCATCAAGCAACTTGGTGCTCCTGGCTTCTTCTTGGAAGCCGAACCACACCTCAAAGGCGGTGGCCAATTCGGCGGCTTCAGCGGGCCCGACGGCCTGGGCGTCGCGGTGCGATCGCTCTGCCGGTTGCTCGACTACGTGCAAATCGGCTATCAACTCCGCACGTTTGATGACATCCGGGCTCTTCGCGGGTTCTAAAACCGTCAGTCTGGTCCTCACTGGGTTTGCATAATCACCTGTCATGTCCATCGACCTACAGCAGTTCTGCGAATTACTTGTCTGCCCTGTCTGCCGCTCAAAGCTGGTGGTCGACGGACGCAGTTTTGTCTGCCGTTCGCGCGATTGCCGTATGCGATTCGCGGTCAAGGACGACATTCCGGTCATGTTGGCCGATGAAGCTCAGATGGTTTCTATGGAAGACTGGGCAGCCATGATCGAACCGATCTCGGCCGTGAAAGCCGCCGCCAACTGAATGCGGGGCGAGGAGGGCTGTTGAATGCAAGTCGACACCACCGCGATCCCTGGTCTGCTGGTCATTCAGCCAAAGGTCTTTCGCGACCCGCGCGGATTTTTCACGGAGACCTTTCAACAGCAACGTTATCGCGACGCCGGCATCGCTGCCGAGTTCGTGCAGGACAACCTGTCACGCTCGTCGAAACGCACCTTGCGTGGTTTGCACTATCAGATTCAGCATCCGCAAGGAAAACTGGTGCAAGTGTTGCAAGGTCGGATTTTCGACGTCGTCGTTGATCTGCGAAAACCCTCGCCGGCGTTTGGTCGCTGGCTGGCGTTTGAACTGAGCGACGAAGACTTCCGCCAAGTTTACGTGCCGCCCGGTTGTGCTCACGGTTTTTATGTGCTCAGCGAGACCGCCGACTTCGCCTACAAATGCAGCGACTACTACTTTCCGGAGCATGAACGTTCATTGCTCTGGAGCGATCCGCAAATCGGCATCGACTGGCCGCTTGTCGGCGAGCCGACGCTCTCGGAAAAAGACCGCACGGGCGTGACGCTCGACAAGGCCGAGGTCTTCGACCCGTGACTTTGAGAAAAAGTCAGTCGCATTGCAGTAATTCCCGGCCGTCGCTATTTCTCGGAAACAACAGGCCATTTTCATCTTTCTATTCGTAAAGGCCGCTGGCATGATGTCTGCCTAGATTCCCCATTTGATTCGCTAGGCAAAAGGAGTTGCCAGCCATGGAT
>CAZPUJ010000443.1:0-13087 GCA_964589725.1 uncultured Planctomycetaceae bacterium
AGTGACCGATGCGGGGCTGGCCCACTTCAAAGATTGCAAGAACCTCATGGAACTTCATCTGTCTTACACGCAGGTGACCGACGCGGGGATGGCGCACTTCAAAGATTGCGAGAACCTCACGATCCTTGATCTGAGCGTTACCGGGGTGACCGATGTGGGGCTGGCGCACTTCAAGGATCGCAAGAATCTCACGGGCCTTAATCTGAGCGGTCGACAGGTGAGCGATGCGGGCCTGGCCCACTTCAAGGATTGCAAGAACCTCACGAACCTTAGTCTGATCAATACACAAGTGACCGATGCGGGGCTGGCCCACCTCAAGGATTGCAAGAACCTCACGCACCTCGATCTGAACCATACAGCGGTGAGCGATACGGGGCTGGCCGATTTGGGGAGCCTGACGAGCTTGATCGGCTTGGCTCTACAGGAGACTCGCATTTCCCTCCGAGGCTACGAGCAACTCAAAGCCGCCCTGCCGATGTGCCAAATCACTTGGTCCGAGCCGAATCGCAACGTGGCCGAAAGCGTGCTGGCCCTGGGTGGAACTGTCGAGATTGGCGCGCTCGACAAGCCGGAGTCGCGCGCCATCAAGGTCGCGGCCGACTTGCCCGGCGACTACTTTCCGGTCCGCCGCGTCTCGCTCGCCGGTGTCACCAAACCGCTTGATCTACTGCTGCCGCAGTTGTCCTTGCTGAAGTTCCCCAAGTTCGACCGGCTGGAGAGCATCGACCTGTCGGGCATCACCGGGCTGGACTACAGCTTCCTGGTCCCCATCCACGGCTTGCAGGAACTGACCCTCGCCAACGCGGGACTGAACGACGCCACGCTGGCCCAACTGCTGACGCTGCCGACGCTGAAACGGCTGGTGCTCGACGGCAACGACATTCGCGGCATGGGCCTGCCTCACCTGACCGGCCAGCCGGAGTTGATCGACCTGTCGCTCAGTCATCCGAACCTGATCGAACTCGCTGCCGAAAATCTCGCCGAGTTGAAGCGGCTCAAGCGACTGTCGCTGGCGGGCAGCGGTCTGACAGATGCCGGGATCAAACCACTGGCTGTCCTGACGAACCTGGAATCGCTCGACCTGCGCCGCACCAAAGTCACCGCCGCCGGTATCGCCGAGTTGCAGGCAGCGTTGCCGAAGTGCCAGATCCAATGGGATGGAAAGCCGGGCAAGTGATGTCGGGGACCATTTCACTTCCGTTGTTGCATCGGAAAGTAGACCAGTCCATTTAGAGGCTATCCGAAAAGTTGTTCTTTCTTTCGTAGCCCGACCCCTTGTGGGTCGGAGGATTTGATTTTCCTGCGGAATTGTCGCTCATTCAAAATCCTCCGACCCACAAGGGGTCGGGCTACGGGCTTTTCGGATAGCCATTTAGAATCCGCATCGTCGCCAATGCGTTGAGTTGGGAGTTCGTCATGCCGTTGACGGTCGAGCAATTCACTCAGCGATTGACGTCGTCCGGCGTGATGTCGGAGGACGAACTGCGTGATTGGATCGCGGCCGTGCCTGTCGAGAAACGGCCGGGTGATGGCGACGCGCTGGCTCGCGAATTGGTTCGGGTGAAAAAGCTCACCAAGTTTCAGGCCGAGCAGCTTTATGCCGGCAAAGGCTCATCGCTGACGCTGGGCAACTACGTCATCCTCGACAAGCTCGGTCAGGGCGGCATGGGGATGGTGCTGAAGGCTCAGCACAAACGCATGGCGCGAGTCGTCGCACTGAAGGTGATGTCTCCGGCGGCCGTGAAGTCGAAAGATGCGGTCAAGCGGTTTCATCGCGAGGTGCAGACGGCGGCGAAGTTGACTCATCCGAACATCGTCACGGCGTTCGATGCCGACGAGGCCAAGGGGACGCACTTCCTGGTCATGGAGTACGTCGAAGGAGACGACCTCTCGCAGTTGGTCAAGAAGCACGGGGTGATGTCGGTCGAGCAGGCGATCGAGTGCATGATTCAAGCGGCGCGCGGATTGACTCACGCGCATGCCGAGCGTGTCATTCATCGGGACATCAAGCCGGCGAACTTGCTGCTGGATAAGCATGGGACGGTGAAGATTCTCGACATGGGGCTGGCTCGGCTGGAGGGCGGGTTATCGGATGCGGCCGGCGTCGAAGGAGCGGGGCTGACTCAATCCGGCGCGATCATGGGGACGGTCGATTACATGTCGCCGGAGCAGGCGGAGGACACTCGGCACGCCGACGCGCGAGCGGATATTTATTCGCTGGGTTGCTCGCTGTACTACCTGCTGACCGGCCACGCGGTGTACGGCGGCGAGACGATGATGAAGAAGTTGCTGGCGCATCGCGAAGCGCCGCTGCCGCCGCTCAGCAATGTCCTGGCGAGCGGGGGGCGTCAGCCCCCCGGTGCTTTGGATTACGGCGTCACGAACACACCGGGGGGCTTACGCCCCCCGCTCGCCGAACTTCAAATTGTCTTCCACAAGATGATCGCGAAGCGGCCGAACGACCGTTATCAGTCAATGGGCGAGGTCATCGCGGACCTCGAACGTTGCCGAGCGGGGCAGTCGGTGACGGTGAATGTGAATGCGGTCAGCGGCGAATCGGGCAGCAACTACGAACTACAAAAATTCCTGCGGCAAATCAGCGGGGAAGAGGGGAGTCAGGTCACGTCCGCAACGTCGGGGCCGCTCGGAATGGGCGGGCCGGTGGATGGGACGGTCGAGACGGTCTTCACGACCAACAACAGCGCTGGCACCGATCCGCAGACGGAGATGACGATCGCGGGTGAGCGGTCGCGGCGGGCGGGTGGCGGGAAAACGAAAAGCCGCAACGTGCTGCTGGCGAGTGTTAGCGTTGTGTTGTTGCTGATCGGAGGTTGGTGGCTGGTTCGCACTCCGCGAGGGGCGGTGCGAATCGAAATCACCGATGAACAGATTGAAGTGACCGTTGGCGAGACCGGCCGCACGCTGCGCGGGGTGTCGGACGAGACGGTCAGAATCCCGGTTGGCGAGCATGTGCTGCATGTGCTGGTCGGCGAGACGCAGCTCGACACGCCGGAGATCACGGTGGCGAAGGGGGAACCCGGGGCGTTCAAAGTCGAGCGAGTCGGCAACCGCGTGCGGGTCATGCGTGACGGAAAGTTTCTCGTCGCCAAGGAATTGCCGAAATCGAAGGCCAGCGGTGCGAAGAACACTGCGAATGCGGGGACTTCGAGCGATGCCGTTCAGAACTACGCTTTGGAGTTCGACGGAAAGGCGAGCCACGTCGAGATTCCCACGCTCGAACGCCACCAATCGGAACCCTTGACCCTCGAAGCCTGGGTGAGGTCAGCGAAGCCGGCCGGAGTCCTCGTGCGGATGGAAGGTCGAGCGGCTGCACAAATTCATGTGGCTACTTACAACGATGCCCTCGCGGGAGGTGAACTCGGATCCCCACAAGACCTTCACCGATATTTGAATGCTGGGTCGAAATTATCCGCAGAGATCATGACGCATGTGGCCTATGTGATCGACGAACGTGGGGCCAAATTGTTTCTCAACGGTGTTCATGTCCAAACCTTGCGGGGAAAGTTTGCGACTCCGAACTCGCAGACTCCATTCCGAGGGACTTGGTTGGGGGCGCAGCCGAACAATCAAGGCGGATCAAGTTACCTCTTCCAAGGCGTCTTGGACGAAGTCCGCATCTCGAAGGTCGCTCGCTACGACAAAGACTTCAGGCCCGACGTTCGCTTCACGCCCGACAAAGACACGCTGGCCCTGTACCACTTCGACGAAGGTCAGGGAGACGTCTTGAAGGACTCCTCCGGCAACAAACATTACGGCAAGATCGTCGGCGCGAAGTGGGTCAAAGTCGAACCGCCGCCTCCGCCGGCGAACTACGCCCTGGAGTTCGACGGCAAGTCGAGCCATGTGGAGATTCCCGCGCTGGCGAGCCGCAACTTTGGAACGCTTACGGTCGAAGCCTGGGTGAACGCAGATCAGGCTTCGCGAGGTCACAAACCGATCATTGCGATGCAGGGGCCTTATTGGGTTCAACTGAACCGGGGGCCCGGCAATTGGTACGCAATTGACCGCGACGCTATTTCCTTCCACAACGAGGCGACGCCTGCGGGTCGCTGGTGTCATTTGGCTTTTGTGCTCGACGAGAAAATGGGGCAGTTTTTCGTGGATGGCCATCGGATCACAAATGGCCTCCGTGCGGACGCGACCGTCAAGCACGCATCGCAGCCGTCTGGCGGTATCGGAGCGACCAAGGATCCGAAACTTCCCGATTTCCTTCACGTCTTCAACGGCATGATCGACGAAGTCCGCATCTCGAAGGTCGCCCGCTACGACAAAGACTTCACGCCCGACGTTCGCTTCACGTCCGACAAAGACACGCTGGCCCTGTACCACTTCGACGAAGGGACGGGCAGCGAGTTGAAGGACTCCTCTGGCAACAACCATCACGGCAAGATCGTCGGGGCGAAGTGGGTGGCGGCGAATTTGAAATCTGAAATCTCAAATTTCAAATCTCAGAGTTCCGATCCGCTATCGCCCTACGACATCCTGACCTCGCCCGATTACGAATGGACTGCGCCGGAGAACTTGGGGCCGGTGGTCAATAGCAGTCATTCCGAGGGCAGCCCGTGCCTGTCGGCGGACGGCCTGACGCTGCTGTTCGAGACGCACCGGCCGGGCGGTCAGGACTCCTACGATCTTTGGGGGTGCCGGCGGCCGACGTTGTCCGCCCCCTGGTCTGCTCCGGAAAATCTAGGCCTCAACGTCAACTCCAAGTCATTCGACACGAACCCCTCGCTGTCGGCGGACGGCCTGACGCTGATCTTTTCCAGTGATCGTGATAACCCCGCAGGTCTTTGGGTCTGTACTCGCGCTACGCTGGCCGATCCGTGGTCGCCCGCCAAAAAGCTGGCAAGTTCGCTGGACACTCCGGGTGCCAATGACGGCGGGCCAGAACAATCGACGGACGGGCTGTCGTTGTTGTTTCATTCTTGGGGTCGCCCGGGCAATCAAGGCGGCAATGACCTGTGGCAACGCCGACGTCCGAACAAGGCCGACCCTTGGGGCAAGCCGGAAAATCTCGGGCCAACATTGAACAGCGACTGGGAGGATGTTGATTCGGCGCTTTCGTCCGATGGGCGGGTGCTGCTGTTTTCCTCGCCGCGTTCGAATGGCAAAACTTCAGAACTGTGGTGGTGCAGCCGCTCGTCGTTCGACCCGCGGTGGTCGGTGCCACAACCGATCGGCCCGCCGGTCTATTTGATGACGGACGATACCGGCCCCACTCTGTCAGCCGACGGCCAGACCATGATCTTCGCCTCCGCCGATCGCAAAGGCGGCCTGGGCGGCTCTGACCTGTGGATGACCCGCCGCGTGCGGAAGCAAACCCCCGTCAACTTGTTGCCCCTGATCGATCCTGCCAAGGACGCCGTGCATGGTGGTTGGAGTATCAACCCGGCGGGCGAATTGATGGTTGACCAGGGGACGCCGGCACGCATTCGCATCCCGTTTCGTCCCGCCGCCGAATATGACTTGCACATCGAATTCACTCGGACCAGCGGCAACGAGAGCAACGTCCAAGTCCTTGTTGCCGGGGGCCATCAGTTCCTCCTCGCGCTCGGCAGCCACAAGAACACGTACGTTTACTTTTCGTATTTCGACGGCCAGTTTGCCGGTACGGTTCAGAAAGAAGCTTGGCTAGTCAACGGCCAACGCTATCGGAGCCTCGTGCAGGTTCGCAAAGGTGGCGTGAAGGCGTTTCTCGACGGCGTTCTCGTCACCGAGTTGACGACCGACTATTCCACGGCGGCCTCACCCAAGGAATGGGAAATCGGAGATCCTGCGGTTCTCGGGGTCGGAGAGAATAGCAGCCTGACCACGTATCATCGGATCGAACTTGTCGAGATCACCGGCCACGGCACCTTCACCCGCCCCGCCGACGCAGCCGCCAAAGCCGCCGAGGCAAAGCGCACGGCGACTTCGGACAAGTTCACCAACTCGCTGGGCATGGAGTTCGTTCGCGTGCCGAAGGGGAAATCGTGGCTCGGCGGAGGGGGCGGCAAGCCGGGGACTCAGGAGGTCACGATCTCTGAGGATTTTTATCTCGGCAAGTTCGAGGTCACGCAGGAGGAATGGCAGAAAGTCATGGGGAGCGTTCCCAGTTACTTCTCGCGCATCGGCGGCGGCAAAGTGAGCGTGCAGAACATTACCGATGCGGAGCTGAAGCGGTTTCCCATGGAAGCCGTGTCGTGGGACCAATGCCAGGAGTTAATCAAGCTCTTGAATGAAAAGGCCAAGGAGAGCGGCTGGGTGTACCGTTTGCCGACGGCGACAGAATGGGAATACGCCTGCCGAGGCGGGCCGATGGACGACCAGGCCGCGAGCGGCTTCGACTATTACTTCCGGGAGCCGACGCTGCAGTTGCTGCCGGAGCAAGCGAACTTTCAACCATCCGACAAGACCAAATTCTTAGAGCGGCCGCGCAAGGCCGGCTCGTATCTGCCCAACCGCCTGGGGTTGTATGACATGCACGGCAACGTCTCGGAGTGGTGCGGAGACGTCGTCGTCGATGCGAAAGGCGTCTCGCAGCGCGTTCACTGCGGAGGGGCCTGGTTCAAGCATCCGGATCTATGCCGAGCGGCGTCCCGCGATGTAAGCCCTCCGTCGCCCGGGCTCGCCAACATTGGTTTCCGCCTTGCCCGCGTGCCCACGCCGAATTTTACCAACAGCCTCGGCATGGAGTTCGTCCGCGTCCCGAAGGGCAAGTCGTGGCTCGGCGGAGGGGGCGGCAAGCCGGGGACTCAGGAAGTCACGATCTCGGAGGACTTCTTCCTCGGCAAGTACGAGGTCACGCAGGACGAGTGGGAAAAGGTCATGGGGAGTCGTCCCAGCCAGTTTACGACGGCGGCCGGCGTTCCGCAGAAAGATCAGAAGCGATTCCCGGTGGAAAAAGTCTCCTGGGAGGACTGCCAAAAATTCATCGCCAAATTGAATGAGCCAGCGCAAGACGCTGGCTGGGAGTATCGGCTACCGACCACATCGGAATGGGAATATGCCTGCCGCGGCGGTCCCTTGGCGAAGCCGGAAGATTCGGCATTCCATTTCTACTTCGACCAGCCGACGAACACGTTCGCGCCCGACAAAGCCAACGTCATCGAGACAGGACTTCGACGACCTTGCCCCGTTGGCTCGTACTCGCCGAATCGGTTGGGGCTCCATGACCTGCACGGCAACGTGCGCGAATGGTGCGCGGACGCGAGAACCGGCCGCGACGGCAGCGCACTCCGCGTGTTTCGGTATGGTGGTTGGAGCACGAGTGCTGTGGACTGCTGGGCAGATAAAAGCGACGGCATACCTCCCTCGTCAAAGGACCACGACCTCGGCCTGCGCGTGGCCCGCGTCAAGGTCGCGACTGCGTTTTCAACGGCCTTCACCAACGCTCTCGGCATGGAGTTCGTCCGCGTCCCCAAGGGCAAGTCGTGCCTCGGCGGAGGGGGCGGCAGGCCGGGGACTCAGGTAGTCACGATCCCCGATGATTTTTATCTCGGCACCTACGAAGTGACTCAGGCGGAGTACGAGAAGGTCATGGACGGGGACAAGCCCTGCTTCTTCCGGCGCGGTGCTCAGGGCGGGCCGTCGGTGAAAGACGTCTCCGATGCCGATCTAAAACGGTTCCCGGTCGAGGCGATTTCGTGGGACGAAGCCCAGGAATTTCTCCGTCGATTGAATGACAAGGCGAAGGACACCGGCTGGCTGTATCGCCTGCCGATGTCGGAGGAATGGGAATATGCCTGCCGCGGCGGGCCAATGGCCGAGCAGGCTGAGAGCGCGTTCGATTTTTACTTCGAGACGCCGACACAGCGATTGCAGATCGACCAGGCGAACTACCAAACCTTGGACAAGAGCAAATATCTGGAACGACCGTGCAAGGTTGGCGCGTACCGTCCCAATCGCTTGGGTTTGTACGACATGCACGGCAATGTCGCCGAGTGGTGTGCAGACCCGGCTGTCGATGACAAGGGGCTGCCGCAGCGAGTTCATCGCGGCGGCCATTGGTTCAACCTCGACGGACAGTGCGCCGCGGCGCTCCGACAAATAAACCCGCCGGCATTGGGGCGTGCCTACCTCGGCCTGCGCCTGGCCCGCGTTCCCGTCGTTGCCAAGTCGTCGTCGTTCGTGCCGCTGTTCAACGGCAAAGACCTGACCGGATTGAAGCAACGCGCGGCGAACGGCATCGCTGAGGTGGTCGTCGAGGACGGGCAACCGATTTTGAAATTGCAAAACGGCAGCAACCTCACGACGCGCCCGTTTGGAGACTACCACCTGCGTTTGGAATTTCGGGCGGAGAAGGGCAGCAAAGTCCGACCGTACTCCGACAGCGTGTCAGCCCAACTGATGGTCGAACTTGGCGATGATCTGACCAAAGCCAGAGTCAACGGCACCGAGTTGACTCACGAAGCGGCCACGATCCAAGCGGGGCGTTTTGTCGGCAACGGTCAAACCCTCAACAGCAAGCAGTACCCCTATCCCGACCCGCGCGGCTATTTGCTTTTCACCAACGTGACGCTCAACCCCAACAGCCCGTGGCAACGACTGGAGATCATCCGGCTCGGCGATTCGTGCGCGGTGCTGCTCAACGGCAAGCTGACCGCCGCAACGACGAACCTCCGCATCGCCCGCGCCGGCGAACCTCCGAAAGCACCCGGCCCCACCGAAATCGGCCTCACCGCCTATGGTGGAACCGCCTCGTACCGCAACATCGAGATCCGCGAGATCACCTCGCTGCCGGTGATCGATTAGCGAACCGGATCGTTGGATATTGGGAAATTGGATTTGGTCGAGCAAGCCGCCAAAGAGAAAGGCGATAGTGATGACTTCACGTTTGGACTCGTGACCGGCGTGGCCATCGGTTCGCTCGCAGGTCGAAGACCAGAGAAATTCACCATGTCGACGACTCGACTTCGCGCCCTGCCGAAGCTGGTTGCTCTGCTGTTCGCGCTCGGCAATCACTCGATCGCGGTTGCGCTTTCATTTGAAAAACGCCACACTGTTCTCGTTCTGGACCAAGGCCGATCCGCAGGTTGTTGGCATCCAGGAAGTTTCCAAATGAATTGATCCACAGCATCATCCCCATCAACTGGCATCTGACTTCATTTCGCGAACAACCGATCCGATTCCGCTTCGACATTCAGAAGGGCCGATTATGGAGCCACCGTTTCGCGCCGTGAGAGTACGTTGGGCCGCACTGTCAGCACTTTTCTTGATCGCATTCGGATCGAGCGGAGTGCTCGCCGCGCCGTTCGAGTTTCGTGGTGGTGATCGCGTGGTATTTCTCGGCGACAGTATCACTCAGCACGGGCAATACCCGTTGTACCTGGAGTGCTTTCTGCTGGAACAATTTCCCGACAGTCAACTCACCTTCCGCAATGCCGGTTGGGGGAGCGATCGGGCTTGGCTGCATCAGCGCACGCAGGGAACTGACCTGAACGGCGACGCGATGCTGAAGCTGACGGGCGACGAACAGGAGAAAATCCGGGCCGGCATGGTCGCTCACGGCCTGGCTCGCGACGTGTTGTCGCTGAAGCCCACCGTGGTCACGATCATGTTTGGCACCAACGACGCACACGACGGCGATCTGGCTCTCGCGCTGCACCTGAGGTCGCTCGAACAGATCATCGCTCAACTGCGCGACGCGAACTGCCGAGTCATTCTGCTGAGCGCTCCGCCCGAAGAGCTGGGCTCGCCATTCAACGCCGAACACGAAAAGTTTGTCGCGGCAGTGCGCTCGCTGTCGGAACGGAAGAAAGTTCCGTTCGTCGATGTGTTTCATCCGGTTCTGCAAGCCGTTCAACAGGCGAAGCAGACTGATCCCGGCTTCAGCTACACACGCGACGGCTTTCACCCCCACCCGTCCGGTCATGCGATGATCGCACGAGCGATCGTGTCGGGGCTTGGCTTTGACGCCGCGAGACTCAACCCGGAAAGTCCGCTGTTGGCGAAGGTCACCGAGAAGTATCGAGAGTATTTCCGCCGTTGGCGCGAAGTTCAGATCCCCGCGTTGCTCTCCGAAAAACTGGATTCCGCCGAGACTCGCACCCAACTGGCGGAAGCGGACAACCAGATCGCGCGGCTCGAAGCCGAAATCGACAAGTTGCGCAGTGCCCCGCCGCTCGTCGTCGGCAACCGCGTCTGCTTTTTTCTCGACGACCGATTCATTTCTGAACAAGCGGGATTGAAGCGGACGTGGCATCAAGGCAAGCCGCGCGAGGAAGTCGCGATTCGAGCGACGCAGCCTTGGGAGAAGTGGCCACATCTGTTTGGCAGCGTGTTTCGCGATCCGAAGGATGGCCTCTTCAAGATGTACTACGAGTCGGCGATCTTCCCGGCGCTCCGACCACCCGACTCGTTTACGTGCTACATCTGCTATGCCGAGTCGCGGGACGGCAAGAACTGGATCAAACCGAAACTCGGTCTCTACGAGCACGCCGGCTCGAAGGAGAACAACATCGTGTTCTTCGAGGCGGAGTTGGCGAACATCATTCTCGATCCTCGCGAGCGAGACCCGGCCGCGAGGCTCAAGGCGTTCGTGTATCTCAAGTCACACAATCCGCATGGCGGCCACGGCACCTGTTTGCTGTCATCCGGTGATGGATTGAAGTGGAAGTTCCTCGGCGGATTCAACAAGCCGGAATACGTCGTCGCCGAGCAGGGCAACTTCACCGACTCGCACTCGTTCATTTGGGATCCGCTGGGGCAGAGGTATCTGGCATTCGTCCGCACGTTTGTCAAAAGTCATGTCGCCGAGAGCAAAGACGGTCGCCGCCGCGCCGTCGGCATCAGTCAGTGTCAGGAGCTGAACCGCGGATGGACTCCGATCATCAACGTGCTCGCGGCGGACGAGCGCGACGACGCCAAGGTCGCCCCGTTCAGCAAAGACCCCAACAAGCCGGACTGGGCCGAGTTGTACGTGATGAATTTCTTTCCCTACGGCAATCAATACATCGGGCTGGTGAGCCTGCTGTACCTGGTGGATGGCGCGGACTCGAACGGCGGCGGCGACTTGCAACTGACGTTCAGCCACGATGGCTTGAAGTGGTTCCGCCAACCGGAACGAGCGACCCTCATCGCCCCCAGCAACGCGAAGGAGCTGTTTCCGACGTACATCACCACCAACGAACCGCTCGAAATCGGTGACGAGCTGTGGCTGTACTACACCGAAGCGAATGGGGGCCACCCGATCGCACCGTTCGAGAAGGCCGTGTCGCAGATTCGCGCAGCCGTGTGGCGCAAAGACGGATTCGTGTCGATGGACGCGGCCGCGAAGGGGAGCCTCAAGACGCACCCGTTCATCGTGGCCGGCAAGCAACTGCGTGTGAACTACGAAGGTACGCTGACGGTCACCCTGCTCGATGAGCAGGGCCAACCGCTGAGCGGCTTTTCTCCGAAGTCGCTCAAGGGTGACGCGGTTTCCGTCTCCGTGGATTGGGATTTGTCGGCGCTGTCCGGCAAGCCGATCCGCCTACGCTTCGACCTGGAAAACGGCCGATTGTGGAGCTTCCGCTTCGCGCCCTGACAGCCGGTCGTCAGCCGCTGTCTCCGAAATCCAATGGCTTGATGAACGCGACATGGCGATGAAACTGCTGACACGAAACTTCTACGAACGAAATCCGGTGGAAGTGGCTCACGAGCTGATCGGGAAGCATCTCGTTCGGCGCACGTCAGAAGGACTGTGTTCCGGCGTCATCGTCGAGACCGAAGCCTATCTCGCGACGGACGACCCGGCGTCGCATTCGTATCGCGGGAGGACACGCAAGAACGGGACGATGTTCGGCCGCGCGGGATTGTTGTACGTCTATCCGATTCACGCTCGGCATTGCCTGAATGCCGTAACGGAATCGCGCGGCGTCGCCAGCGCCGTGCTCATTCGAGCGGTGATGCCACTGCAAGGGATCGAACTCATGCAGCAACGTCGGCAGTGTCCGCCGATTGATCTGGCTCGCGGTCCCGCTCGACTCTGTGAAGCGTTCGCCGTTGACCGACGCTTGGACGGCTGGGATCTCACGCGCGGAACTCGCCTCTGGATCGAACAGCCCGACGAAGCCGTGGTCGGCAATCAACAGGTCGTCGTGTCTCCGCGCATCGGGGTAACGTCAGGCCACGCCCTGGAGTTGCGATTCTTTCTGAAAGGCAGCCCATTCGTGAGCGGACCGCAAGTGCGGCATGCCCACCCGCAACGATGTGACGCGCGGCCGTAGCCGAGGTCGTGAGGCTTCGGTACGGTGTCGCGACTTACGACCATATGGTCAACGGAGTCATTTATGGACTGGCTACCGGAAGGTGTCACATCAAAATACATGGCGGAGACGTCGGTCAGTTTGCTGCAGCTTGCTTGTAACGCGCCTCATTCAGCGGCGTGGTTGCGACTGACAGAGATCTATTCGCCGTTGTTGCAGGCCAGGATCGGTCAGTACGGCCTTCAGGCCGCTGACGCGGATGACTTGATTCAAGAAGTCCTGCTGACCGTGTCCCGCGAGTTGCCAACCTTTGAGCACGCCGGTCGTCGCGGTGCCTTTCGCAGTTGGCTGCGGACGATCCTCGTACATCGGCTTCGCGACTTCTGGCGTTCGCGAAAGTACCGGCCGGCGGCGGCCGGCGGCAGTACCTGGGCCGAGCAAATCGAACAGCTTGCCGACGATTCGAGCAACGCCAGCCGCGAATGGAATCTGGAGCATGACCGGCATGTGATGGCTCGGTTGTTGGAGTCGGTGCGGCCGCGTTTCGAGCCGCAGACATGGGCAGCGTTTCATCGCCAGATGTTCGACGGCCAACGAGCTGACGCCGTCGCGGCCGAGTTGGGTATGCCGCTGAATTCGGTTTATGTCGCCCGCAGCCGAGTCCTCAGCACGCTCCGCCGCGAGGCGGCTGGTCTGATCGATGAGTAGCCACGCTCGCCAACAGCGTGGGTGCAACTCGAAGTCCGCCCACGCTCTTGGCGGGCCTGTTGAATTAATCCGCCGCCGAGTTCACCTCGGCGGTTCACGCGTTTCTGCACTACGTTTTTCCCGAGGAATTCGAGTAGTGCAGAAACGCTTGAACCCCTGAGGCAAGCTCAGGGGCGACTAAATCAACAGGC
>CAZPUJ010000444.1:0-10565 GCA_964589725.1 uncultured Planctomycetaceae bacterium
ACCAAATGAGCTTTGACGATGGCGACCTTTTCGTCCGCCGAAATGGACCGTCGAGCTTTTTTCATGATGCGTCCTTTCTGCTGTGGTGACTCTACCACACGCCAGAACCAAGGACGCTCCGGTTAGAAAAAGGGCACTACACTGCTCGTTCGGAGCCATCGTCGTGCCGACATGGATTCTGGTGCCGCCAGGGTTTCGGCGCGGGAGGTGTGGCGGTAGCTTGTGGCCATGATGGTGAGGAGCATTGATTGGCCAATCGTTCCTCATCCCAACCCTCTCCGTCGGGAAGAGGGGGCCGCTGCCTCACCGATCAACGTCGAACAACATGATGCCTAAACCCGATCCGACTGCCGATAGCGATCTTGTTCCCGATTCCGTCATCCCGCACGAGCACTTGCCGCCGCTGAAGTATCGCGAGTTACCGGAGCCGGTCGCGTGGAGGAAGATGCTCGGGCCGAGCATCATCCTGGCCGGGTTGTCGCTGGGTTCGGGCGAGTACATTCTGTGGCCGTACATCACGTACAAGTCGGGCTTCGTGTTTTTTTGGGCCTGCTTGCTGGGAGTCGTCACGCAGTTCTTCATCAACATGGAGATCGAGCGTTGGACACTGGCGACGGGCGAGAGCGCGATCACGGGCTTTTGTCGGCTCAGTCGGCATTGGGCGTGGATCATGCTGGCGCTGAACATCATTCCCTGGGCTTGGCCCGGCTGGGCGACCGGGGCCGCGAATCTGGCGAGTTGGTTGATGTTCGATCCCACGATCACAGAGCTTCCGGGGGGCGGCTGGCAGATTGAAACTCATTACGCGACAGCGATCGCGATCGGCGGCCTGTTGCTGGTGGGAGTCGTGCTGACGTCGGGGCCGGTGGTCTACAACACAGTCGAGAAGATTCAGACAGTACTGGTGGCGATGATCCTGTTTTTGGTCGTGGTCATCGCGGGGGCGACGATTCGAGTTGATGCGGTGGTCGCGATGCTGGGAGGTGCGCTCAGCATCGGTCAGATGCCCGACTTGCCCAAGACGGGGTTGAGCGTGATGGAGTTGCTCGGCGCACTGGCGTTCGCGGGTGCCGGCGGGACGATGAATCTCGGGCAAAGTAATCTCATCAAGGACAAAGGCTACGCGATGGGCCGGTATATCGGCCGCATCACCAGCCCGTTGACCGGCAACGAGGAAGCGATTCCGTCAACTGGATTTCACTTCCCGCACACGGCGGAGAACATGTCGCGGTGGCGCGCGTGGTGGCGCGCCGCGAACCTCGAACACTTCTTCAGCTTCCTTTGCACGTGCGTGGTGTGCCTGGTGCTGATGGCGCTGATTGCCTACTCGCTGTACTACGACTCGAATGGACAGTTGAAGCCCGAGACGGCGAAGTTCGGCAAGGACATGGCGTTCGTGTGGGGCCAGGCGAGCGTGTTGCGCGAGTTGTCGCCGTTCGGATTGCCCCTCGGCACTTTACTCAAGTTCTGTTTTCTGCTGATGGGCGTGGCAATCCTGTTTACGACCGAACTGGGAGTGCTGGACGTCGCCGCTCGCATTTCGACCGACATCGTCAAAGTCAACTGGCTACGCGAGAACGATCGCTGGCCGGCCAGTCGTCTGTATTTCTTGTTCCTGTGGGGTGAGATTCTGCTGGGCATCTCGATCTTGTTGTCTCCCACCGTGCTTGGTCTGAAGGAACTCAAGGAACCGCTGTTCTTGCTGAAGACATCGGCCGCGATGAACGGTGGAGTCATGTTTGTGTACTCGATCATTCTGCTGTACCTCAACAGTAAGATCCTGTCGCGCAGCCTGTCGATAAGCCCGCTGCGGTTCGTGATGCTGATCTGGTCGAGCGCGTTGTTCGGCTATTTCACGATTCAAGCGGTGCGTCTGAGCGTGTGGCCGTATCTGCTGGGACTGCTGAGTTAGAGTGCTGAGATTGCTGCATTCGATGGAGTTTGCCATCGTTCCGCCCGTTTCGCTCAACCCCGGTCACCGGTCATCCACGAAGCGACGACTTCATGGTCATGTCGCGATATGTCTGTTCCGCAATATTCGCCATCGCTCGTGACACTCGCAACCCCGAAACCCGCTGGCGTTTGAAAGAACTGGGCTGCGCCATTGCGGCGGGTGTCGAGCACGCATCACCTTCGCACAATCCTGGCACGCTGGGGAAAGTCACCAACAGCCGAGAATGAAGAGCGTTTGAAATGGGCACACTCCCGAGTGAGACGGAACTCGGACCCTCGTTCGTCACGAAAGTTGAAGGGTGCGCGGCTCTTCGCTCTCGGCCAGTTGGTGGGGATTCACGCGGCCGGTCGAGGAATCAGCTCGAACGACTGTGAAATCCCTGCCTGATGATCTCTCAGGTCACCAGGCCCCAGCGATCTCTCAGGTCGCTGGGATGTGGCTGGTCTCCAAGGCCGCCACGCACGCTCGCCATCGCGATCAGATCAAGGTGAGTTCGCTGGCAGAATCGTCACATCGAATTCGACCGACACAACTCGAACAATGGATGTCATCGGCATAACCCGTGCCGTCGATTCATTCCATACAACCGTTACAATCGAACTTTGGCCGTATCCGAAACTCTGTGAGACAGTTGCGGGACGACAAGTGTCGCGATCAGCATTGCCGCTGCGAAAAGGAGCGCAATGTGCGTTTCAAGACTTGAGCGTCGAAGCATTGATAGTTGATTCAATGCTTGAACGCGTCGGTAACAAGCGGGGTATGACCACGAGCATTTCAGCCTGACGTCACCGCGTCTCTGTCATGACGGTGGCGGCTGGGATAACTTGTCCTCGCGGACACACCTCAAGGGCAGCTTGCCTACGACGTTGGAAGCGAGTGGTTACGAGGGCATCTCTCCGCCAGAAAGGTCCATTCATGGCGCGCTGCTTGGTCACCGGAGGAGCAGGTTTCATCGGAAGCCATCTCACGGAGCAACTATTGGCTGCCGGGCACGAGGTCACGGTGCTCGATGATTTGTCGACGGGTCAGCGCGAAAACTTAAAGGTTGTCGAAGGGCACCTTCGTCTGACATTTCGATCAGGATCGATCACCGATTCCATGTTGCTGTCGGACGTCGTTCGAGAGGTCGACGCGATTTATCACTTGGCCGCCGCAGTCGGCGTGAAGTTGGTGGCGGACGACCCGGTGCGGACCATCGAGACGAACATCTATCCGACGGACGCGTTGCTACGTCTGGCGGTGCAAGGAGGTGGCAAGCCGTTCTTCTTGGCATCCACGAGCGAGGTGTATGGCAAGAACCCGAAAGAGCAGTGGACCGAGGAGGACGATCTGCACTTGGGCCCCACGTCTCGGCCGCGCTGGGCCTACGGTTGCTCGAAAGCCATCGACGAGTTTCTGGCATTGGCCTACCACCGAAAATTTGGTTTGCCGGTGGTGATTGGTCGCTTCTTCAACGTGGTGGGGCCACGACAGGTCGGGCACTACGGAATGGTCATCCCGCGTTTTGTCGATCAGGCGCTGCGGGGTGAGCCGGTCGTGGTGTACGACGATGGCGGACAGGTGCGGTGTTTTGCTCACGTGCGAGAAGTCGTTCAGGCGATCTTGCGACTGATGGAGACTCCCGATGCCTGTGGCAAAGTGTTCAACATCGGAAGCGATCAGCCGTGGTCGATTCGCCAATTGGCAGAGGCCGTGATCGCGAAGATCAATCCGGCGGTGCGCATTAAATACTTGCCGTATAACCAGGCGTATGGCGATGACTTTGAAGATGTGCGGAGGCGCGTTCCGGATGTTAGTCGGCTGGAACGGATGATCGGGACCAAGCCGCAACTCGGATTGGACGCGATTCTGGACGACATCGTCACTTGGACGCGTCAGCAGCACGGAACAGGGAATCGTTGAATGCTCTTCTCAACGCGTCTCTGTCCTGGACGTTCGAAGTTTCCAGGTCAGTCGGTCGTTCGAGACAGCGACGATGCGTTCTAGGAGTCGGCTTGTGGAAATTGTCGATGACGATCGGCTGCTGGAACTCGCCCGAGAGCCAGTTCGAGAACTAACTCGGGTGGGAATTCGAGCCTCGGCATTGAAGCCCTTGGTGGTGCTGTTCGCGTTTTTGCCGGGACTGCTGGTGTTTCGTAGTCCGGTGGTGGATGACCGCGCCGCCACGTGGGGCCTGAAGGCGGTGGAAATCGGATTGCACGATTCTGTGTTGGAATGGATCAAGTCCGCCGGACGAATCTCGCCTGGAAAAGCCGCTCCGGATTCAGCACCGGCACGTTTGCTGTCCGTGCTCAGTTTGCGATTCGATGTCGTGTCGCCGGAGAGTCGCCTGCTCTTTGTTTCGTACGTCAGTGTGGTGTTCTTGATCTTCGCTATATACGGACTCGCGGCTCAGATGGATGGAACGCGAGTCGCATTGCTCGCGGCACTGCTGATGTGTTGTCACGGCGAATTCCTCGCCTTGAATCGCGGACTGCCGCCAGTGGCTTTGGCATTGGCGTTTGCCGTGTTGGCCTTTCAAGGAGTCTTGGCGCATCAACGGAGCGGCCAATCCTGGCTCTCAGGGTCGGTGATCTGCAGCGGCACGGCGTTGAGCCTCTGCTGGATGTCGGATGCCTCGATCGCGACCGAGGCAATCTGCGTCATTGGTTTGCTTGTCTTGCTGGTGGCTTGCGATCCGGCGGGTGACTTCGACGGGGTTCCGTTCCGATTCGGGACACGGATGGTCTTGTCACGAGGGCTGCACGGTTTGTGGACTCTTGTGTTGGTTGGCGGCATTCCTTCACTCGTGGTTCTCTTATGGCGCATGTTGCTGTCGTCGGTGAACGATGTGCCGACGCTCAATTCGCTCGTGACATTGTCCGTTGACCGCGACGTGCTCCAAGCGTTGTCGGTTGATTCTCGTTGGTCCTCTGCGGCACAGGCAGTCGCAATGCTGCCGCGCTATCTCTTGGGATTCGTGATTCTGGGCGTCGTGCAGACTTGTCGAGGTTCGAACGAATCGGACGCGGCCCCGCGGCGGCGAGGCAGTCAATTCCTGCTGATTTGGACGGTGTGCGGACTGAGTGCCTGGGTCCGCGAGTGGTCGACCCATCATGGAGACTTCAGCACGTCAGTCCCGTGGCCGAGTCTCTTGTTGTTGCCATTGCTCTTGCTTGCGGCGCGCGGTCTTGACGCCGTGCTGCAGCGGCAGTTTGGTTTCGGAATGGTTGCCGCGGCGACGCTCATCACCTTCGTCGCGAATCTGGCTCCGTCGGCGTCGATGCGGGTTCCGAACCCGCTGACCTGGAAAATGGTCACCGGGGGAGTGATCGCTGCGGGGGTGCTGATCGTGAGCGCGATCAAATTAGTCAAGCTTGCCAGCAGTGAGCGACAACTGAGGTTGGTGTTGCGCGTCTGCGCGATCAGCCTGATTGCGACGAATGTCGTGTCCGGAGTGAGGTCGATGCACCAGCCCGTTGATGACGAGTGTGAGCTGCAAGCCTTTCGTCGTCAGTTGTCAGCAGAGCCGATTCCGGCCGCGTGTTGGCTGATCTCCGAATCGCCTTCTCCCGCACGGCTGCAGTTCTTCTTGAAAAGTCTGTGGAGAACGGCTCCGCTTTATCGGGCCGAAGGTTGGGAGGAGATCTTCGTCGACTCTCCTGCAGACCCAACGGCCGCCAAGCCCACCGAGCCAAACTCTGTCGCCGCATCGAATCAGGCAACGTCGCCTCCCGAAAGTTCGGCGATGTCTTTCAACGATTCTCGGATCGTCGTGACTTTGGGAAGTCAAAAGTGGCCGGCAGCGGACCTACGACGACGCAACGACTCGCTGACTCAAGTGACGGCTCCGCATTATTTTCAACATCGACTACTGAAGGCCTACCGTTGGTCGAGTCGTCCAGAATCGACTCGCTGACCGATCTCGGGTTGACGTTCGGCCATGCACCGACTCGAGTCGCTAGGCGATTTCAACCTACTGCGCTAAAGTAGGTTACGCACAGACATCGGATCGCATGCGTGGCGTGGATTCTACCGACTGCGGCCTGCTTGCCGGACCGGAAACGTCGTAGCAAGCCGACGGACGAAACAGTCGAAAACCGTCGGGTTACGGAATTTTTTGATTGAATGCCGAGTTCACGGACTTATCCTGGTCGCCATACCGAGAAGGAATTGGTCGGGTTGGTGTGTGGTTGAGCCTCGCAACGTGTGGCGGCATAACGGTCGGTAATTCGGGATGGGAGTGCGGAGACGATGCCGCTCTCGGATGTGTCATTCTGCGGCGAGCGAGGATTGCTCGCGCGGCGGCTAGTCCATCAGGAGTCGTCTGGCGTTGGAGTCCGGTTCCTTCGGCCGTGCCAGTAAATTAAGCATGGATGTCATCCTTAAGGACTACGTTGTCAACGATGCGACGTGGTTTTATCTGTCGCTGCTGTTGATCTTGGCGGTGTTCTTCCGCTTTAGCCGAGTTTTGGCGCTGCGCAATCTGGACTTGGCGCTGCTGTTGTCGATCTCGCCGGGCTTGCTGCTCGTGCAATATGACGAGTCTCTGTCTCTGGGGTACGGCTGGTTGTTCGTCGTCACTGGACTGTTGCTCGTGCGGCTCTTCTTGGACAGCTTTTGGAAACGCCGGCCACTGCTGGAACAAAACTTGAACTATGCGGGTATGGCGTTTCTAGCCGCAGCCGCGTTCACGTTCTTGATGAGCAAGGTGATCACCGAGCTGCCGCCGCGCGCCGCTGTTGAAACCGTGCGTCGCGCGGACGAGTTGCTCAAACGCCAAGACACGACGACTGAAAAACCGGCGACTGAGGAAGCTCAGGCGACTGAGGAAGCTCAACCGGGACCAACGGCGAGATTGTTTGCCGCTCCGGCGGTTCCGGCCTCGCGATTGGTGTTGTCCAGGACGTCGGACGAGCCCGCCGATATGTGGGCCGTTGAGCAAATCGCCGCACGTGTCATTGCCGTGCTGGCTCACTTGGCGGTCGTCGCCGGCTTATGGTTATTGGGCAAGCGGCTGTTCAGCGACGCTCAAACGGGACTGGCGATGGCCGCGCTGTACCTGCTGTTGCCATGCACGGCCTACGATGTCGGCAAAGTGAATCACGTTTTACCGGCCGCGTTGATTGTTTGGGCGTTCGTGAGTTACCGAAATCCGTTGGTCGCCGGAATTTTGATGGGGCTGGCCTGCGGCACGCTTTTGTTTCCAGTCTTTCTTTTGCCGCTGTGGGCCGTGTTCTACGGCCGTCAGGGAGCCGGACGCTTCGCCTTGGCGCTGGGAGTCGTCGGGTCGGTGTTGCTGTTGAGCCTGTTGTTCACCGCGGCTGACTCAGATTCGTTCAAAACGCAGATTCTCGGCTCCATCGACTGGAGTAGCCTGAAGCTGGACAGCCGCCGCGAAGCGTTCGGGTTCTGGAGCACTCATGACGAGGTCTATCGGCGTCCGGTGATCGTCGCCTTTTTCGTGATGCTGCTGACGTTGACGTTCCTTCCGCGCGAGAAAAATCTCGAACATTTGTTGGGGCATTCCACGGCGATCGTTGTGGCGACCCAGTTGTGGTATCCACAGCAAGGAGGAACGTACGTGCTGTGGTATCTGCCGCTGGTGTTGGCTGTGATGTTCCGTCCACGTCTGACGAATCAAACCTCGCCCGTGGTCGCCCCCGCTCCTCCCGAAGACGTTCAGTTGTCGGACCCTTCGCGGCTGCTTCTTGGGAGCTCCTGGCTCGGCCGCCGAATGCGATGAACTTTGCTCGGCTGCTTACGATGTGCGCCACGCTGCTTGAGTCGATCGCATCTCATCGGCTATTTGGCTTTTCGTGAGCCATCCTTCAGCGCTCTCGGACTCTTTGGCGATGCGGCGTTGACGATCGTGCCGGACTCAGCAGATGCGGCCTCACTCGTCCGCAAGACCGACGGATCGACCAGAACGCTAGGGCGGGATTGTTCGGGATCGGTTTTCGCGGGCGACTGGCCGTCAGCTCCGACGTGAGTTGCACGCGGCTCTGTCGAGGTCGTTCCGGAGTACAGATCACTGAGGAGTTTCAAATACTGCCGCAACAGCTTCTCTTCCGCCGTATCGAGCATGCGCGGATGTTTCAGCATAGGCCTCAAGCAATCTCGGCCGGTCCAAAGCAACCATTGTTTTGCTTGATCACGGCTGCTCGCTCGCTTCTCCAGCCACGGAACCAACTCGTCGAGTTCCGCGTTGGACCGTTTGAGAAATTGTTCCCAACCCTCTTTGTCGTTGTAGTCAATCCGTCGAGTTTCGATTTCATTCCAGATCGCCACGTAGCGGTTGTAGATACCCCGTGACGATCGCGGCCAGTACCACCAGATCATGGCCAGTACGACGACGCACGCGATCCTGATCGGCCAACTCGGCAAGCTTCGTTTCCAGCGGTCCCATTTTTGTGGAAAGGTTTCCTGCTTCGGAGGACGCGGCGCAATCTGCGACAACAGCGAAGGCCGCTTGATCGACGGGGATGGCAGTTTTGGTTCCGCGGTGGCAGCACTCTCGGCGTTGTGTGACTCGAACACGACGAGCTCCGGAAGTGATTCGTCCGGAGTGTCCAGGGAGGCGACCTCGTCTGTCATGCTTTCGTCGGCGAGAGACGACAGACCGAGTTGTTCGCGCGTGTGACCACGCTCCGCTTTCCAGGACTCAATCAAGTCATCGGCGGGTCGAGGAAGATCGCCGAATGGTCTCGTGGAGTTGTCTGGTTCGACCGAATCGGCGAGGCGAAATGGCTCCTCGGTGGCATTTCCCGAGAAGTCAGTCGCGGTGTCGTCAAACAAATCGGACATGGACGATGCAACACGCCATTCCCCGTCGGCCCCATCACGGACGAGATCCTCCGGCAACAAAGCGGCGGTTCGCGCCATCTCTGCGAGCGTGTCATCGGCCATCGGACCGAGGACCGCTCCAAAGACCGTTTGCACATACCAGGAATTGGCCGACGACATGAAAATATCCACTCCGCGCCAATACGATTCGCCGCAATTGGCTCGCGCGGGGGAGCCCGCAGCCGCCAGCATAACCGCACTCATGGGCAATGATAAGTTGACAGCACGAGGGGCTCATGCTGAGCTACTCAGGCCACGACGCCACGATCACGAAAGAGACCAGATGCTTGCCAAGCGAATCATTCCGTGCCTCGACGTTCATGCCGGCCGTGTCGTGAAGGGCGTGAACTTTCTCAACCTCCGTGACGCTGGTGATCCAGTCGAAATAGCCGCGCGCTACGAGGAACAAGGGGCCGACGAACTGGTCTTTCTGGACATCACTGCCAGCCATGAAGGTCGGCAGATCATGATCGACGTCGTGCGTCGCGTCTCGGACACAATCTTCATGCCATTCACTGTCGGAGGCGGTATTCGCAACCTCGACGACGTCACGCGGCTGATTCAAGCCGGCGCGGAGAAAGTCAGCATCAACTCTGCCGCCGTGCGCACTCCGGAACTGATCACCCAGACGGCACGCAAGTTCGGGAGTTGCGCTACGGTCGTGAACATCGACCCGAAGCGCGTGCCCAAAGACGGCCGCGAGTCTTGGGAAGTCCATATCAACGGTGGGCGGCTTCCCACGGGGTTGCAGGCCGTCGAATGGGCGCGCGAAGTCGAACGACTCGGCGCCGGCGAGATCGTGCTCACCTCGATGGATGCCGACGGCACGAAGGACGGCTACGACATCGAGATCACTCGCGCCGTGGCCGACGCCGTGCAAATCCCTGTTGTGGCCAGCGGCGGCGCCGGCGGCCCAATGCATTTGTACGAAGTCGTCACCGCCGGCCATGCCAGTGCCGCGCTCGCCGCCAGCATCTTTCATTATGGCGAGTACACCATTGCCGAAACGAAACGCTACCTGACGGATCGAGGTGTCCCGGTGCGCGTCTGAGGCCTTCTGGCATTCTCGGCCGCAGCGTGCGGTGCCCTGCAAGAGAGTGCGTTTCTCTGGAAATCGTACGGTCGCCGCTGGTGGCAGCCGTCAATCCTCGGTAAAAGAGTTGTCCGACAGGCTGACACTGCTCGTATTGTGTTTGTCCGCATCGCCCGCGAGGTTTTTTATTCCGAAGGATGAAGCCATGGCCGCTCATACCGCTCACGCCAGTTCCGGCCCACCGCCGAAAACCAATCTCAAACGCGGTACCTTCGGCGATCATAAAGACCTGGAGGTCAACCAGCTCTTCCGGCAGATGATCAAGCACAAAGGCTCGGACTTGCACCTGCAGGTCGGCAGGCCGGCCATGCTGCGGATTCGTGGTTCATTGATCGAACTAAAGATGGACCCGATTACTCCTGAAAAAATGGAAGCGCTCTTGATGCCGATGATGGACGAGCGTCTGACGGACATCTATTGGGCCGAAGGGGGATCGGACTTTTCTCACGTCATCGAATACGAAGGAGAAAAGTGGCGGTTCCGTGTCAACCTCTTCGTGCAGATGGGCATGCCCGGCATGGTCAGCCGCAAGATCGAACGCTCGATTCCCAACTTCGCCGGCTTGTTCTTGCCACCGATCATGGAACAGCTAACGACGTATGACCAAGGCATGGTGCTGCTCGCCGGTGTGACCGGCTCGGGCAAATCGACCACCATCGCGTCGATGCTGGACTTCATCAATCACACCAAGAC
>CAZPUJ010000445.1:0-13742 GCA_964589725.1 uncultured Planctomycetaceae bacterium
TGGCTGCACTCCGCCTGGTGGTTGAAGTCCGCCCGGTGGCTGAAGTCCGCCTGGTGGTTGAAGTCCGCCTGGTGGTTGAAGTCCGCCTGGTGGTTGAAGTCCGCCCGGTGGCTGCACTCCGCCTGGTGGCTGAAGTCCGCCCGGTGGCTGAAGTCCTCCCGGTGGCTGAAGTCCTCCCGGTGGCTGAAGTCCGCCTGGTGGTTGAAGTCCTCCCGGTGGCTGAAGTCCACCCGGTGGCTGAAGTCCGCCCGGTGGCTGAAGTCCGCCCGGTGGCTGAAGTCCGCCTGGCGGCTGCATTCCACCTGGCGGCTGCATTCCACCCGGCGGCTGCATCGGAGCTGCGCCAGCCCCCGCATTGCCTTGAGCGACTTGATTCGCGGCCGGAGCTGGCTCGTCAGACGAACAGCCAGTGAGGACGGTCCAACCAAGTGCTATTAAGATCACTCCTGCCAATGAACAGCAGCGAGTGCGCCGTTCCTGACTGATGGACGACGCGGAACGAGACCGACAAATGTCAGTAACCATGAGGCTTGCCTCCTGAGTGAGACCGTGATGCAACCAGGCTGACCGATAGAAAAGCATGTTACTTGACCAAATCTCCTCGGCTCCTGAATAATGCGGATTGGGGCGACAGCAGCCTAACCTCTCCATTCGCCGACGTCACCTGTTGACTGGAAAGTTACTGGTCGAAAGGTTCGAGAATCGGTTTGATCACCTCGCAGCCGATCTGAACCAGATCCTGTCGCAGGCGCTGGAACATGGCCTCGTCGGCGTAGGCGCCGATGATCGCCCCGCCCGAGCCGGCGAATTTGGCGCTCGCTCCCGCGCGGCGAGCGACCTCGATCATCTGGATGTGCTTGGCCGCCAACTGACAGATGCTGCGGCGAGTATTGAAGTTCTCGTCCATCAGTTCGGACAAGCGAACCGTGTTGTGTTGAACGATTGCCTCGCGAGCTTGCTCGGCCAGACTGGCGAACTTCTTCATGGCCGCGATGACGTCAGGATCGCCGGCTTGGAAGCGGGCTCGCAGAGGATTATGCACCACTTCAGTTGGCTCGCTGACGTCCGCGCTGTATGCCAGGTAAAGTGGCGGCAACAGCCGCGGATCCAGTGGCTCGTACACGCCGCACGACAGACCCATCAGTTCGGTCACGCGCTCCTTCGCGAAGTCCATGTAGACCAAACCTCCGTAAACTTGAATCACTCGATCTTGCAGGCCGGCCGCGATCCCCAACTCGCCGGTCTCGACGCTCAGCGCCAGCGACGGCAGAACCCGTCGAGGAATCTCGACGCCGTAGAAATCCATCAACGCGCGCAGCATGGCCACGATGATCGCGCTCGATCCGGCGAGTCCGACTTGCCGCGGGATGTTGCTTTGGTAGCGAACGGAGAAGTTTCGCTCGTGCAGCCACAGTCCGTTCTGCTCACAGAATTCCACGAACCGCTTGATCGTGGCCTTCACCAGTCGGACGCCGCCGTAGTAACCGTGCAGCCGCACGTCATTGAGCAGTTCCTGCACCGAGCGAAATCGGCTGCGATCCTCCTGGCTGAGGACGATGTCGACGTCTTCCCATTCGTACAGCACGACCTCCGCCCAAACATTTCGCAGACACAATGAGATCGTTTTGCCGAAATAACCGTCCGACGGATTGCCAACCAATCCAGCTCGTGCATACGCACGTCGTCGCAGCAGTTCCATCATGGGCCTCGCGATGGCGGATTGGGAATCTCGGATCTCGGATCGCGGATCGCGAAATTCGGATTGTGATCGCGTCCAATCCGCATTCCGAAATCCGCAATTCCCTCAGTCTCCCAGCAGCTTTCGCACATGCTCGCGCAGCGCGGCGCCGTGCTGAGGATCGCTGAGAGCGAACTCGAAGAACGCTTGGAAGTAGCTTTCGAAGTTGCCGATGTCGAACCGATGTTCACGGCCAGAGAGTCTGACGCCGATCCCTTTGTGTCCGCGTTGCAGCAACAACCGGATGGCGTCGGTGAGTTGAATCTCGCCTCCTTTGCCCGGTTTGGTTTCCGCGAGAGCTTGGAAGATGACCGGGCTGAAGACGTAGCGCGCCGCGACGGCCAACCGACTGGGAGCTTCGGAGACGCTCGGCTTTTCGACGAGGTCCGCCAGTTCGAAGGTTTCGCCCGCAGTCCCTTTCGGCCGAGCGATACCGTACTGCACGACCTCGTCCGCAGGAACTTCCTCGAAGGCCACGACGACATCCGCCTGTTCGCGTTCGAAGAGCGTCGTCATTCGCGACACGACATCCGACTGCGCGTGTAGGCCGAGGATCGAATCCCCCAGTGCGACGACGAACGGTTGCTCGCCGATCATCGATCGGCCACACAACACGGCATGCCCCAAGCCAAGCTGCCGTCGCTGACGTGTGTAAAAGTACTCGACGTCGTCGCGCTCGAACTGCAATTCCTGAAGTTGCTCCTCGCGACCGGTCTCGCGTAGGAAGTTGATCAGCGGCGTGTCGATGTCGAAGTGATTCTCGATCGACGTCTTCCCTTGCCCGGTGACGAACAATAACCGACGAATTCCCGACTGCACCAACTCTTCGACGACGTATTGCACGACCGGCTTACGACCGACCGGAAGCATCTCTTTCGGCTGCGACTTTGTCGCCGGTAGCAATCGAGTCCCCCATCCGGCGACGGGCACCAAAGCAATGTCGATCATCAATTACTTTCCGTCGTCGACGATCCAGGCGAGAGCTTGATTCATGAGGCCAGCCACTGCGGCACAACGAGCAAGACTGTAGCAAGGCGATCCAAGTTTGTCCGTGTCGATGACGTCGTGCTTCACGGCTGGTTAATTCTTCAATCGGCGTCTTGGTTGAAATACAAGCCCGAAGCGCAAGCGAGAGATTTCTGCGGATTCTCTCGCTTGCGCTTCGGGCTTGTATGCCTCCACAGACCACGCAACCGGATGAATTAGCCGGCCGTGACTCGTGCTTGCGGGATCATTACAGATGGTGCCGTCCGAATGTCCCGCAGCGTCACACATTCCAGTCTCGCAAGTCGAGCCGTCGAATTTCGGTAGATTTCGCGTCGGTCACAACGATTACGCAAACTAGGCAAACCACGGCGTCGAATTGGGCTCTAAAGACGACCGTGTGATCGTTGAAACCGTTACGTTCTTTGAGATTTCACACGGCAAGAACTTTCGAATTGCCGCGATTCGCATGGTCCGCAAGGCTCGCGTTGACCAACTTTGAAGGCCCTACTAAATTCCGGCCCGCCTTCGGCCAAGCAATTCTTTGTCCCCTCTTCATCTTCATCGCCCGGTGAAGTGACCTTCAGCCGGCGGCTGTTTGCAAACTCAACGGCCCGGCTGTCAAGGAGGACAGAGTGCGAAACGCAGGTGTGTTCATGCTCTGTCTGACCGCTGTGTCGTGGCTCAGCGCGGGAGGCTGCCAACGTTCCGTCGTGACCGTTCCGGAACCGCGATGGCCTAACGATCTACTTCCGGCGGAGATGTCTCGCGTACCACCGCAGTCCGATTGGAAACCCAATGCGAACACACTGCCGCCACTGATCATCGGCAATCCGTGGAAGCCGAGTACTCCCATCCGCGACTGGAAACATATCGTCATTCATCACACGGCCTCGGAGTCTGGCAGCATCGAATCTATTCATGCGTCCCATTTGGCTCGCAAGGACAAGTACGGCAAGAATTGGCTGGGCATCGGCTATCACTTCGTCATCGGCAACGGTCGCGGAATGGGAGACGGCGAGATCGAACCAACGTTTCGCTGGCGGCAACAACTGCACGGGGCTCATGCCGGCAACGACGAATACAACCAGCACGGCATCGGCATCTGCGTGGTCGGAAATTTCGAAAACCATGCGCCGTCCACCGCGCAGTTGACGGCTGTCAAACAATTGGTCGGGATTCTGAAGTCGGAATACCGCATCGGCGGCCATCAAGTCGTTGGGCACCGTGAGGTCCGCGCAACCGCGTGCCCCGGCAAGCTCTTCCCGCTCGCTGCGATCAGCCAACTGGGCGAGTTGCCGGTATTTGGCCAACGTGACAGTGACGAAAAGTCGTCGCCGCAGCTCGTCCAAGCCGAAGGGAGGTCCGAGCCATGACTGCTCATTCAGACGATTGTGGGATGAACCGCTGGCTCACGAGTGACTCGTCACCGTCGCTCGATCTGCACCAACGCAAGTTGTGGGACACGTTGCGAGCGGCCAATCAGACCGCCGCTGCGGATGCGGCCTCTGGGTTGCAAGTCGCCGTCGCGGGTGCGGACACGCCGCTGGAGCGCTTCACGCTGCCGGACGAATCTCCCGTTTATTTGCCGCACAACTACGAACCCAATTACCCATACCCGCTTGTCATCTGGTTGCACGACGCCGAGTGGACCGCTTGCGAATTGCTCGATCTGATGCCGCGCATCAGTCCGCAAAACTATCTTGGCTTGGCGATCGCAGGGGCTTCGGCATCCAGCGATCATTTGCTCGAGAGACTGCAAGACGTCGTCGGCCAGATGCGTCGCGAGGTTCATATTCACAGCGAGCGAATCTACGTCGCCGGGTTCGGCCACCAAGCCACCGTCGCGCTGAGCGTGTTGCTCCGTCGCCCCGAATGGTTCGCCGGAGCACTCGCGTTTGGCGCACGAGACTCGAAGCTGGAATCGATCGTGTCAAACTACGACGAACTCCGCGGCAAGCGCGTGCTGCTGGGAGCGGGGATTCGCGATCGTCAGGCCTCGCTGCCCGAGCACGCCTCGCTCGGCCGCATGCTAAGTTCCGCCGGCCTCAACGTCATCTCGCGAGCTTACGACTCCGGCGAAGATCCGTCAGTCAAACTGCTGTCCGACATCGACCATTGGTTGATGGACAGCATCCACGAATCAACGCTCGTCTAACACTGCCCCGCCAAAGCCAAAACCCATGCCGGGCACGAAGCCGCACGACAGGTCGCCGGTTTGCACTTTCGTCATCGGACGCCGATCGCCGTCGCGGTCGCGTACTCGTGGCAGTGGGAGATCGTGATCAGAACTTCTCGGATGCCAAGCCGCTTGGCGAGTTGTTCGGCTCCGCCGCGCAGCACGATGCGCGGACGGCCGGACGGTTCCGACACGACTTCCAAATCTTGAAAACTGACTCCTTGGACAAAGCCCGTCCCCAGCACTTTCATCACGGCCTCTTTGGCTGCCCACCGACCGGCGAACGGCTCGGCACAGTGCTTGCGCTGGCGACAGTATTCAATCTCGTCGGCCGTGAAGATGCGTTGCACGAACACATCGCCGTGCCGTTCGATCATTCGGCCAATCCGCTCGATTTCGACAATGTCCGTACCCAAACCTACGATCACTCGCTCGCTCCTCCCGCCGCGCGAGCTTATCGTGTGCCGCCTAAGAGTCCAGCGTTCCGAATGGTAGCCGCAAGCTGCCAGCTTGTGGCCTTCGCACACTCGCGTCGACAAGCTGGCAGCTTGTCACTACGGGAGACCGAACATGCCCGCTGATCCGATGCAGACTCATGGTGTGAAGGACTTCGTTCACGATGCAGAGTTGATCGCGTGTCGGTTTGACCCGACAGGCCGGTTTGTGTTCGCGGGTGGTCAGAGCGCCAAGGTCGTTCGCTGGGAATTGGCGAGCGGCACAAAGACGGAGTTCGTCGGCGGCCACGAGACGTGGGTCAAAGCGATCGCGTTCGCCAATAAAGGCGAGACGCTGCTGACCGGCGGGCACGACGGTCGGCTGATCTGGTGGCCGGCGACGGCCGAGAAGCCGGCTCCGATGCGTCTCGTGGAAGCTCACGCCGGCTGGATTCGCGCGATCGATGTCAGCCCCGACGGGCAGCTTGTGGCGACCTGCGGCAACGACTTGAAGGTCAAACTTTGGAAACTCGACGACGGCAGCTTAGTACGCGAACTGACCGGTCACGAACGGCATGTCTACAACGTCGCGTTTCATCCCGGCGGCAAAGACTTGGTCTCGGGCGATTTGATCTCGAACTTCATCCATTGGGAGGTCGACACGGGCAAGGCAGCTCGAACGTTCAAAGTGGCAACGTTGCACAAGTACGATCCAACTTTCATGGCCGACTACGGCGGGCCCTATTGCATGCAGTTCGTCGCGGATGGAAAGCGGTTCGTTTGCGGCGGCATCACAAACGTGTCGAACGCGTTCGCCGGTGTCGGCAACCCGGCGTTCTGCCTCGTGGATTGGGAGGCCGGCAAAGAGGTTCTCGTTCACCTGACCAAAGGGAACCTACAAGCCAAAGCCTGGGGTGTCGTCCTGCATCCCGAAGGTTTCATGATCGGTGCGGTCGGAGGAGGAGCTGGCGGGCATCTCTTCTTCTGGAAGCCGGATCAAAAGGACGAGTTCCACACGCTGAATTTGGCCAACGCCGTCCGCGATCTGGCGATGCACCCCGATGGCGTCCAATTGGTGACCGCGCATCACGACCGAAAACTGCGACTGTGGGCCATGCGACCGAAGGCTTGAGGTCGCCGTTCGTAGTGCCGGCATCAGTCGGTCGGTTCCGCCTGAAGGCGGCATGGGTGCATAGCAGCGATTCGAAAATCCGTAGCCCAGGCCCTTGTGGCCTGAGTGATTCATTACAGAGGTGGAACCACCCAGGCCACAAGGGCCTCGGCTGGAGGTCTCTGTCATGGTGCGTAGGTTGGTGAAATTGCGCAAAACAACCGTGACTTTTCCGATCAGCATTTCCTCACTGACTAGCGAACTCTTGCCGATAACAACGAGATATCCGGTAGTACCAAAGAATAATAATACCAAGTCGGCAAGGAGGCCGTCTTGAACCAGCGACGATTGCGAATTCTGGGAGTCGGGCTCACCGTGGCCGCATGTGCCATGTGGGTGCTTGCCGCCGAGCAGCATACCGCCGATGTGAATCTGTTCGGCAAGAAGAAGACTTCGTCGACTCCGACAAGCATCCCGAACGAGCCGGACGGACTGCTCGCCGCGAATTCGTCGCCGCTGGCTCAATCAAATGCGCCGTCTGCGAAGTCACAGGCGTCCGAAAAGCCGGTCAAGCTGAACTACCTCAGCAAGACTTGGAACGACGTGCTGCAAGATGTCGCGAAGCAGAGTGGTCGGACGCTGGTCATCGACAAGGTTCCGCCGGGGCGCTTCTCGCGGAACGACTGGAACAGATATTCGCTGAACGAGACGCTCCGCATCCTGAATCGAGAACTCGAACCGAAAGGGTTTCGGCTACTCGATCGAGGCCAGTATTTGGACCTGACCAGTCTGCGAGACATGCGAAATGAATACCAACGTCCGGTCATGCCCCTGACGAACGACGAGCGAACTCCGACGCAGGAGGCCTCGTCACTCTCGGCGGCGTCGAACGGAGACGACGCCGACACGCCGCGCACCGCGCGAAGCAACAGCACTCCGCCAACCACCACCAAGAAGCCAACGCCTCCGCGGCGATTGCCGCCAGAGACAAAATCGGCGACTCGCGTGCCGCCGCGACGCGGCGATCAGGCGATCCTGTTGGCCAATCACAACGATCTCTTCGAGGACGATGACAATGGCGATGAGGCTGGGTGGGATTTGGAATCGTTCGAATCCCAAGGGACGGAGGTCGAACTAAAGCGTCAGTCCGCGCGGCAATTGTCGCGAACACTATACGAAGCCTTTCTGCCGCATGCGGAATTGATTGAGGATGGTCCCGGCGGATTGCCTGGATTTCTGGTGTGGACCGAATCGCCTCCGGCCGCCGCGCGGGGCAGCATGAAGGACAAGTCTCGTGCTGCAAGCGAGGCAACAGCAAAGCGTCGGCCGCGATTCGCGATTGGCATCGACACCAAGGACAATCGCTTGCGGATCGACGGATCGCAAACGGAAGTTACCTCGGCCAAGCGGCTGATCTCGAAATTAGACGTCGTGACGAACAGAAGCGATCGCAGCGTGCGGCTGATCGCGTCGAACCGCGATGTACGCGACATTGCGAACGCTTTGCGGCCGGCGGTGAAGCAGTTGGCTCAGCGCGGAGAGGCTGAGAGTGGCGCGGCGTCAGGTGAAGAGGAAAAAAAACCACCGGCCAAGAGTACCACCAAGAAAAAGAAAGCGGCCAAACAACCGAACGCGACCAAGAAGTCGGACGAGACCGCGATGCCCGATGACAATCAGGACAAGCCGGCCGCCCCCGACAGCGGCGATCAGATGCCGCCGTTCATCGGCGGGCTGAAAGGGGATGTCAACGTTGAGGCCTTGGAAGACATGGGCTTGTTCATTATCCGGGGCAACGAGGCCGACGTCGAAGCCGTGATGAACGTCATCCGGCAGATCGAGAAGCTCAGCGCCGGCACCACGCCCGAGATTCACGTGCGTATGCTGGAGCATGTGGACAGCGAATCGCTTTCCGAACTCATCACGTCGGTTTACGAGCGGCTGACGAGATCGCGTGGCCGCCCCGGCGAACAAGTGACGCAAAAGGTCACCGTGATCGCAGTCGGCAAACCGAATGCTGTGATCATTCTGGCGTCGAAGACGGACATCGCGGCGGTCGAGGATTTGATCGACAAGCTCGACCAACCGGTTGATCCGGCCACTGAGTTCGAAGTCTTTCGGCTGCGGTACGCGATCGCCAGTCAAGTCGTGACGACGCTGGATAGCTTCTTCAGCGGACGCACCGGCGGCACCACGGCTCAGGCGCCGGCGCAAGGGCAATCGACGACAACCGCACGCTCCGGCCTGGGCGGACGCGTGAAGTCGATTTCCGATTCGCGGACGAACACTGTCATCGTGCAAGCACGGCCGCGCGATCTGGAAGAAGTCGCGCGACTGATCGGCGAGCTGGATCAAGTCGGCTCGAAATCCGCCAGTCAGATCAAGCTGATTCCACTGAAGAGCGCGCTCGCCGATGAAATGGCCGAGCTGTTGAATCTGGCGATTCAAAGCACGATCAGTCCGCCACAGCAAGTGCGGTCCACTCAAGGTGGGCAAGGAGCGTCCGGCGGTGCCGGCGGCGGTGGTCAAACGGGACAAATCGACCAGAAGCTGCGTGAGGCCAAGAGCGCGGTGCTGCAGTTCCTGGAAGGGGAGGACGGCGAGCAACTGGTTGAGTCAGGCATCTTGGCCGACATCCGCATCAACGCCGATCCGCGCACGAACAGTTTGGTCGTGACCGCGCCCGAAGAAAGTCTGGCGCTGATCGAGGCCCTCGTAAAGAGGTTCGACCAACCGTCGGCGATGGTCGCGGAGATCAAACACTTCACCCTGCAGAACGCCGACGCGTCGTCGGTCGTGACGATGTTGAATCAGCTCTTCAACGACCAGCAGCAAGCCGGCCAACGCGGCGGCGCTAACCAGCAAAACCAACAACTCGGCATCCAACTGGCCGGAGCCGAAGACGCCAGCAGCCAACTCATTCCGCTGCGGTTTTCCACCGATGTGCGGACCAACAGCATCATCGCTGTCGGCGGGGCGGAGGCTCTGAGCGTCGTCGAGGCCATCATCTTGCGGCTGGATGCCAGCGACATGCGGCAGCGGAAAAGCACGGTCTATCGCTTGAAGAACAGCCCGGCTCAAGAAGTCGCCAACGCCATCACGCTGTTTCTGCAAGGCCAAAGGGACTTGGCCAATCAAGGCAACCAAAACCTGATCAGCGATGTCGAACAACTCGAACGACAAGTGATCGTGGTCGCGGAACCGAACTCGAATAGCCTGCTGATCAGCGCCACGCCCCGCTACTTCGAAGACATCCAGGAAATGATTACTCGCATCGACGAGGCCAAGCCGGAAGTGGTCATCCAGGCCCTGTTGGTCGAGGTGACGCTGGATAACACGGATGAGTTCGGCATCGAGTTGGGCTTCCAAGACAAGTTGCTGTTCAATCGCGGCACCACGGCGGCCGCCGACATCACCACCGTCACAACCACGAATCAACCGACGACCGTCGGCGGCACAACAACGACCTCGCAAGATATCATTTCACAAGCGCTCACACCGGGATTTCTTTTTAATACACCGACTCTGGGAAATAACGTCAATTCGAAGTATTTTGATCCCAGCCCGGGCACAGTGGCCGGACAAGGCTTGAGCAACTTCGCGGTCGGTCGGACGAACGGAAACCTCGGATTCGGCGGTCTCGTTCTGTCGGCGGGGTCTGAGTCGGTCAACGTTTTGTTGCGCGCCTTGTCCGCCACACGCAAGATCGAAATCCTCAGCCGTCCGCAAATTCGCACACTTGATAACCAACGTGCTTTCATCAACGTCGGCCAAGAGGTGCCCTATGTGAGTGGAGCGTCCCCAAGTACCGGTATTTCGGGCGGTTTTGTTCCGACAATCAGCCGCGATCAGTCAGGAATCGTGTTGGCGGTCGAGCCACGAATTACGCCAGACGATCGCATTGTCATTCTGGTCCATGCCGAGCGGAGCAAATACGACCTCACACCTGGCGCAGGCGTGACCCTCGTCCAAGCTTCGGCGGGTGCCGGCGCAATTACATCACCTGTTAAGGACATTAGCGTCGCGGAGAGCACTGTGTCCGTCGCCAACGAGCAAACGATTGTGATGGGCGGCTTAATCCAAAAGACGAACGATGAAATCACGCGGAAGGTGCCGTGGCTGGGTGACCTTCCGATCCTCGGTCACGCGTTTCGGTACGACTCAAAGGTCTTCAGGCGAACGGAATTGTTGATCTTCCTGACGCCGCGAATTGTCAAAAACAACACTGTGTCGGAGATCATCAAGCAGATCGAAGCCGAACGCCTGCACTACACCGAAGCCGAGGCCGAGGCGATACATGGCCCGTTGTTCTGTGCTCCCGCGCCGCCCTCGGATGGCTCGACTCCGTCAGTGTACGCTCCCGGCGATTTCTGGACGCCGCCGGCAGGAGCCACCGGCAACGCGCCGCCGGCACCCGCCGAGTCGAACGTGGTCCCACAAGCTTGGCCGCAGGACTCACATTCGCCGCAAGCACCACAGTTCCTGCCACCCCTGCCTCCGATGAATGACGCCTCCGGCGGAGTGAACGGGGCCAGCTATCAACAAACCGTCGACTTCAACGCTGCCTCGACACTGCACTCCACGCAACCAGTCGCCGGCTCAAGAAAATCGAAAGCCGAGAAGAAGCCAACCATCCTGAACACATTCCGACGAGACAAGACTGGCTACGAAAAGTAGACACCGTCGGCGGAAGCTACTGAACCTACAGCGCAAGATCGCCAACGGACGTAGCTGAATTCGCCAGAATTCAGTGCTTTTCAACCGCCAATCACCTGAACTCTGGCGAGTTCGCTACGGTCAAGCACTGTAGGTCTGACACGCATCGGGGAACGATTCATGAGCATCATTCGATGTCTTTTTGTCATGCTCATCCTGACTCTGTCCGGCTGCGCGACGACGAACTTGCTGTCACGCTTTTCTGGCCAACCGAGATTCTCTCGCGCGACCGCCAAGAATCCGGCGGTACGTTGTCTGTGCCTGTGGGAACCGGCCGAAGGGATCGGCGTCGACGGCAAACCGGCTCGCGGAGTCGTCGGACAGATTCTGTTCTTCACGCGGAACAGCGTCTCGTCGGTCGAAGTCGACGGCGACGTGCGGATCTTCGAATTCGATGACCAAGGCTCAACGGACGAGCAAGCTCAGCCACTTCATTTGTTCGACTTCTCGGCCGACGCTTGGAAGACCTATCTGACGTCAACTCAATTCGGACCAGCCTATCAACTGTTCGTGCCCTACTCGCGGAAAGGGCGTCATCAAGCTGACCTCGCTTTACGCCTGCGGCTCACTCCCGCCAATGGTCCCGCCGTGTTTTCGGACCTCGCCAGAGTCGCGCTGTCGGGCTACGAACGCTCCAAAGCCAAGGACGTCGCGGAAGCAGACGAAGTCGACGCTCACAACGCCGATGACAACGACAGCCATGACGGCGTGACTCCCAAGCAGGTCGAGCAGACACTGCTGAAAGTCCTCGCCGAACACCACGGCCAGCGCAACAACGAAACGGGCGGTGAGTTCAACGTGTCTGACGAACCGAACGAAGCTCTTGATCCTCCCGTGCGAGTTCGCCTCCTGCGAGCTTCACGGTCGATCGAAGAAGCTGAAGCCGGGAACGAGGACTAAGCCAGCCACGTTCTCTGGTTGCAACCAGCCGTTGAAAGACTAGCATAATCCATCGCCGATGAATCAGGTCGGTGCCAACTATTCCTCAATCAAGCGACCCCACTGAACTTGCCTCAGTGGTTTACGGGATTCTGCACTACTGAGCCCTTTTTTTCGCGTGACGACGAGTAGTGCAAAATCCCGCGAGCCACCGGGGCAAGCCCGGTGGGGTTCACGTGTCTGAGGACTATTGGGCTCCGCTGAATCATCAACTTGAGGACCGAACCATGCGACAATCCACCAAACCGGCCGTTGCCCTGTTCGTGACGGCGATCGTCTGCGGCTTGTTCGCACAGTCAGCAGCGGCGCAGTTCAGCAGCAGTTCACGAACTGGCAGCACATCGGGCAACGCTCTCACCAGCACGAGCAGCATGGGAAGCACGGGCATTTCAAGCGGTTTCGGTACCAATTCCAGTGGGTTGGGCGGTGCCGGAAACCGTGCGTTCGGAAATAGCGCGGCGAACCGCACGGCTGGAAATGGACAAAGCGCGTTGGGGCAGTCGTTGTTCAATCAAGGCACGACTCAAAACGGTTTCATTGGCGGCCAGAATTCACAGCAGCAGTTTATCGGCGGCAACCAGCGCACCGGCCAGCAAAACAATCGGCAGCAAACCAATCAATTTAGGAACCAGTCGCGTCAAAACCGCTCGAATCAAGATGACATGAATGACCCGAACGGGAATCAAAGCCGATCGAACACAAATCAACGCCGCGCCGTGCGACCGCAACAAAGAGTCGCCTTCGAGATTCCGCAACGTACCGAAACCGAGATTCGCACGACCTTGCAAACGCAGTTCACCGCCTTGTCGCAACATCCGACGTTGAGCGGAGTGGATTGCACAATGGACTCTGACGGCGTGGTGATACTCAGCGGCACGGTCGATTCCGCTTCGGCGAGACTGCTGGCCGCCAACGTCGTGCGACTCGAACCGGGTGTGCGGCGAGTCAGGAATGAGCTGACGGTGGCAGGCAAATGAACATTTCGGATTGGGGACTGCGGATTGGATGGTTGTGAAATCCGCAATCCCAGATCCGAGGTCCGCAATGACCGTCACACGTCGCTGAGATAACTCGCGACCGTGTCGATCACGGACTCATTCGTGTCGAGCTTGTGATCCAGGCGAGTCATCTCGAACAACTTGTGGCCCGAGTCGCCGAGGTTGCTGACTTTCAGATTGCCTCCTCGCTGACGCTTCGGGTATGCGTGTCGGTTCAGATTCGTTGCACGCCGCAAATCGTTCAATCGTTTGCAGCACGGAGAGGACACGACCATGCAACACGATCATCGCAGAAGACTCCTTCTCAACCAGGTTCTTTGGGTCGCATTCATCGGGACTGCCGCTTCATCGCTCGCGGTCGCTGCCGACGTGGGCTGGTTGCGTGAAGTGCAAAAATCGCCAACCAACACACCCCGAGAAGGAATCGGCAAGCTGGCTCCGTTGCTCGTCGATGACAGCGGGCAAGCGATCATGACTCGTGAGGATTGGGAGCGGCAACGGAGGCATGTCCGCGACCAGTGGCGGAAGTTTCTCGGTCCGATGCCGGAGCCTCGGCCGGTGGTGAAGTTGGAGGTGCTTAAGACGGAACTGTCGGATGGAATCCAGCGAACCTTGGTCCGCTATGAAGGCGAGCCGGGGGTGTTCG
>CAZPUJ010000446.1:0-4118 GCA_964589725.1 uncultured Planctomycetaceae bacterium
CCCCCTCTCTCCGCTTGATTTTGGCCGATCACCTCACGCGGGCTTCGCCCGCAACCTTGCTCCCTCTCCCCCGCATCGGGGGTGAGGGGGTTCGTGGGCCGGTGGGGCGCTCGGCCCCCTCACCCTATCCCTCTCCCCCGCGGCGGGGGAGAGGGGACCAATCTGCGCGCTCGGCGCGCATCAATGACAACCGACGACTCTGACGACTTCGGCCGTCTGGCAGATTTTGCCCCTGATCTCCGGCTTGTCAGCATATCCTGCCGATTGGGCTTGCGTCGTTCGCGCACTTTTGGCTACATCGCCCCGCCATTCTGACACGTCAATCTGAGACGCCCATCTCACAACAGTCTCGTTGTCCGGCGATCTTTCTCTCCAAATCCCCCCTCACAATTCGGAATCATCATGGCGATCACTCAGCCTGCGCATGGACGTTGGTTGGTCCGTTGTCTCGTCGCGGCGTTGCTGCTGTTGGCCGTGGGAACTGTCGCGCCGGCCCAAGACCGTTTCGGTTCCCGCGTGATCCGCGGGCAATCGCCGATCGGCAATTATTACCGTTATCCCCAGCGATATCCCCAGAGCGTTCAGAGCGGTCGGCCCTTGCTGTTCGCCGACGCGTCGCCACCCTGGATCAAGGCGTCCCAAGACTTGGAGGCTCCGCCCCAAACTTTCAACGCCGAACCAACGAACACGATGAATCAGGAACCCTACGACCCCGGGGTCCCACAGCCGTTTTCCGGCGGAGCGCCGGAAATCGTCAACCCGATTCTGCCATGGGGCTTCATGAATTCGCCTCCCATCTGGCAGCCGTATGCCGCTGTTCAGGGCAACATCGGCAATGACCGCTCGATGGGTCTTGGGCAGTTGATGATCCCCTTGTATCAGGATGGTCAGTCGCTGATCTTCGCCGACGTGCGCGGCCGCTTCGCGGACAACAGCAGCACCGAGGGCAATTTCGGCCTCGCAATGAGAACCATGGTTGATCCCACGTGGATCTTCGGACTGTATGGCTTTTACGACTACACACGGACGGCGAACGACAATTCGTTCAATCAGGCGACATTCGGCATGGAAGCCCTCTCCGTCCGATACGAAGCCCGCGTGAACGGCTACTTTCCCGAATCGGGAGCCAAGCGCGCCAACAAGATCACGACCGCCGAATTCGACAGCGGTACGATTTTCGTGCGGGGCGGATTCGAGCGGGCCTACTACGGCGTCGACGCGGAAGTCGGCGCGCTGCTGTCCGAAGGGTACGCCGGCAACGTCGAATTACGCGGGTTCGTCGGCGGTTATTACTTTGACACCTCCGACAGCAGGTTTCCCACCGTCGCCGGTCCCAAGGGGCGACTCGAGCTGCGTGCTTACGATGTTCCCTGGTTCGGTCCGGAATCGCGGCTCACGTTTGGAGTCGAATTGCAGCATGACAGTGTCCGCGACACGCAGGTTGCCGGGATCGCCCGGCTGGAGATCCCGCTGGGCTTCTTCAGCGGAGCGCGTCGGCTGAACCGTCTGGAACGCCGCATGCTCGACCGTATCGTCCGGGATGACGACATTATCACCGTGGCCCAGAGGTCTCCGCGGGAAGTCGGCCGCGATTCACTCACGGGGCTGCTGCTCAACAACGTGAAGCTGGTCGACGCCAGCACCCCCGACGTAAATGCTGCTGTGGCAGCGGCCTACGCAGTCCCAACGTCCGGGCCGCCCGCGCTGAACCCCAGCACCGTCGTGGTCGATGGGAGACTGGGACCCATCGATAGCTCTGGCATTGAGGTGCAGCCGGGCCAGGTTTTCCGAGGCAGCGGATTCCAGGTGATCGGTAGTAATGATCCCGGCGCGATGACCACGTTCGGCACTCGGCCCACCATCAGAAACGACGGCGTGTACGACGCCACTGTTATCCTGAGCAATCACGCGACCGTGGCCGATCTGGATCTTACGGGCGGACTCGTCGGCATCTACGGCGACACTCTGACCGGCGCGCGGGTCTCTGGGAATAAGGTGAGCGGGGCCCTGTACGGCATCGGTATCACTAACATGGGTACCGGAAGCACCGTCAGCGGAAACACGGCGACGGGCAACTACATCGGCATCGGTATCGAGAACATGGGCGCCGGAAGCACCGTCAGCGGAAACACGGCGACGGGCAACTACATCGGCATCGGTATCACTAACATGGGTGCCGGAAGCACCGTCATCGGAAACACAGCGAACTTTAACGACGACGCCGGGATTGCAATTTTCAACATGGCGGCCGACAGTACCATCAGCCAAAACACGGCGGACAATAACCTCGACGGCATCCGTATTGATTCCATGGTCGGCGGCACCCTCAGCGAAAACACAGCGCACAATAACGGCAACATTGGAATCTATATCCTCGACATGGCCGGCGGCACCGTCAGCGGAAACATGGCGAACAATAACACTGTATTCGGCTTTGCTTTCGGGAACATCAGCACGGGCAGCATGGTCATCGGAAACTTCGCCAATAACAACGCCGTGGGCGGATACCGGTTCGATTCGGAAATTTTTGGGACCGTCACCGGGAACTGGGCCACCGCGAACGGATTCAGCAGCAACACCATTGCGAATGATCCGGATGCCAACGGCTTCGCGCTGATCGGCCCGAACTCCGGGGTGTTCACGAACAACATCGCCACCGGGAATGCCAGAAACGGCTTCGCGGCGGAGGCAGACGTTGATTTCATTAACAGCGCGACTGGGACGTTCAGCTTCAATACGGCCAACCAGAACGGCGGCCAAGGTTACCGCGTTGACAATACCGCCGGCGGCCCAGCCGAGATGAACACTGGCAGTTTCAACGCCTTGGGGGTCGACATCTTCCCCTGATGCCCGTGAAGCCTGCAGAGCACTGCGCGAGATTTGGTCCAACGCCAAGGCCACGAGCCAATCGCAGCAGGCGAGGCACTCTGAACAAGGTCTCGATGAGTCTCTGTTCCGCAAGGTGGAACGCGTCGAGGAATACTTCCAGCACCAATTAGCGAGTGCTTTGTCACCACGGCCGGCTAATTGGTCCAGTTGCGTTGCCTGTGCAGTCATACAAGCCCGAAGCGCAAGCGAGTGAAATGCGCGGAAATCTCTCGCTTGCGCTTCGGGCTTGTATTTCAGCCAGGACGCAGATTGAAGAATTAGCCGTCCGCGGTGACAAAGCACTAGCCCAAGTCAATGAATTTCGCCGTTCAACAAACGAGTGACGTGCGATTGGGCTGGGTTTATGCGGCTTCAGTCCGCTGGATGTTGCGTTTCCACAACGTCGCGGCGGATCAAACAACGTGAGCTGCAACCGCTGCGATTTCCACCCAAAAAATCCGCAAATCGGCGGCAGATTCTTTAACGTGGGCTAGGGTTGTCGTCAGGCTGCGCCCTACGTGGCTGTCGCACGTTTGGCACGGTACGCAGGAGATGACTGATGACCGCAGCTCGCGGCGAGACGATCGAGCGATTCCAATCCACGGGTCCATCCACGACTGCGTCGCAGCCGTGGCTGAATGTGATCGGATCGCGCTACTTCTTGGACTGGCTGCAGCAGCAGCGGTGCAGTCTGGCGTTTACGACGTATCAGACCGGCAAGCTGTTCCTGGTCGGCCGCAAGTCGGCCAGCGCCGCGGGAGTGCCGACCAGCGAATCGAACCAAGCGCTTTCGGTCTTTGAGCGGACTTACAACCACTGCATGGGGATGTGCGCGTCACCGGACGGGCGGACGATTTGGTTGAGTTCGCGGTATCAGATTTGGCGTCTGGAGCAAGCACCGGCGAACGCGGTTCCGTATCGGCCTGCCGAGGGAACCGCGACCGACGGAGACGAGGCGCCGCAGGCGCCGCAGTGGGTGGGGCGCGGTTACGACGTCGCCTACATCCCGCGCGTCGGCTACACGACCGGGCACATTGACGTGCATGACATGGACGTCGATGCCGACGGCCGCTTGGTGTTCGTCAACACGATGTTCGGCTGCCTGGCAACGTTCAGCGAGCGAGCGAACTTCAAGCCGTTGTGGCGTCCGCCATTTTTGAGTGCTCTGGTTCCGGAGGATCGCTGTCACTTGAACGGTCTGGCGATGCGTGACGGCCGGCCGGCGTTTGTGACGGTCGTCAGCCGCTCGG
>CAZPUJ010000447.1:0-5798 GCA_964589725.1 uncultured Planctomycetaceae bacterium
GGCGCGGCAGTGGCTGGACCTCGCGCGCTATGCGGACTCGGCGGGTTACGCGGATGATCCGGGGCGCACGATCTGGGCGTATCGCGACTGGGTGATCCGCGCGTTCAATGCGAACCGACCGTTCGATCAGTTCACCATCGAGCAGATCGCCGGCGACCTGCTGCCGAACCCGACCGACGAGCAACTCATCGCCACGGCATTCCATCGCAACACGCTGACGAACAACGAAGGGGGCACGAACGACGAAGAGTTCCGCAACGTCGCCGTCGTCGACCGAGTCAACACGACAATGGCCGTCTGGATGGGAACGACAATTCATTGTGCTCAATGCCACACGCACAAGTACGACCCGATTTCGCAGGAGGAATACTTCCGCTTATTCGCGTTCTTCAATCAGTCCGAAGATGCCGACCGTAAGGACGAGAGTCCGTTCATCGCGCTGGAATCCGATGCGCAACGTCAGCAGCGAGCGGCGTGGACGTCCGAGATTGCACAACTCGAAAAGAAAGTCAGCACCTCGACGCCTGAGATCGTCGCCGGACAAACGAAATGGGAACAGTCGTTCCCGCTGGATTTGAAATGGCAAGCACTGAAGCCCAGTTCGGCCGCATCGAAAGGCGGAGCCGCCGTCACGATCGCTGACGACGCTTCGATCCGCGTGGCTCCAGGACAAAAGACCGACACGTACACCGTGGAATTGCCGCTCGCAACCGGGCCGCTCAATGCCGTGAGGCTCGAAGCCTTGACGGATGATCCGCTCGCTGGCAAAGGGCCGGGACATGCCGGCGGCAACTTCGTGCTGTCGAAGCTGTCGGCCACGCTCACGCCGCCGAACGGCACGCGGTTGAACGGCCGATTCGTCCGCGTTGAATTGCTCGGAAAAGGTGTGTTCCTGCATCTGGCCGAGGTGCAGGTCTTCAACGGCGCGGACAACGTGGCGGTCAAAGGCGAGGCCAAACAAGTCAGCACCGATTATCGCGGAGCGCCCGAACGAGCGATCGACGGCAAGACCGACGGCGTGTACGTGAACGACTCCGTCTCGCACACGGCCGCCGCCGAGAATCCCTGGTGGGAAGTCGATCTCAAGGTCGAGCAGTCAATTGACCGTGTCGTCATCTGGAATCGCACCGACAGCGGCACCGAGGCTCGGCTGAACAATTACCGAGTACTCGTCCTCAACGAGAAGCGGGATGTCGTCTCCGAATTCAAGAGTACCGAACCTCCGAAGCCATCGCGCGAGATCGCCCTCAGCGGCGTCCGCGAAGTCCGATTCTCCGCCGCGCTCGCCGATCATTCGCAAGTCGGTTTTGAGCCGCGTTTCGTCATCGAACCGCAAATGGACAAAGGCTGGGCCGTCGGCGGACAGCTTGGCCAATCGCACATTTTGACGTTGATTGCGACCACGCCCGTCGATGTGCCGGCGGGCGCGAAACTCACGGTCACCTTGGAACACAACTCGGTTCACGAGAACCACACGCTCGGCCGCTTCCGGCTCGGTGCGACCAGTGACGCCCGGGTGGCCGAGTTCGCGCGCACGCCGCCGTCGGTTTTCGCGATGCTTAACACGAAGCCGGAGCTGCGCACGGACACTCACAAGGCGGAGCTGGCGAAATACTTCTTGAGCATCGCGCCGGAACTGCAAGCCGACCGCGACAAACTCGCGGCCGTCAAGAAGCAACTTGCCGATCTGAAGCCTGCGATCACCGTGCCCGTGATGAAAGACCTCGCCGCCGCCATGCGTCGCAAGACGCAGATTCAACGGCGCGGCAATTTCCTCGATCTCGACAAGGAAGTGAACGAGGGAACGCCCGCCGCATTTCATCCTTTGCCGGGCGATGCCCCGATGAACCGCTTGACCTTGGCGAAGTGGCTCGTCGACGAGAACAACCCACTGACCGCTCGCGTGATCGTGAATCGGTATTGGGAACAACTCTTCGGTATCGGCATTGTGGCCACCAGCGAAGAGTTCGGGGCACAAGGCGAGTTGCCGTATCATCCCGAACTGCTCGACTGGCTGGCTTTGGAATTGATGGGGAGAGGGGGAGAAGGGGAGAGGGGGAACAACACCGATGTGCCTTCGCCCCGTCGCCCGTGGGATGTCAAACGACTCCTCAAATTGCTCGTGACCTCGGCTGCGTACCGTCAGTCATCGCGTGTTACTCCCGAACTGCAAGAGCGGGATCCTGACAACCGTCTGCTCGCTCGCGGTCCGCGCTTCCGCCTCTCAGCCGAGACGATCCGCGATCAAGCTCTCGAGGTCAGTGGATTGCTCAGCCCGAAGATGTACGGCGAACCGGTCAAGCCGCCGCAACCGGCGATCGGTCTCAGCGCCGCGTTTGGCAGCGGCATCGACTGGCAAACCAGCATGGGCGACGACAAGTTTCGCCGTGGCTTGTACACAACCTGGCGTCGCTCGAACCCGTACCCGTCGATGTCGACGTTCGACGCCCCGAACCGCGAAGTCTGCACGATCCGCCGCGGCCGCACGAACACGCCGTTGCAAGCACTCGTCACGCTCAATGATCCGGTCTACATCGAGGCGGCTCAGGCATTAGCCCGTAAGATCGCCAAGTCGGCCAGTACTCCGCCCGAAAAAGCTCGCTTCGGTTTTCGCGCGTGCTTGTCACGGCAACCGACTGACGGCGAGTTGCAACGCCTGGTCGCACTCTACCAAAAAACGCTGGAGGAATTCGCGAAAAAGCCCGACGAAGCCAAGAAGATGGCCACCGATCCGATCGGTGCAATTCCGGAGGGCGCCGACATAAAAGAGTTGGCCGCCTGGACGGTCGTTGGTAACGTGCTGTTGAATCTGGATGAGATGTTGATGAAACGATGACGGAGGCTCGCATGTCAGCACCCACAGCCGTTAAACCCCGAGCAACTTCGCCGGCCACTCTTCCGCCGCTGGAACCAGGCGACCGGCTAACTCGCGACGAATTCGAACGCCGCTATGAGGCAATGTCGGACTTGAAGAAGGCCGAACTCATCGAAGGAGTCGTCTATATGGCCGCCGCCGTGAAGTTTGAGAAGCACGGGCATCAACACAATCATTTGAATGTCTGGTTGGGCTTGTATGAAGCCGAAACTGGAGGCGTGGTTGCTGGTGACAATTCGTCGCTCCGCCTGGACCTCGACAATATGCCGCAGCCGGATTGTCTGTTGCTGCGGCTGCCGGAGTTCGGCGGGCAAGTGGAGATCGTCGATGGCTACATCGAGGGCGCGCCGGAGTGGGTCGGCGAAGTCTCTTCGAGCACGGCGAGTTTGGACTTGCATGCGAAGTTGAACGTTTATCGTCGGAATGGCGTTCGCGAATACCTTGTATGGCGCGTGCGCGACGCCGAGATTGATTGGTTCGTCCTGCGCGAGAGCCAGTTCGAACGCCTCCCCCCAGGCGCCGATGGCATCTTGAGAAGTGAGCAGTTTCCCGGCTTGTGGCTTGATCCCGCGGCGATGACATCGGGTGAGCTGAGACAAGTCATCGAGGTGCTGCGGCAAGGATTGGCCAGTCCGGAACATGCCGAGTTCGTTCGTGCCCTGAAATCCGTGGCTCAGAAGAAGCGTCAATAACTCCTAGCGCGGCGAAGCCGCAAAGTAGCCCTGTCGCTCCGCGACAGGACAGCCAAGTGTCCAAACGATGCGGAATACCTCTACCACAACCATCTACGAGCGACGTCGCCGAAGTATTCGGCTTTCCTGACGCGGAGCGACAGGGCTACTTCCATGCAGAAAAACAACATCTTCAGCCTTCACGATCTAAAAAGTTCATTGCTGTTTCTCGGAGACCCGCGATGGATCCTCGTACCGAACAACTCCAGCACATCACTCGCCGACATTTCTTTAAGCACAGCCAAGCTGGCATCGGCGCCATCGCGCTGGCGTCGCTGCTGACCAAGGACACGCTCGCGGCGCCGAGCAGCACGCCGACCACGAGCAGCGTGGTCAATCCGCTCGCGCCGAAGAAGCCACACTTTGACGGTAAGGCGAAACGGGTGATTTATCTGCACCTCACGGGCTCACCGCCGCATCTGGATTTGTACGACTACAAGCCGGAGCTAGTTCGGCTGAGCGGCCAGGACGCGCCGGAGTCGTTCATCAAGGGGAAGCGGTTCGCGTTCACGTCGGGCACGCCGAAGCTGCTCGGCACGCCGCGCAAGTTCGCGCAGCATGGCGACGGCGGCGTGTGGCTGTCGGACGCCGTGCCGCATCTGCACGACGTGGCCGACGAGATGTGCGTCATCAAGTCGATGTACACCGAGCAGTTCAATCACGCTCCCGCCGAACTGCTGCTGTACACCGGCTCGGCACGGTCCGGCCGGCCGTCGATGGGAGCGTGGGCGACGTACGGACTCGGCTCGGAGAACGAGAACTTGCCGGGCTTCGTCGTGCTGATCTCCAGCGGAGTGCAGCCGAACGGCGGAAAGAATTCGTACGGCACCGGCTTCTTGCCGTCGGTCTATCAAGGTGTGCAATGCCGGTCGAAGGGCGATCCCGTCTTGTACTCATCCGATCCCGCCGGCATGGATCGCGACATGCGGCGCGCGAGCCTCGACGCCTTGCGCGACTTGAACGAACTCCAGGCGAACGAACTGGGACATCCCGAAACGCTGACGCGCATCGCGCAGTATGAACTCGCGTTTCGCATGCAGACGTCGGTTCCGGAAGTCATGGACATCACCAAGGAGGCGCCACAAACACTCGAAGCCTACGGGGCAAAACCAGGCGAGGCGAGCTTCGCCAACAACTGCTTGTTGGCTCGACGACTGGTCGAGCAAGGCGTGCGATTCGTGCAACTCTTCGACTGGGGCTGGGACTTCCACGGCACCGGCCCGGGCGAGGACATTCGCGACGGACTCACGAAGAAATGTGCCACGATGGACAAGCCGATCGCCGCGTTGATCAAAGATCTGAAAGCTCGTGGCATGTTGGATGAAACGCTGATCGTCTGCAGCGGCGAGTTCGGCCGCACGCCGTTCCGCGAGGGCCGCACTGCCGGCGGCAGCGTACTCGGTCGCGATCATTATCCCGATGTGTACTCGCTCTGGCTGGCCGGCGGCGGCATCAAGGGAGGCTATTCGTACGGTGAGTCGGATGAACTCGGCTTCTCGATCGCTCGCGACCCCGTCCACGTCCACGACCTGCAAGCCACGATCCTGCATTGCCTAGGCTTCGACCACGCCCGACTGGTTTACCGATTCCAAGGCCGCGACTATCGCTTAACCGACGTGCATGGCAAGGTGGTCAAGGACGTGTTGGCATGACAGCCCGATGTTGTTCAACCTTCATAAGACGAAGGCGCTGTCGGACGTCATTATGGAATTCAAACGTGGCACGTCGATTTGGATGAAGGAGCAAGATCCGCAGATGTACGGGGCGTTTTATTGGCAAGCCGGATACGGTGCGTTTTCGGTGAGCCAATCCGCCGTCGAGACGGTGAAGCAGTACATCGCAAACCAAGCACAGCACCATTCTCGGCAGACGTTTCAGGATGAGTTTCGCGCGTTGTTGACACGCCATGAAATTGAGTTTGACGAACGTTATGTTTGGGATTGATCAAGACGTTGCAATCGGAACCGACCGAAACGCCAATTCGCGAGATTCTCGTGCCCTTTCAGGGCACATGTCATTTGCGGGACCGGACTCAGGGCGGCGCTCGCTCCGCGAGCTTGCCCTGGGCTGATATCCTCCGCCCCGTCGGGGCGAACAACAGATGAAACTTGGGCTGGTTCGAGTATCCGGCCAGCGAAAACGATGAGCCCTTTGGAGACCCACCTCGTGAGATTGTCGCACTTGTTCCTCGC
>CAZPUJ010000448.1:0-11056 GCA_964589725.1 uncultured Planctomycetaceae bacterium
CGCTGCTCGGGGACCAGCACTTTGTAGATCGACGCTCCCACCGGACCGGGGTTGATTCCCGCTTCGCTCTTCTTGCCGGTTTGGACTTTGAACTCCAGCCAGCGACAGGGCACCGACTTGCCTTGAAACTCGGCCTTTTCCTTGCCGACGGACTTGATCGTCAGGTGCTGAATCCACTCGATCGTCACGTCGGCCTCACCGGTGCTAGCACGGGTTTCGATCTGTTTGTAGGTGCCCTCGTAGCGCACCCAACTACCGTCCTCGGGCAGCTTCCAGATCAAGCCCTGAGCGTTCGCATACGACCAGTCAGCAAGAACCATCCGGCCACTTAAGACCACGGCGATTGTGAGCCAACGAAGCATTGGAAACCTCGACGTGCGGTGCGGAGAAGCGAATCAGCCGCTGAGAGTCTGGCACAGCTTGCGGAGACTGACAAGATCGGGTTGTGTGGAGACGCAGAGACGCTGCTCTCGGGATTTCCATCTAACGCTCGTGCCTCACGGGCTGAATCGAATTGAGCGTGGAGACGTAGGCCACGTAGCGCAGGCGGACCTCAGGCAGCGTTTCGGAAACGCGGACGCTCAGTCGCGTCGGATGCGATGTGTCACGGAGTTCTTGCAGGTAATCGAGCAGCACTTGCCGCGTGTCGTCGGAACCGTGCAGGAGAAAATGCACCCAGGCCCAGGACTCTTGATAGTCGGCGCGCTGCATTTGCGAGACCTCTTCCAGCGACTCCAAGCGTTCGAGGTCCGGTTGCCAGCCGTTGGCGATCGCGACGGTCAACCGCCGCGCGTACTCACGGTTGATGGAATTGGGCACCGAGCGTGGCACCTCGAAGTATTCGGCCAGTCCCTCGTCCAGCCACAACGGCACGTCTTTCAATTGCGCGTGCAGCAAGCCGTGAGTGAACTCATGCCGCAAGTCCTCTTGGATGCGGGTACCCCAAAATGTGTAGACCGCCAGCTCGCGCGGCGAGCCGACGAAGTACGCGCGCCGCGGCGGCAAGCCCGGATACGTCTCGTCGAGATATCGCCGATAACGCTGTTCGTCGCCGAACACGTACACGACGACCTCGCGACCTTCCAGCGGCAGTTTCAAAAATTGGGCGACGTCCTGCCGGAGTCGCATCAGGTCTTGAATGAGTGCGTGATCTCTTTTCAATTCGACATCGCTGAGCACCAGCAGTTGCTCGGAGCGCACCGAGTGTTTCACCGGCAGGCGAACCGTCTCCGGTCGCGCGGTGCGGCATCCGCCCAACAGCAGTAGCCCGGCCAACAGGCTCATGCAGAGATCGCGATGTGGCGGATGAATTCTGCGACTCCGTTCACTGGCGTTTGGCGCGCGGCCAGTCGACAGACGCGGCATCCGATTCGCGTGGCTCGTCTTTGCTGTCCTGCATATCGAAGACTTTGTCCATCCAGCGTGCGGTCACTGATGTGCGAACCAGGTCGGCTTGCCCCGTGCGGACGAGGGCCTTGACCAACGCCGTGTGCTTCATCCATTCGGCCGAGTCCCATTCGCGGACGTCGACGTAGGCATCGGCGAGCGACGCCTGCGGCTTGCGGACACCGACCCAATTGTCGTTAGTGCGGACAATGTGATATCTGAAGGCGATGAACATGGCGGCTGCTCCCAGCAGCACACCAAACGCCAAGACAAACAGTCGTCGCATGAGTTCCGTCTCCTCGCGTTCGACCAGAAAATTTCGGGGGCGGGATACTCCCAAATTCCCTGGTTTGCCACAAGATGGGGTTGCGCGAAGGGTGAAGCGTGAAAGAGGGCAGCCAGCAATCTCCGATTGAATTTTCAGTTTTCACCCTTCCCGCTTGACCCTTCCCACCCCGGCGACGGCGGCTTAAAAGGTGCCGCGTGAATCTTTCGAAAACTGATGCACGACCGCGTTGATAGCTCGCGACGCGAACGACGATATTTGCACGATGACCGACCACCGTCGACCACAACCGGATGGCAGCGATCTCACGCGGGAAGCCGATAGGACCGCGGCATGAATCGTGATTCGCCTCAGTCACCACATGGGGCCACACCGCTGACTGGCGAAGGCTCCGCCGCGACGCCTTCTGAAACTTCGCAATTTCGCGCCGACCCGCGTCCGCCGACAATGCCTCACGGCCACACCCCGGAACGTGGGCCGTTATGGGTCACTTGGTTCGCGCATCCGTTCGCGAACTGGTTTTGGTTCTATTTTGGGTTTGTCGCCGCGCTGTCCGGCGCGAATTTGGGTTATCCCGGTACCGGGCCTGTCGTGATCGTTGGCTGGCTTACCGGGCACCTGGTGAATGTGAAACACCCGTGGGCCGAGATTCGGTTCCTCTTGGCTTCTGCCGGTTTGGGTTATCTCTGCGATGGGTTTCTCACACGGGTTGGCGTGTTGAAGTTTCACGAGCCTCTGTCCTGGGGCTGGCCGATCCCGCTGTGGATGGTGATGATGTGGCCGAACTTCGCGGCGACACTGAATAGTTCGATGAAGTGGCTACTCGGACGATACAAATTGGGAGCCGTGTTGGGAGCGGTCGCGGGACCATTCTCATACTACGGCGGCGAGAAATGGGGAGCCATCGAGTTCGGCCGCCCCTTCTGGGTGGCGATGATCGTCATCGGCATTGAATGGGCGTTGGCCATGCCCGCGCTGTTGTGGCTGTCAGCCCGATGGGTGCCGCGAGAGGCGAAGGCTTCGAAGTGATTTCGGATCGCGGATTGCGGATTCTTTTGAGCGAGTCGTATTCAGTTTGACCGCGATTTGTGTCGGGATTCTCAAAATCCGAGATCCGAAATCTCAAAACTGGCTCAAGAACCGCACATCATTTTCGTAAAAACGACGGATGTCGGTGATGCGGTGACGACGCATACAGAAGCGTTCGATGCCCAGGCCGAATGCGAAGCCGGTGACTTCCTCCGGGTCATAGCCAACGGCTCGCAACACGTTCGGATCGACCATACCCGCGCCGCCGATCTCCAGCCAATTCTCGCCCCAATTCATGTCGACTTCGACAGACGGTTCGGTGAACGGGAAGAACGACGGTCGAAAACGGATATGCACATCACGACCGAGGTACGTAACGGCGAACAGCCGCAGCGTGGTCTTGAGCTGCGCCATCGTGACCTCACTGCCGATCATCAGGCCTTCCATTTGATGAAACATGCACGAATGTGTGGCGTCGATCGTGTCGGGGCGATACACGCGGCCGAGCGACACGATGCGGATCGGCGGTCGAGTCCGTTCCATCACGCGGATTTGAACGGTCGACGTTTGACTGCGGAGCAGCACCGGCCCGCCGGCGGCAGTTTGAGCGGCCGCGAGATAAAAGTTGTCGAGCGGATCGCGCGCCGGATGATCGAGCGGGATGTTCAAGGCTGCGAAGTTGTGCCATTCGTCCTCGAGTTCCGGGCCATACGCGACCGTGAAACCCATGCGCCCGATGATGTCTCGGAATTCGTCCATCGTTTGCGTCAGCGGATGCCGGCGTCCGAGTCGCAGCGGTTCGCCGGGCAGGCTGATGTCGATGCCCGCGAGCGACGCTTTCGGCTTGGCGAGTTCCACTTGTCGTGCTTCCAAAGCCGTGGTGACCCGTTGCCGCACGTCATTGAATTTCGCTCCGAACGCCGGCCGCAGATCAGGCTTTGCCTTGCCGAGCAATTCTTGCAGCGCTTTGATCCGGCCGCTTTTCTTGCCCAGGAATTCGACGCGAGCCGCCTCCAACGCCGTCGCCTCTTTCACGTCGGCAATCGCCGCCAACGCGGCGGCTTCAAACTCGTCGAATGGTTGCAACGAGCTCATCGGGAGTCCTCTCAAGGCATTCTCACTCAACGTGAGTTTCGCCCCGGTTGGTTGCACTACCTGAAAGCAATGCTCGCTCCACGATGCGCGCCGCTTAGGCGGCCGTTTGCAGAGCGGCCTGCACCAGCGCGACCACTTCGTCGAAGACTTTCGCTTCGCGAATCGCCAGTTCACTGAGCGTGCGGCGATTGAGATCGATGTTAGCCAATTTCAGACCGTGAATGAATCGCGAATACGACAAGCCGCGCATCGCGCAGGCCGCGTTCAGCCGCGTGATCCACAAGGCACGAGCGTCCCGTTTCTTGATCCGACGACCAGTGAAGGCGTAGACGCGAGCTCTGACCACGTTCTCGATGACCGTCCGCCACAAACGGCGACGGCCACCCACTCGGCCTTCCGCTTCTTTGAATATTCGCTTCTTCTTGCGATGGCGGATGGATCCTGACTTAATACGCATGACTGACTTTCTTCACTCAATAGACGGCTGCGGTTTGTTCTGACCACCGCGAAATTACAGGATTGGACGCAGCGCCTCGATCACGGTGTCGGCTTGATAACCGGTCAAAACGCCGTCCTGGCGGAGATTCCGTTTTCGCTTGCCCGATTTCGCACTGAGCAAGTGACCACGATTGGCCTTCCGATGTTTGGCCTTCCCGGAGGCCGTCACCTTGAAGCGTTTTTTGATTCCCTTATGGGTCTTCTGCTTGGGCATGATTGACTCGTAGGACGCGCGGACCATTCACCAACGAACGGTCGGCGGCTCAATGAGGCTTAATCCCCAAAAAATGGCCGCCGAAAGAGCGGGGGATGATAAGGGCCGTTGCCGAACGTTTCCACTCATCCCGCGAAAAAGGGCGGGGCGACTCCCGGAGGGGGCGACGCCGAAGAACACACACCAACGCCGCGAATCGTTTTCTCGGTGACGCAACGTCCCTGTCACACGCTGTCCCGGCCGATTTGTCAGGGACATTCAACTCTTCGGGGCCAGCACGACCGACATCTGTTTGGCTCCGTCCATTTTGGCGGATTGTTCCACCTTGGCGATGTCTTCCAGCAAGGTTACGACTTGAGCAAGCACCTCTCGGCCCCGGTCGTGGTGTGCGTTTTCGCGGCCGCGAAAGACCACATTGACCTTCACTTTGTCCTTGTGCTCCAAGAACTGCCGGGCCTGCTTGAGCTTGAATTCGATGTCGTGAGTGCCGGTCTTGGGTCGCAGCCGAATTTCCTTCAGTTGCGTCTGATGCGTCTTCGTGTTTTGGCTGTGTTTCCTTTTCTGCTCGTACTTGAACTTGCCAAAGTCCATGATACGGCAGACGGGAGGCCGCTCATTCGGGCTGACCTCGACCAAGTCCAAACCGGCCTCGGTGGCCAATCGCTGCGCATCCAACGTGGGGATCACGCCAACCATGTGGCCGGCTTGATCCACGACTCTCACCGGCGTGATGCGTATCTGCTCGTTAATCCTCTGCGATTTCTCGCCGGGCTTTTCGTGCGACTTTTCGATTGCTGGGTTCCTCGACAACAGACTTGAACACGGCGCGGGCGAAACGTTCGCCGGCACAACAACGTGCCGGAACCTTGTAGTTGCGGCTCGATTGATCGTCAAGAAACGACTGCCGGGTTTCGGCATCTGCGACCGTTTTACTTCTGCCCTGACAGCAGCCGTATGGCTTTATGGCCGTTGAGCGTTCCGGCCAGGGCGGAGAATCGCGGGCGGCCGTCGATGAGGACTTCAATCGCTTGGCCCGGAACGGTCTCGGTCAGGATCACATCACCGACCGAGAGCTTCGCCAAATCGGATCTGGACAGCGTTAGCGGCGCGAGTCTGGCCACGATCGTCGAACACTGCTGCAGAGACGCTGCGATCGGCGTGACGTCGGCCGGTTGAGCGATCTGAGGCGCTGCCGCATCAGCTGCGAAGGCTTCCGCGACCTCGCGAGGCAGAAGAAGGTCGATCGTTCCGCCGCCCTGCACGAATCGCACGTCAAACGAAAGTCGCAGCAGCCAAGTATTCGGCAGCCACGCCTCGGCGAAGGACGTTTCGCCCGGGGAAAGTTCTGTCAGCTCAACCGACGCCTCGGTCGTCGCGTGTTCGATGACGGACTGACGCACGACGTCGGACAGACGTTTCGCAAGCTGCTGGTCGACATCGGTCAGCGGTCGGTGCTCGGTCGGTTCCTCGACACTCGGAGCGGATCGGCCGCCGAGCAGGCGATCGACAAAGGTCGCGACGAGCGACTGCGACAACACGACCGCAAGGGGCTCCAGCGAAAGGTTGGCTTGCCAGAAGCGAACGAGCGCTCGCGAGTCACTCGCGCTGCCAGTGGCTTCCGCCGTGAGAGCGTGACCGCCGCTCGGCTGCGCGCGAACGGCCACTCGCACGAGCGGTCGCAGCCGAGTGGTCAACGTCCGCGCGAATTCGTCGGCGAAGCGTTGCCAGCGAACGGTCGCGGTACGATTGGACAACACCGGCGCGGGCTGCTCGTGCAAGGCCGGTCCCAACAATGCCACCAATTCCGACGGACTCAGCGATGCCATCCGTGGCCTCCTGGGTAGACCAAGCCCACCCTAACGCGGGCCTCGCCCGCAATCTTGTTCCCTCTCCCCCGCGGCGGGGGAGAGGGAACCACTTGGGTGCACGGCGCGCCAAATTCACACCGAAAACTCTAACCGCGCACCTGTCCTTGTCCGTGTACGACCCACTTATAACTGGTCAGCTCGCGCAGTCCGCACGGGCCGCGCGCGTGAAACTTATCCGTACTGATGCCGATCTCGGCTCCCAAGCCGTACTCGCCGCCGTCGTTGAACCGCGTACTGCAATTGACATGCACCGCCGCTGAATCGACTTCACGGCAGAACCGCTCCGCCGCGTGCAAATCGTTGGTCACGATCGCGTCGGTGTGATGCGAACTGAAATCGTTGATGTGCCGGATCACGTCGTCGAGCGAGTCGACGACCTTCACCGACATCTTCAGGTCGAGGAACTCCGTGCGAAAATCCTGTTCGGTCGCGGTGACGCCGTGAGGGATCAGTTCCAGCGATCGCGGACAGCAACGCAACTCGACCCCTTTCGTGCCGAGAGCCTGACTCGCACGCGGCAAAAACGCCGGCGCGATGCTGGCATGAACCAAGAGACACTCGGCGGCGTTACACACGCTGGGACGTTGGCATTTGCTGTTGATCAGGATTTCTTCCGCCATCTCGATGTCCGCGGCGCGGTCGACGTACACGTGGCAAATCCCGTCAAAATGCTTAAGAACCGGCATCGTCGCTTCGGCGGCGACTCGCTCGATCAGCGATTTGCCACCGCGCGGGATCGTGATGTCGATCAATTCGTGCAGTTGCAAGAAGTGTCCGACAGCGTCGCGATCGGTCGTCTCGACCAACTGCACGGCGTCGACCGGCAAGCCGACATCTCGCAACGCATCGGCGAGCACTTTGTGCAAAGCGACGTTGCTGTGAAACGCCTCTTTGCCACCGCGCAGGATCACGGCGTTGCCGCTCTTAACGCACAGCGCCGCCGCGTCAACGGTCACGTTGGGGCGGGACTCGTAAATGAAGAAGACAACTCCCAGCGGCACGCGCACGCGAGTCACCAGCAAACCGTTTGGGCGGACGTTGCCGTCGATGACCTCACCGATCGGATCGGGCAGCATCGCGATCTGTTCGAGCGTCTCCGCGACATCATTCAGCCGCGAGGCATTAAGCCGCAGGCGGTCAATCTCGGCGGAGGTCAGCCCAAACTCCGGAGCCTTGTCGACGTCTTGCCGATTCGCGGCGATCAGCTCGCCCGAGCGGCTGCACAACAACTCGGCCGACCGCTGCAACCAGGCGTTTTTCTGCTGTCCCGTCGCGCAGACCAACCTTTGCGACGCTTCTTTCGAGCGCCGAGCAGTTTCAAGGACGTATTGCTGAAGGTTCTGCATGACATCCGATCAATCATCGTCAGCGGAGTATCCGGCGAATCGCGGCGACGTGTCAACGTGGGCCGGACGAAGGTTGTGGGCCGGACGAAGGTTCGGGAGCAGCACTTGCCGTCGGCGGCGGGATCGAGTGGGAATTCGCTTCCAGGAAGGTCGCGACCGTTGTGGCGTATAGTTCGTGTCCGGCCGGCGACAAGGCTGGAGCGTTGTGAAGGAACAGCCGGTCGGGATTCGGCTCGCTGCGAAACGCTCCCGAGCAGTCGCACAGCGCGAGGTTGCGTTGCTTCGCGAACTCACCTAGCAGTCGGAACGGCAACGGACCTTTGAAGTGAGTCCCGGTCGAAATACCGGCCGCCTCGCGAATACCCGGACCGGAACTGGCCATCGCCGAGACTTGCCACGGAGCCGGACAGGTTGTGACCAACAAACGGCTCGACATGACCGAGGCGGCTTGGCTGACATCCCCCAGCGACGCGAACGTCTGTTGGATGTACTGCGACCAATCGGGCGGTTGATCCGCCAGCCAAGCGTACTTACCGAGCGGATGATCGATGTCGAGACTCGACTCATCGGGACGTTGGCGTCGCCAGAATTTGGCCAGTTCCCGCTGAGCGAACTTGGCGATCAAGAAGTGATCTCCCCACTGCTGTCCGACGCCACGCACCGGTTTTTCAAGCAGCGGATTCGGACAGGCCAGCGGCTCGTCGCCGCGACCAAGCAGCGTGTGTCGTCGAAGCAAATAATCGTCCGCGACGTCCGTCATGTCGAAGTGACAAATCACCAGGTCGGGCCGCAAGGCGCTCAGTTCGTGCTTTAGCCGCAGCGCCGCCAGCAACGGACAATCGCCGGGCACGGCCCCGTTCAGCACCTCCACCGGCTGTCGCAGCGACTTCCGCAATTGCTCTTCCAGCCGAGCGGCAAACGTGTCGCCGTCCGCGACCTCCAATCCAACCATCGTCTCGTCGCCGACGACGAGCACTCGCACCAACCCCGTCGGCTTGGGCACGACCGGCTCCGGCCCGCGCATGCCGAAACTATTGGTCTGCGTTTCGAACGGCTCGCCCGTGTCGGGATTCTTCGCGGTGATTCTCCGCAGCGGCTTAAGCTGACGATGTGTCGTCCACGACGGCGCGAGCAGGTCGGATCGCGGATCGCTCGACAGCAACGGCCGCCCGGCCCGGAATTCCTGCCAGCGCAGCCACACCTCGGCCACGCAAGGCAGCAGTGCCAGCACCAGCACGGCCAGCAAAACTGGCTTAAAGAATTGACTCAGTCGGCGAATCATCCCTGATTCCCGTAACACGCCTCGGACCCGCGAAAAAGCGATCAATGGTAGGGCTGTTTGGAAAATCGACACAAGACGAGTTGCGTGAGGCTCGTGACTCCGTGAATCGGCTGACTCGGAGTTTGGTGATGACTTAGCAATCCGCGACCATCGTGTTTGTGGGCAAATTGACGTGGAATTGGCTAAGCTGCCGCGCAAAGTGAGGCAGGTTTTCAACCTGCCCAGTCGGTTGAAAATCTGTCCCACGATGCGAAAGGCCGACGATGTCCGAACTCAATCCGCGACACGCCGCGTACGTCGGCAGCTTCGACCCATTGACGCTGGGGCATTTGGACATCATCCGCCGCGGGGCGAGCTTGTTCGAGATGTTGACGGTGGGCATCGGCATTAACCCGGAAAAAAAACCGCTGCTTTCGCCGGAAGAGCGTGAATCGATGGTTCGGCAAGTGCTCGTGCCGTTTCGCAACGTCGAGGTGAAATGCTTTGAGGGTCTGACCGTGAACTTCGTGCGTTCATGCGGCGCGGCGGTCATGCTCCGCGGCCTCCGCACGCTGACCGACATCGAAATGGAGTTCACGATGACGCTGGCGAATCGAGCCCTCGACCCGGCGATTGAGACCGTGTTCCTCATGGCCAGCGAAAAGTACTCGCACATTTCCAGCAGCCTGATCAAGCAGATCGCCAGCCTGGGCCGCAACGGCACCGCCGAACAACTCAAGTCGTTCCTCCCGCCGGAGATCATCGAGCCGACGTTGAAGAAGTTCGCCCCGGGCGATGCCGGCAAGTAGGTCGGACGCCTACGCCTGGCCGACAAGTTGCTCGATTGCCTGGTTCTGAACAAGGTTCAGTAAGTTCGCAAAGGGATCTCACATGATTTGGCTGCCCAAAATGATTCAAGAGCGGCTGGTGATCGTGCTGGCTCATTTCGTTTGGCAGGGTGTCGCCATCGCGGCGATGCTCGTGGCGTTGGGCTGCGGCGTGCGAGTGAGAAAATCCTTCGCTTACGCGAGGATGTCGGCGATCAGTTCGCCGCCTACGTCGGTCAGACGGAAATCGCGGCCGTTGAAGCGGTGGGTCAGCCTGGTGTGCTCCAGTCCGAGCAAGTGAAGCAACGTCGCGTGCAGGTCGTTGACGTGGACTTTATTTTCGACCGCCTTATAGCCGAAATCGTCGGTGGCTCCGTAATGGAAACCTCCTTTCACGCCGGCGCCGGCCAGCCAGATCGTGAAGCCGTTCGGGTTGTGGTCGCGGCCTTTCGCGCCTTGTGAATCCGACGTGCGGCCGAATTCGCCGCCCCAAATCACGAGCGTCGATTCCAACAGCCCACGCGATGCCAGGTCCGCGAGCAGTGCCGCAGCCGGCTGATCCGTGTGCAGCCCGCAGGAGCGGTGGTTGGTTTGCACGTCGCTGTGACAATCCCACGGAACGTCGTTCACGCTTCCGTCACCGCCGACGCCCTTGCCCGCGAAAATTTGCACGAATCGCACGCCCCGTTCGACGAGCCGCCGAGCGATCAAACATTGCCGTGCGAACGTCGCACACTCGGGCTGATCGAGGCCATACATCTTGTGAGTCGTGTCAGCTTCCTTGGAAAGATCGAGTGCATCGGGAGCCGCCATCTGCATCCGATAGGCCAGCTCGTAGGAATTGATTCGCGCGGCGAGGTCATTCTGAGTCGGCCGCGTTGCCGCGTGCTCCTGATTCAACTGCCGGATCAAATCAAGTTGTGATCGTTGTTGCACGTCGCTGTGTTTCGCGTCGCGAGCCAGGTTGTCGATGGCCTCCTTGCGGCGAGCGTCTAGCGTCAAAGCCTGATAGCTCTTAGGAAGGAAACCCGCGGACCAAATCTGATCGTCGCCGCGCGGCCGCGTGTCGTGCAGCACGACGAACGACGGCAGGTTCTGGTTCTCCGCACCGAGGCCGTAGGTCAGCCAGGCTCCCATGCTCGGTAGTCCGGGGCGGTTGGTGCCGCACATCAATTCGATCGCCGCCGGAGCATGATTGTTTTGCCGCAAATACATCGAATGCAGGAAAGTCATCTTGTCAACATGC
>CAZPUJ010000449.1:0-4962 GCA_964589725.1 uncultured Planctomycetaceae bacterium
ATGCTCGCCCGGCAGATAGCCGGCTTGCCACAATCGCGCGGAGATGGCTTGCACCTGCTCGGTGTTCGTCGGCTTCGCGACTATCACGACGAACGCCGGCAAGTCTTCATTCAGCGAGCCAAGTCCATACGACGTCCACGCACCGAGGCACGGCCGGCCCGTGATTTGGTTGCCGGTTTGAATGTAGCTGATCGCCGGCTCGTGGTTGATGGCCTCGGTGTGCATGCTGCGGATGAAGCACATGTCGTCGACCATTTTCTTGGTCCACGGCAACAGCTCCGTGACCCACATGCCGCATTCGCCGACTTGCTCGAACTTGAACTTCGACGGTGCAATCGGAAACCGCGCTTGGCCGCTGGTCATTGTCGTCAGCCGCTGCCCCTGACGAATCGAATCGGGCAGGTCTTTGTCGTACCAGTCGTTCATGACCGGCTTGTAGTCGTACAAATCCATCTGCGGCGGCCCGCCAACCATGTGCAGATAAATGACGTGCTTGGCCTTCCCCGCGAAGTGAGCGAGGTTGGTCTTCAAGAGGGCGCTTGGTTTCGTCGCCTCGGCCGCGTTCGAGACGCCGCCGCGACGGTCTTGTCCCATCAGCGATGCGAGCGCTGCCCAACCGACGGCATGCGAGCCCTGCGAGAAGAAGTAACGGCGAGTGATGTTGCGTTGGAATTCGTGGAAGAGATCCATGATTCACCTCCAAGTTTCGCGACCACCGTGATTATCTCGGCTAGGTGGCGATTAGGAAATGGTCGAACTGCCAGCCTTCGTGGTCATCGTCGTTGATGTGGCGAGTCTTCTTCGGTGAGCCGTTATTCGCGACACCGCTGCCGTGGTGAGCCACCGGACCGTTGCCGTTCTTGTGAAAGCCGTTTGGCGACCAATCGACGGGATGCGAACGGAATGGACCTAAGTACGGCATCGCGACTTCCAGCACCTCTTCGTGCGGCAAATCGTCCGGCAGATTCACGCCTTGATCGGGATTGCGAATCAACCAGAAGAGCGCACCCAGCACGGAAGAAGCGACTTGCAACGTGGTCGGAGTCTGGCCGGGGACTAAGCGCCTTGTCTCGTTGATGTCCAGCAGGCTTCCGATCCACCACGAGTGGAAATCATGGCCCATCAGCAGGCAACCCAATTCGTCACGACCGGAGACGATCTCGTTTCGCAGGATCCGTTCGTGGCGATGCCTGCGGTATTCGCTTTGACGCAGTTCATTGAGCGAGCCGATGGCGTCATCGCACGGGCAGTAGGCGTAATGCACCGTCGGTCGATAGATCGCGTGACCTTGCTCGTCGAAGCAGGTCAGTCGTTCCGAAATGCTGAACGCTTCGCCGTGGCGAATCACCATGCCGCGAATCTCGCCGGACGGGCACCAGGACCGGACCCACGTGTTCATGCCGCGGCGTTCGAGGCAGATTTGATTTTGAGGACCACGCTCGTGTTGCAGCGCGTCCGACGGGAGCTTGCGTTCGTGAGTGCCCCAACCTAACTCGGCCGGCGCGATGCCCTCTTCGTAGAGGCCCTCCACGCTCCAGGTGTTGACGAACTCATCGGAGCCTTTCGGCAGGTTTGCCTTTTGAGTGTCTCGCTCGCTGACGTGAATGACTTTCACGCCGGTCAGGCGAGCCAGATCATTGAATCTTTGTCCTTCAACGGCGCGGCAAAGTTCGGTGGCTCGCGGGTCATTCGGGTTGGTCGCACAGATTCGTTGACTGATTTGGATCAACGCCCGTTTTGTGAGGTGCGACACGAGTCCGGGATTTGCTCCATGATCGAGCACCGCCGTCGGGCCGTGATTGTCACCCCAACGGTCGATCATCTTCCGAAGCTGCATGTGCCGGTGATACAGCGTCTGTTCGGTGATCGGCCGGCGAGACATTCCTTGATAGGGATCCCAGACTTCGACCGACGTGTTGATGTACCGCACGCCGTGTTGGCGGCACCAGTCGAGCAATTCGGTGGTCTGCAAGTTCCATGCGAGGTCAATCAGAATGTCGCCCGGCCCCAAAAAACGGCCGAGTTGCTCGCGGAACTTGCCCTTCGTCAGTCGCTCCTGCACGAAGTTCACACCACGGCCGAGCGCCGACGTAATCAACTCGCGGTTATCCCGCATGTCCAGGACGGTGACTCGTCCCGCCGGCATCTCGATGTGCCTGAGCAAGAGCGGGATCGTGCATTGAGCCACGCTTCCACACCCCAGAATCAACAACTTCCCGTCAAAGCGAACGTGGTGCTGCATTTTGTCTCGATACGAAGCCTGCGCTAGAGGGATAAGAAGCTAAGCCAGTCCGAGCAGGCCCCAGCGGCCCAAAATGCCCCCCGAAGGCGGCGCGCTCAGATCCCAACGTGTAGTGATGTCTTTGCCGTAAAACATGATCGCATCCTGAAGAACTCGGCGTGGCTGCATTCGCTTACCGAGGAACGCTTCGCCAATCGCCGCAGTGCGAGAAGAACGGTCGGCATCCGAGCACGACCGTAAAACATTGTAATGAAAGACCAACCGGCTCAAAGCCTCGCGACAGAAAAAAGTTGGGATCACGAAAGTTCGACAACGCTCGGCGCAGGACTTTCGATCCTGCGGTGAGACTAACCGATGGTGTTCAAGCCTTCGGCTTCAACGCATCGAACGCTTCTGTTCTTCGACATCGATTGGCCGGATGTCCAATCCGCCTTGGGCGGACTCGATGGCTTGCGGCTCTACGGCATCCACTTTCCCGATGTGCCTCTGAGAAACATCCGTGTCAGGAAATGACTTCGTGTGAGTCGCGTCGCTAACATCTTGGCCTTCAATGAGGACGTGCTTTGGGAGCGAGCGGATGCCCTTTGAGATTCGACTCACCGACGAAGCGCAGCATGACCTGAAGGATCTGCGTATTTTCGATCGGACTCGCGTCACAAAGAGTCTTGAGCAGCAACTGGCCCATCAGCCGCAACAAGTCAGCAAGAGCCAGATCAAACGGATGGTCGAACCGTTCTGGTGTCAGTACCGTCTACGAGTTGATGAGTTTCGCGTGTATTATGACGTCGATGACAACAACCAAGTTGTGAATGTCTTGCGGATCATCGAGAAGGGACGTGACACGACTTTGGAGCAGAACCCATGAAAACACTCGTCGCCAGCAAAGATCTTTCGACCGAAGAGCTTATTCGTCGCAATGAAGACCACATTATCTTGGTCGAAGGGGGCCGCCCCGTCGCGTTGGTCTCTCGCTTGGACTTGGACGAAGACGACCTCGATTGGCTGGAGCAAGAACTCGATCCGGCCTTTATCGCGTCGCTGGCTCGAGCGCGTCAGCAAGTCAAAGACGGCCGCTCGAAAAGCCTGGCAGACGTGAAAGCCGAGTTGGGAATCGTCACCGACTGACGTGTAGGATGGGCACTCTTGCCCGTCCGCACGGCGATAAAAAGCACAGTCGGGCAAGAGTGCCCAACCTCCGCCACGGCTACTCGACGGCTTGCGGCTCTACGGCATCCACTTTCCCGACGTGCATCTGGGAAATATCCGCGTTAGGAAATGACGCGAATATTGCGCGCGACCAACACTAACCCCACCGGGCTTGCCCCGGTGGCTCGCGGGCTTTTGCACTACTGCAACTTCAGGACATTGGCGTCTGCGAAGCCGACTCAAACACCAGTTGCTTGAACTCGTCTGGAATGTCGCCTTCTGCAATTGCAGCGAAGCCAATCGCCACCGCACACGACGGAATTCCAAGCTCGTGTGCGAGAGCTTGATGGCGCTCTAACTCACCGAGAATTTCCGGGAGTTCGCCTTGAAGTAAGTCGGCTCCCAACAAAGTCTCGATGCGAGCCTCGTGTCCCACTTTGTCGAATGCTCGGCAAATCAGTTCGCTGTCACCGCCCTCTGGAGGGCCGGGCTCGGCATCGGGATCAAAGTATTGAGGCAACGAGTTGTAGTGGTCCGAAATCTGACCTCGCTCGAACAGCCAAAGATACAAGACGTCGTCATCGTGAAGAACAGCGGCGAGCGCGGCGCACGATAAGGTCTCAGTCAATTTGCAGCCGAATTCTTCGATGATGTCGAAGTTCTGTTCGTCGCATTCTTGATCGTAAACGACCGTGTGGCCATTGATCGTGGGACTGACGAATGCATTGCGATTGAGTTGGCTCAACGCTGCCATCAACGCTGGCCGAGGCGGTTTATAAGCGGTCATGTTGGAATAAAAGAGTCCCATAGCTCACCGTCTTGCGAGAACGACATCTTTGGCGAAGATCAGAGTAGTGCAAAAGCCCGCGAGCCACCGGGGCAAGCCCGGTGGGGTTGGTGGCGATGTGCTACTCCACCTCAACATACCTCGGAATGTCGAGTCCGTTGAAGCCGCAGGCGCTGGCGGAGGAGTAGGCTCCCATTGTGGGGACCAAGACCAGTTCGCCGACTTCCAGGTCGGGCAGCGGTTGGTCGCGGCAGACGATGTCGCCGGAGTCGCAGGTGGGGCCGGCGATGATGCACGGGCGAGCGACGCGGTTCTCGGCGTTTTCGACCAGCAGCGGGAATTCGGCGTGGTCGTAGACAATGCCGGAGAAGGCTCCGTACAGGCCGTCGTCGATCACGTACTGAATGGTGCCGCTGCGGTTCGACTTGCCGAGCACTCGCACGATCAGCGTCGCGCATTCGGCGACGAGGCCGCGGCCTGGCTCGGCGATGACGCGGACGCCGTCGCCCAGGTCGCCGAACGTGTCGTCCAAGGCCTCTTGCAGGCTGCGGCAGAACAGCTCCAGCGAGATCACTTCGCTCTTGTACGGAGCCGGGAAGCCGCCGCCGATGTCGAGCACTTCCAGCGGGCAGCCGATCTTCACGCCCTCGTCCCACACCTTGCGAGCTTGCAGCAGCATGGCTCGGAAGTCGGCCGGGTTCAGGCACTGCGAGCCGACGTGGAACGACAACGCTTTGACGTTCAGGCCGGCTCGGTGAGCTTGCCGCAGCAGCTTGCCGGCTTCCTT
>CAZPUJ010000450.1:0-9675 GCA_964589725.1 uncultured Planctomycetaceae bacterium
TTTTCCTTGGCGCGCGAGTTCCGTCAAGTCGCGACCAAAGCTGTCGAGCGCAGGGGTCTTGCTCTTGCCCCCTTGCTTCTGCGTGCCGCCACCACCCGAGGGAGCACGTTCGGTCGGCTCGCCCCCTTCGACGCCGTGACCCAACAGATTGAGCACCTCTTCGCGGACGTCTTCCAGCTTGAGGCCGAGGTTCATCAGCACCTGAGCCGCGACCCCCTCTTGTTCACGCAGCAGGCCGAGCAACAGATGTTCCGTGCCGACATAGTTGTGGTTCAGGTTGCGAGCCTCTTCCATCGCGTACTCGATGACCTTTTTGGCTCGCGGCGTTTGCGGCAGCTTGCCCATCGTGACCATGTCCGGTCCCGATTGGACGATCTTTTCGACTTCCAGGCGAATTTTGCGAAGGTCGACATCCAGTCGCTTAAGCACATTCGCGGCCACCCCGGAACCTTCTTTGACCAACCCCAGTAGCACATGCTCAGTGCCGATGTACTCGTGGTTGAAGCGTTGAGCTTCTTGGTTGGCTAACTGCATCACCTTGCGAGCACGGTCGGTGAATCGTTCGTACATTCCATTTCTCCTCGGCTGTTGCGCGTCGGCTGTCGCCCACGTCGCGGTGATGTCAAAGTGTCAAACGGGCATTGCTCGCTTGCGATTTCGCCCGTCCCGCCGTCTCCAAACTCCGTCCCAGAGTCTAGTTCTTGAATTCGTTCCAAGCGGCCGGTACTTCGCAAACCAAATTTGGCAGTCACCCCATCAGGCTGCACAACCCAGGCCGTCGTCACGATTTTTCCAGTTTTGAGGTCTTCGGCTCCGTATCTTCCAGCGACCAACGCCGATACCGACCGCCAGCCAACACACCAGCCGTTAACCCGGATTGCTCACCGTCCTGGGATTTCCATGACAGTGTGTTTCACTCTAGCCCGACGCGCAAGCGAGGGAAACTTGTTGCCCGTCCCTCGCTTGCGCGTCGGGCTAGTTTGGATTAGTGCGCAATTCGGATTAAACCGATGCCGCCAACTGGCCAGGCTATTCAAGAATTTCCAACTCAAGGTCTTTTATTCTTATTCGCTTTTGGTTCTGTATCGCGCGCGAAGTGTAGTCCTGGACCAGAAGTGCGACAAGGTGTGCATTTCAAGACTCACGGTGTCGCATGCAGCACGAGGACGTCTTTTCCCAACGCGCCCTGGCAGACGCTGAGATGCGAGCAGTCGACGTTGCTTCCCGGTTGGTGTAGGCAGCCGGGTGTGCGGCAGTGGAATCGGTTCACTTGTTGTGGACGTTCGCGGTGTATGAGGCACTTGCTGCGAACCGGCGGCGACGGATTGGCATTCAGGCAGGATCCCTATTCGCCTTCGCCGAGACCTAGCAAATCGAGCACCTCTTTGCGGACGTCTTCCAACTTCAAGCCCAGTTTCATCAACACTTGAGCTCCAACGCCCTCTGGCACTCGCAGCAGGCCGAGCAACAGATGCTGGGTGTCGATGTACTCGTGGTTCCAGCGCTGAGCCTCCTGGTTGGCCAACCGCATCACCTTGCGAGCTCGATCGGTGAATCGTTCGTACATTTCGTTTCCCCTTGGTTTGCCTCGAGCCGGTCGAAGGCAACGCCGCGTTGACGCCTCGCTGCCGCCGACAAATCACCGTCACGTTTTCTGCTCAGTGACATCCAGATTCCGTCGCGCATAGTGTTCGATTTGGCCAAGCGTCTGGCAACTCGATATTGCGAAACACAAGGAATCCCGTCAGTCTCGACAGGCCGCGCCGTATTGGATTTCATTTGAATTTGAATTCGAAGCGTCTGAGACGGCGAGTTGTTTCAGGCATCGCTTTGTTAAACGAGACCAGCAATTGAACCCCTGCGTTCAACTGGCCAAACTGTTCAATGGCTCAATTTGAAATTCACAGACGCGAACGAATTCCTGGTGTGTCGTTGAGATTGGCCACCGTCGGGCTCGTCCCGGCGGAGCCCTGACTGGAGAGCTACCAAACACCGTTTCTCTTGGCGTGAGGCTCTCCGTGGGGCTTGTCCCCACGGGAGCAACGATTCCGAAGCTAACCAGTCATTCGCTCCGTGGGAACAAGTCCCACGGGGGCGAGGTCAGCGTGGCTGCGGCATCGGTAGCCGGCCAGTCACGGCTCCGTTGGGACAAGCCCAACGGGGGCCTCGGGTGTTCGCACCTGGAATTCGTTAGTGTCAGGAAATTCAAAAACTCAGTCGTGGACGAGCATCGGGCCGTGCCAACCCGATCCTCTCATTGCTGCGGATGGGACGCTATGTCGGACTCTGGATTGACGCCGGGAGCGATGCGAGCACTCGAAGCCGCCGGCGGGATCGCGTGGGCCGCCGGAGCGGTCGGGGTCGAGCCAACGCACTTGCTCTGGGCGCTGACGCTGGACGAAACGCGAGCGTCCGACCTGATGCGGCGAAGCGGAATTGATGCCGACAAGTTGGCGACGGCGTTTCCGCAGCCACCCAATCTCGCGGCGACTTTGCAACCACCCGTTCCGGTGCCGCTGAGTCCGACGTTGTCGGATGTGTTGATCGAAGCTCGCACGTTGGTCGCGCGGATGGGCGTCGAGCCGTCGGTCGGCACCGAGCATTTGTTGTCGGCGCTGGCGATGGTTGACGATGCGATCGGCTGCTTCTTCGATCAATTCGGGATCGGGCCGAATCGAATCGTTCAGCAAGTGGCTAAAGACGCCGGCATCCCGACGGAGCCGTTGCCGGTGGAGTTCAAAATCCGCTGGCAGGCGCCGACGGAGACCGATCACACCGACACCCTGCGAGTGCTTGACGCCGCCGCCAATCGTGCTCGCGAAGGTCTGCGCGTCGTCGAAGACTTCGTCCGGTTCTCGCTCGACGATGCGCATCTGTCGCGGCTGCTGAAAGAATTGCGGCACGAACTGACCGAACGATTGCAGACGCTCGATCGGCTGGGCCTGGTGGCATCGCGAGACACGCCGGGCGATGTCGGTACTCGAATCAAAACGGCTCGCGAACAGATACGTCGGCTGCCTCAAGACATCGTGCAAGCGAATTGCCGTCGTGTCGAAGAAGCACTCCGCACACTCGAAGAGTTTTCTAAACTCGTCGCGTCACGGCTGGCCGATCCTCAGTTGCCGGCGCATCTGGAACAACTCCGTTATCGTCTCTACACCATCGAGAAAGCGTTGGCCGCGACGCTGGCTGCGTGTGATCGGCTCGCCAGTTGCGATCTGTACTTGTTGGCCACCGATTCGCTGTGCCATCACGGCATCGGCCCGGCCGTGCGAGAGGCTCTGGCCGTGGGAGTCGGCCTCGTGCAGCTTCGCGAAAAAGATGCCAGCGACCGACGGATCATCGAACTCGGCGGGCGCGTGCGTGAATGGACTCACCAGGCCGGTGCGCTTTTCATCATGAATGATCGAGCCGACATCGCCGTGTCGACCGATGCCGATGGAGTCCACGTCGGCCAAAACGAACTCTCCGTGCGCGATGCCCGCCGCATCGTTGGCCCGCATCGCTTGATCGGCGTCTCGACGCACACGATTGAGCAAGCCCGGCAAGCAGTGCTCGACGGAGCCGACTACCTCGGCGTCGGCCCGGTCTTCACGTCCGGCACCAAATCGTTTGAGCAACTCGCCGGATTGGACTTCGTTCGCCAAGTCGCCGCCGAGATCACTCTTCCCTGGTTCGCGATCGGCGGCATCTCGCTCGACAACATTGACGACGCGAAGTCCGCCGGCGCGCGTCGCGTCGCGGTGAGCGGTGCGATCTGTCGCTCACCGACGCCAGGACGGACGGCGGAGGAAATCCTTGGTCTCTTGAAGGGTTGAATTGAATCTCCTGCACACGTTCGTATTTCTGGTCCCCTCTCCCCCGATGCGGGGAGAGGTGCTCGGTGAATCTTGTGTGGCTTACGGGTTCATCTGCTGTGGCCGAGACGATCAAGCAGCACGACAACAAAACAGGACGCGCATCGTGACGGGACGCATGGAGGCTCCAAAGGCTACGCGAACAACTCGTGCAGCGGCTCGCCACCCTGCATGATCGGCACTGGGCGGCCGAGAGCATCGTGAATGCGCGCTTCAGGCGAGATGCCGAGTGCGTGAAAAATCGTGGCGGCGAGGTTCTCGGGGCTGACGGAATGATCAGCGGGAAACGCGGCGTCTTTGTCCGAGCGGCCGTAGGTGATGCCGCCGCGAATGCCCGCTCCGGCCAGCATGGCGGGGAAGCAGTAGCTCCAGTGACCGCGGCCCCACGTCGAGTTGCCTCGCGGCGTGCGGCCCATCTCGCCCAGGCACACGACCAGCGTTTCGTCGAGCAATCCGCGATCGTTCATGTCTTCGAGCAGCGCCGATACCGATTGGTCGAGTCCGGGCAGCAGGTACTTGTCAACGTCGTTTGAGTGAATGTGGCTGTCCCAGCTATATCCGTCGGGAGCGTCCCATAGCACGGTCACGAAACGAGCTCCGGCTTCGATCATACGTCGTCCCATCAGCACCGACTGGCCAAACAGATGCCGGCCGTAGCGATCGCGCAGGGTCGCCGATTCGCGGCAAATATCGAATGCGGCACGCATCTTCTCCGACGTGACGAGAGCCAGCGCACGTTCGCGCGTGCGGTCGAATTCGAATGCGGCTCGCGACTGATCGAGCTGTCGTCGACCCGCATCGAACTGTTCCAGCAAACTCACGCGGCGGACCAATCGGTCGACCGACAGTGCGGCATGAGTTTCGACGCCGTGAATCCGGAAGTCCAATTCCGCATCATCGCAATTGCGGAAGTAAGGATTGTCTTTTGCGTCACGCTTGGCGATCGTGGTCGCCAACGCGTCGTAGGACCGACCCAACCAACCGGCGTACTGCCCCAGTCGGTCATAGCCCTGAATATGTCCACAACGATTCGGCAGATACACATAGCTCGGGAAGTCCCGCCGCTGATCTGATGGACGCCGCTGATCCGTACGCTGATCGAGGTACTCCAACACGGAGCCGAACGCCGGCCAGTCCTTCTCTGTCGCGTTGACTTTCGCCGCGCCGCGCTCCGCAGGAGGCATCTCATGGCCCGTCTGGATGAGATGGCAGGCGTTGTGATCGTTCTGCCCATGCGTCAGCGTGCGAATGACGGCGTACTTGTCCGACAGAGCTGCCAATTTGGGGAGATGCTCGCACACGCGCAAACCGGACGTCCGCGATGCGATCGGCTGATACGGCCCACGAATCTCGGCGGGAGCCTCCGGCTTCATGTCGAATGTTTCGAGCTGGCTGGGGCCACCGAACAGAAACAGAAACAAGACCGACTTGGCCCGCGGCCTGACGACCGCTCCGGCCTCTTCCGCCGCGAGCAGTTTGGGCAAGCTGGTTCCCAGCAAACCCGCGCCCGCCGCGCGAATCACGTCTCGTCGCAGCATCCCGCTACAAACGCGCTGCGACTGGCCTTGAAGGCTCAGCATTGTCGATCCTCCCTCTCGTCGGCAACGTATCCGCACCATGATAAGGCTTCCGAGACATTGACATCAACAGGCACCGATCTTTTCGTCCGTCTCAAAAACGGTCGCGGCGTGACCGAAGACTCACTGTGCCGTGACCTCACGCCCATGCGAAACATGTGACTCACGGGCGGCAGGCCGTGGCCGAATTGCGCTCCCATTGTTTATCGAACCGTTGCGGCGAGATCGGAATCGCGGTTCGCAATTCTTGGACGAAGAGCGACACACGGAGTTCTTCGAGCATCCAACGGCAAGAGACGAGCTCCGGATCGTAGCGGTCCGCGGCGCGGTTGGCGTCGAGGCGTTCGACAAGACGACGCCAACGTGGATCGATTTCGGCGGCGCAGCGCTGATCGCGAGCTTGGCCGCCGGCGATGAGTTTTTTCAATCGCAATGCGATCGCTTGGAAGTATCGCGGTAACTGCTCCAGCCAGTCCCACGGAGTTTCCACCAGGAATCCGGCCTCAGTCAGCCGAGCGAGTTGAGTTCGACAATCGGCGACGGCGGCGGTCGCGAACGGCAGCTTGCAGCCTTCGACAGCTCGGCGGGCTTCGGTGTATGCGGTCAACAACGGACCGATGAGTTCGATGACCTCTTGTACGGCCGCAGGAATCCGCAGCTTCGCAGCGCCGACTCGTTCCTGAAACTGTGTTTTCGTGCGCGGTGTAGGATGGGCACTCTTGCCCGTCGCTTCGGTTGCGAGCACGCGGTCGGGACGGGCAAGAGTGCCCATCCTCCCGAACAGCGCTCGCTCTGCAATCAATTCTGCAAGTAACTGAGCCAGGCGACCTTTGTCCGGCAAAGTCGCGGTCAACAATTGCCATTGGCTCAGATCGGGCAAATGCTGCACATGCTTCTTCAAGTCGCGAACGGTTTGCAGCACAAACAGACGACGCAGGCCGGCTCGTGTTTCGTACGCGGCTTTGTCGGCTGAATCGGACAGTCGCAGCGAGACACTTTCACCCCGATCGACCAGCATCGGGAATCCTTTGAGCCGCAGTCCGCTGTGCTCGAAGTCGACGGATTCCGGCAATAATTCAAAATCCCAATCAGTCAGTCCGTCGCGATTCCAGGCCACGTGATCAATGGCCGAAAAACTGGCCGAGGCTTTCGCACCCAGCTTGCTCCACAGTTCATCCAGGTCGCGGCCTGCGGCGAGTTTCTTTCCTTCCGCACCCAACACCTGAATGTTGATCCGCAGATGTGGCGGCAGCTGGGCTTCGCGAAAGTCTTCGACGTTCACTCGCTGACCAGAGATCTTCGACAAGATCGCGGCCATCGCTGCGGTGACGTCTCCTTCGCCGAAGCGGATTTGCTTGAGCACCTCGCGCGCGGTGTCGGGGACAGGGACGAAGTGCCGTCGTAGCTCCTTCGGGAGCGACTTGATAAGGGCCGTGAGTTTTTCTTCGAGCAACCCCGGCACAAGCCAGCCGAGTCGCCGCGAGTCCAACTGATTCAATCCTTCTTGCGGCACCGAGATCGTGATGCCATCAATCGCCTCGCCCGGCTCCAGCCGATATTCGAGTGGCACGCTCATGTGGCGGAGTTTGATCTCGTTCGGGAAGTCTTCAGGCGACGCGGCCTCGCGCTCTGGGTTGAGCAAGTCATCGCGCGACAAGAACAGGCAAGCGGGGGGCGTTAGCCCCCCGGTTGGTTGCGGAGGCTTTGCTCTGGAAGGTTCTGACTCTCTTGAACCGGGAGGCTGACGCCCCCCGCTCGCCTGTGTCGATGGTTTTGCTTGTTGGCACCACTTCTGCATGCTCGGTCCATCGACAACGTCTTCCGGCAATCGCTGATTGTAGAACTCGAACTGCGCCTCTTCGCCTTTCAAGAAGTCGGACCGACGTGACTTCACGCGCAGCTCTTCCAGTTCTTCGATCAACATCCGGTTGTGAACAAAGAACGCGGCATTCGACTCGAAGTCGCCTTCGACCAGCGCATGCTGAATGAACAGCCGCCGAGCGGTCGGAGGATCGATGCGGCCCAAGCGGACTTTCCGACGCGGTACGATCATCAGCCCGAACAGCGAGACTTTTTCAAACGCCATTGCCGAACCGGCTTGCCGGTCCCAATGCGGCTCGCTGTGTGTTCGCGTCACCAGGTGCTCGGCCAGTGATTCGACCCACACGGGGTCGATGCGAGCGACCGTGCGGAGATATCGCTTGCTTGTCTCGACCACTTCCGCCGCGACGAGCCACTTCGGCTTCGACGTACCCCCTTTGCGGCCAACGCTCGATCCAGGCCAGAGTGTCGCTTTCAATCCGCCCGCCGCCGAGTACTCGGACGTCTCGCCGTCTTTACAGGCGATGCTCGCCAGAAAGCCGGTTAGCAGTGCGCGGTGAATCGCGGGTGAACTGTCGCCTTTGTCCCTCTCCCTTTGGGAGAGGGTCGGGGTGAGGGATGCGGTCTGCGGTTGAGGCTCTTGGTTGTCGACTTGCTTGTCGCTGCTGTTCCGCGCTCGATAATCGTTTGGCCGCTCAACGTTCATCCGGCCTTCGGCCACCCTCTCGCGGGGGGAAAGGGACTCTTCGGGAGCCGAATCTCGCCAGCGCCGCGCTCGCACCTTCAATCCTGATTCTTCGACCAACTCAACAAGCTGCCGATGCAAGTCCGCCCACTCACGCAGCCGGTTGAACGACAGGAAGTTTTGCTGGCAGGCCTTTCGCAATTGGCTCTTCGACAGTGTGTCCTTCAGGTGATGGTAATAGTCCCACAGCTTGAGATAGCCCAGGAAGTCCGAGTCTTGGTGCTGAAACTGTTTGTGCTTTTCGTCCGCTTGTTGTTGCTTGTCGATCGGCCGGTCGCGCGGGTCTTGAGCTTCCAGAGCAGCAGCGATGATCAGGATGTCGTGGAGGCAAGCTTCGTCGTGTCCTGCCAGAATGATCCGGGCGATGCGCGGATCGACCGGCAGCTTCGCGAGCTTGCGTCCGAGATCAGTCAGTTCATCGTGGTCGTTGACAGCTCCCAGTTCGAAAAGAGTTTTGTAGCCGTCTCGAATCGCGGTCGACTTCGGCGGTTCGAGGAATGGGAAGTCTTCGAGCGGTCCCAAGTTCAACGACTGCGTTTGCAAAATGACCGAGGCGAGATTCGTCCGTAGGATTTCCGGAAGCGTGTATTTTTCGCGGCCGTTGTAATCCATTTCGCTGTAGAGCCGGATGCAAACGCCCGGCCCGATGCGTCCGCAGCGGCCTTGACGTTGATCGGCTGACGCTTGTGAGATCGCTTCGATCGGCAGCCGCTGCATTTTCGTGCGCGGCGAATAGCGACTGATGCGCGCCGTGCCAGTGTCGATAACGGCTCGAATGCCCGGCACCGTCAGCGACGACTCGGCCACATTCGTGGCGATCACGATGCGGCGGCGACCGGCCTTCGGCTCGAAGACGCGCCGCTGCTCCTGCAACGATAGCCGAGCGTACAGCGGCAGAATGTCGAACTCGTCGGTCGAGCCTCCGGCGTGGCGACTTCGCAGCAGCTTGGCCGTTTCGTGGATGTCCCACTCGGTCGGCATGAAGATCAGGATGTCGGCGATTCGCTCGCTGGTCAGTTCCTTGACGGCGTCGAGCAGCGCTTGTTGCGGATCGAGTTCGTCGACATCCTGGCGAGCGGGGGGCGTCAGCCCCCTGATGGGTTGGTCTCGCCTGATGGGTTGGTCGGGCACCGCAAAATCGTCGGCAGACTCTGGACGCATCAGGGGGCTGACGCCCCCCGCTCGCCATTCGGTCAACGGTCTCCAACGAACTTCGACCGGATACATGCGACCGGACACTTCAATAATTGGAACCGGTCCGGCCGTTGAACCGAAGTGCTCGGCGAACCGAGCGGCGTCGATCGTCGCCGACGTGATGATGACCTTCAGCTCCGGCCGCTTCGGCAGCAGTCGTTTCAGATAGCCGAGCAAGAAGTCGATATTTAGGCTGCGCTCATGAGCCTCATCAACAATGATCGTGTCGTATTGATCGAGGAAGCGATCGGCGCGTGTTTCCGCCAGTAGCACGCCGTCGGTCATCAGCTTGATGAGCGTCTTCGGTTGCGTCGCATCCGTGAAGCGGATTTTGTAGCCGACCAAGTCACCAAGCGAAGTGCCGATCTCCTCGGCGACGCGCGCGGCAATGGTGCGCGCGGCGACCCGGCGCGGCTGCGTGTGACCGATCATCCCGGCGACGCCCCCGCCCAGTGACAAGCACATCTTCGGCAATTGCGTC